>NZ_LDPD01000023.1:105078-111958 GCF_001026865.1 Geobacillus sp. ZGt-1 | reverse complement strand
GCCGCGCGCCAAGCTCCCGACAAGGGAGCTTTTTTTGATGCCATTTTTTCAGTTGCTAAGCGGCAAAGGGAAAAAATCGCCAAAACCCTTGAGAAATCAGGATTGGCACTTGATTATAGGCATGGCGTTATGGTAATCTTTTATCTGAAATCGTTGTTTTGGTGAAATATGCCTAAAATTGGCCGTTTTTGCGAAAAAAGATGTTGAATTTCCGCGGTCAATTGGTTAAGATTAGGCATGTCACCGCCTGTTGGCGGGAAGAAGGCGGCTTTCCTCGCCCTTGGCTTCGTTTGCGCCCGGCGAAAACAGGAGGAGCCCAAACTGTTGGGAAGGGGCTTCAGCCGGCGGCATAGGCGCATCTCCTGCGGACTGTCGCGAGGCAAACATAGAATGATTGGCTGCGCCGGCGCGGCGCGCGGGCCTTCTTGCCGCTGGAATTGGATGTCTATGTATAGAAAAGCAGAAAAGTGTGCACAAATGGTAGTAAACAAGACCAGCCCCTTGGGAGGAGGTGAATGGCATGAACAAAACGGAATTGATCAACGCGGTCGCTGAAACAAGCGGTCTTTCCAAAAAAGATGCGACAAAAGCCGTTGATGCGGTGTTTGATTCGATTACAGAAGCGCTGCGAAAAGGCGATAAAGTGCAATTAATCGGTTTTGGAAACTTTGAAGTGCGCGAGCGCGCCGCCCGGAAAGGACGCAACCCGCAAACGGGCGAAGAAATGGAAATTCCGGCAAGCAAAGTTCCTGCATTCAAACCGGGCAAAGCATTGAAAGATGCCGTCAAGTAAGCCTACATAGCAGGAGCGCAGGAGGGAAGGGCAGGTGATCCACCGGCCCTTCTTTTTTGTTTTTTTTGGCTCCCTATGCTAGAATCGGATTACATGCAGCTTTTATGATGCAGGAGGATGTTGTTTGTATGCCAGAGATCAATTTTGCGCAAATTGAATATGCGGTCCGCCTCATTCTTGAGGCGATCGGGGAAGATCCAAACCGCGAAGGGCTCGTCGATACGCCGAAGAGGGTGGCGAAAATGTACGCCGAGGTGTTCGCTGGGCTGCAGGAAGACCCAAAGCAGCACTTTCAAACCGTATTCAGCGAGGAACATGAGGAGCTTGTGCTCGTCAAAGATATTCCGTTTTATTCGATGTGCGAACACCACTTAGTGCCGTTTTTTGGCGCTGCCCACGTCGCCTATATTCCGCGGGAAGGGAAAGTGACCGGGCTGAGCAAGCTCGCTCGAGCCGTTGAGGCGGTGGCGCGCCGCCCGCAGCTGCAAGAGCGCATCACGGCAACGATCGCTGATTCGATCGTCGAGGCGCTTGAGCCGCATGGGGTGATGGTCGTCGTTGAGGCGGAGCATATGTGCATGACGATGCGCGGGGTGAAAAAACCGGGGTCCAAAACAGTGACGACAGCGGTGCGCGGCGTGTTTGAAACAGATGCCAACGCCCGCGCTGAAGTGCTTTCGTTAATCAAAGCGTAAGGAGGGAAGAGGATGTACACAAACAGCGATTTTGTCGTCATTAAAGCGCTCGAAGACGGGGTGAACGTCATCGGGCTGACGCGCGGCGCGGACACAAGATTTCACCATTCGGAAAAGCTTGACAAAGGCGAAGTGTTGATTGCTCAGTTCACGGAACATACGTCGGCGATCAAAGTGAGAGGAAAAGCGTATATTCAAACGCGCCACGGTGTGGTTGAATCGGAAGGGAAAAAGTAAACCAGCAAATTTCTAGCAAACTAGAGCGTTTTCGACAAAATTATGTTATAATTGAGTCCGTCATGGCGGTGCGGATATTTTTTGGGGGACAAGGGTGAGAAGAGTGAATGACATCATGGTGAAATTGTCGTCATTGAAGGAACAAATCGAACGGCTGCTTGACCATCCGTATTTGCGCGCGCATGTGCCGGCGCCGGCTGTTGATGAAGACCGGCTGCTGCTTTCGCTGTCGATGATGACTGATGCTCCGGCGGCGCCAAATGAGCCGGACCGGTGCATCATCGCCATGATGCTCATGCAAATCGCCCTTGACACCCATGATCAGGTGACAGACCGCGGCGGCGATTTGCGGACGCGGCAGCTTGTCGTTTTGGCCGGCGACTTGTACAGCGGGCTTTATTACGACTTGCTGGCGCGCTCGGGCGATGTTGCGCTCATCCGTTTGTTCGCCGAAGCGGTCCGCGAGATTAATGAGCAAAAAGTGCGGCTGTATGAAAAAAAGGTGGAGCGGATCGAGACGCTGTTCGCCGCGGTCGGCACGATCGAGTCGGCGTTGCTTGCGAAGCTTGCCGAGCGCATCGGGGCGCCGCAATGGGGGCGATTTTCCGGCCATTACTTGCTGTTGCGGCGCTTGCTGCTCGAGCAGGAAGCGTTCGTCCGCACGGGGTCATCCATGCTGTTTGAGCAAATGGCGCATATCGCCTTTCCATGGGCCAAAGGGCTGACGAAAGAACAAAGGCGGCATTTGCTTCGCCTTTGCGAGCGTTATATTGACCATTGCAAGGAAGCGCTGCTGGCGGCGAATTTGCCGATGAACGACCTGCTGCGGTTTCGCATGGCGGAACTTGCCGGCGGATTTCAAGCCATCGTCAAAAAGTCGGTGGAAGAAGGGTAGAACGATGCATCAATCGAAAGAAGAGCGAGTCCATCGCGTATTTGAAAAAATTTCTGCACATTATGACCGGATGAATTCTGTCATCAGCTTCCGCCGCCATTTGAAATGGCGCGAAGACGTCATGCGGAGGATGAATGTGCAAAAAGGGAAAAGGGCGCTCGACGTTTGCTGCGGAACGGCCGACTGGGCGATCGCGCTGGCTGAGGCGGTCGGGCCGGAGGGGGAAGTGTACGGCCTTGACTTCAGCGAAAACATGCTGAAAGTCGGCGAACAAAAGGTGAAGGCGCGCGGCCTCGGCAATGTCAAGCTCATTCACGGCAACGCCATGCAGCTGCCGTTTCCCGACAATTCGTTCGATTATGTGACGATAGGCTTTGGCTTGCGCAACGTTCCTGATTATATGACGGTGCTTAAGGAAATGCACCGCGTCACCAAGCCGGGCGGCATGACCGTCTGTCTGGAAACGTCGCAGCCGACGCTGTTTGGCTTCCGCCAGCTTTACTATTTTTATTTTCGGTTTATTATGCCGCTGTTTGGCAAGCTGTTGGCGAAAAGCTATGAGGAATACTCGTGGCTGCAGGAGTCGGCGCGCGAATTTCCAGGGCGGGACGAGCTGGCTGAGATGTTCCGCGAAGCCGGTTTCGTTGATGTCGAGGTCAAACCGTACACGTTCGGCGTAGCGGCGATGCATTTAGGCTATAAACGATGAGTCAAGGTGAACACCATGAAGTTAAAGGCGATGTATTCGTTTTTAAACGATGATTTGGCGGCGGTCGAAGAAGAGCTGGAGCGGACGGTGCGCTCGGAATACGGGCCGCTCGGGGAAGCGGCGCTCCATTTATTGCAAGCGGGCGGAAAGCGGATCCGTCCCGTTTTTGTCTTGCTGGCTGCCCGATTTGGCCGGTATGATTTCGAGCGGGTGAAACATGTCGCTGTCGCGCTTGAGTTGATTCATATGGCATCGCTCGTCCACGACGATGTCATCGATGACGCCGACGTGCGCCGCGGCCGGCCGACGATCAAAGCGAAGTGGAGCAACCGCTTTGCCATGTATACAGGCGATTACCTCTTCGCCCGTTCGCTCGAGCGGATGGCGGAGCTTGCCAGTCTGCGCGCTCATCAAGTGCTGGCGAAAACGATCGTTGAAGTGTGCCGCGGGGAAATCGAGCAAATTAAAGACAAATACCGGTTTGACCAGCCGCTTCGCACGTACTTGCGGCGCATCCGCCGAAAAACGGCGCTATTGATCGCCGCCAGCTGCCAGCTTGGCGCCCTGGCCGCCGGCGCGCCCGAGACGGTGGCCAATCGGCTGTATTGGTTCGGCCATTACGTCGGCATGTCGTTTCAAATTACCGATGATATTCTCGATTTCACCGGCACGGAAGAGCAGCTCGGCAAGCCGGCTGGAAGCGACTTGCAGCAAGGAAACGTCACCCTCCCCGTGCTGTATGCCCTTTGTGATGAACAGGTGCGGGCAAAAATTACGGCCGTCAACGCGGACACGGATGCCGAGGAGATGGCGGCGGTGCTAGCGGCCATTAAACAGACGGACGCCATCGAACGATCGTATGCGCTAAGCGATCGCTATTTGGAAAAGGCGCTCCGCCTGCTTGGCGAGCTGCCGGCCAACGAAGCGCGCACGCTGCTTCATGATCTCGCCCTCTATATTGGGAAAAGGGATTATTAGCGCTTTCAAGGACGCTGTTGCCAACGGCGGAAAACAATGATACTATGATGGGTGGGAATCCGTTTCCCAGTACATACGACAGTAGAGGTGGAGAGCGAATGGCAGAACGGACATTCATCATGGTGAAACCGGACGGGGTTCAGCGCAATTTGATCGGCGAGATTGTCGCCCGTTTTGAAAAAAAAGGCTTCCAGCTTGTCGGCGCGAAGCTGATGCAAGTGTCGCGCGAACTCGCTGAGCAACATTACGCTGAACATAAGGAGCGCCCGTTTTTCGGCGAGCTTGTCGACTTTATCACCTCGGGGCCAGTGTTTGCAATGGTGTGGGAGGGCGAGAACGTGATCGCGGCCGCCCGGCAAATGATGGGGAAAACGAATCCGCAGGAGGCTGCCCCTGGCACGATCCGCGGCGATTTCGGCTTGACGGTCGGCAAAAACGTTATCCACGGCTCCGACTCGCCGCAAAGCGCCAAACGCGAAATCAGCTTGTTCTTTAAAGAAGAAGAGCTCGTCAGCTATTCCAAACAGATCAATGCATGGCTGTACTGATGCGAAGACCGGCCGCCATTCGGCCGGTTTTTGCCGTTTTTGTACATTGACAGGGGAGAGGAACAGGCGACGATGGACGATTATGCGCAGTTCATTGCCAAAGTGAAGCGAAAAACAGGCATTGACTTATCGCTATATAAGGAAGCCCAGATGAGGCGGCGTTTGGCGTCGTTGTACATGAAAAAAGGGCTAAAGAGCTTTGCCGAGCTGTTTGCAGCGATGGAAAAAGAGCCGGCGCTATGGCATGAATGCTTGGATCGGATGACGATCAACGTCTCGGAGTTTTACCGGAACGCCAAGCGTTGGGAGGTGCTTGAGCACACCATTTTGCCGCGGCTATTGGCGGAAAACCCGCGCCCGAACGTGTGGAGCGCTGCCTGCTCAACCGGCGAGGAGCCGTATACGCTCGCGATGGTGCTCGCAAAACGATTGCCGCTTCACCGCGTGTCGGTGTTGGCGACCGACATTGACGATAATGCGCTCGCCCGCGCGCGCCTCGGTTTGTACAGCGAACGGTCGCTTGTAGAGTTGCCCGAGGAAATGAGAAAAAAGTTTTTTACGAAAGAAGGCGAGTATTATAAAATAGACGAAAAGATTAAACAAACGGTCAAGTTTCAAAAGCACAACTTGCTCGCGGATCCGTTTCCGCGCAACATGGATTTGATCGTCTGCCGCAACGTGCTCATTTATTTTACGGAAGAGGCGAAGCGGATGCTGTATCGCAAATTTCACGACGCGCTCCGGACGGGAGGCGTGCTGTTTGTCGGCAGCACCGAGCAGATTTTCAATCCCGGCCTGTACGGTTTTGAAGTTGAAGAGACGTTTTTTTACCGAAAAAAATAGCTCGCGCCGGCTTCTTTTTTTCCTGAAACTATTTTCATTTTTCGAATTTATGATATATTTTTACTTAAACGCGTTAAAGACCTGAAGGGAGAGACAAACATGCGGTATTTGACGGCAGGGGAATCGCATGGGCCGCAATTGACGGCCATTTTGGAAGGAGTGCCGGCCGGGCTTGAGCTGCGCGCCGAGCACATCAATAAAGAGCTGGCGCGCCGGCAAAAAGGATACGGACGCGGCCGCCGCATGCAGATTGAAAAAGATGAAGTGAAAATCACAGGCGGCGTTCGGCACGGGAAAACGCTCGGCTCGCCGATTGCGCTCGTTGTCGAGAATCGCGATTTTAAACATTGGCAAACGATTATGGCGGTTGAGCCGATTGATGACGAAGCGGAAGTGAAGCGGAAAGTGACGCGTCCGCGCCCAGGGCATGCCGATTTAAACGGCGCCCTGAAATACGGACATCGCGATATGCGCAACGTGCTGGAGCGCTCGTCGGCGCGTGAAACGACGGTGCGCGTGGCGGCTGGAGCGGTGGCGAAACGCATTTTGGAGGAGGTCGGCATCCGCGTCGCCGGGCATGTCATCGAAATCGGCGGCGTGCGCGCAAAGAAGCTCGATTATCGTTCGCTTGAAGAATTGCAGGCAGTGACGGAAGAATCACCGGTGCGCTGCTTTGACCCGGAGGCGGGGCAAAAAATGATGGAAGCGATCGATTGGGCGAAGAAAAACGGTGATTCGATCGGCGGCATCGTTGAGGTGATCGTTGAAGGCGTTCCGGCCGGAGTCGGCAGCTACGTCCATTACGACCGAAAGCTTGATGCGAAAATCGCGGCCGCGATCGTCAGCATCAACGCGTTTAAAGGCGTTGAATTCGGGATCGGCTTTGAGGCGGCGCGCCGCCCGGGAAGCGAAGTGCACGATGAAATCATTTGGAGCCCAGAACAAGGCTTTTCGCGCCGGACGAACCGGGCGGGCGGCTTTGAAGGCGGGGTGACGACCGGGATGCCGATCGTCGTGCGCGGAGTGATGAAGCCGATCCCGACGCTGTACAAGCCGCTTCAAAGCGTGGATATCGAGACGAAAGAGCCGTTTGCGGCAAGCATTGAGCGATCGGACAGCTGCGCCGTGCCGGCGGCGAGCGTCGTCGCTGAGGCCGTTGTCGCCTGGGAAGTGGCGGCGGCG
>NZ_LDPD01000023.1:99653-105045 GCF_001026865.1 Geobacillus sp. ZGt-1 | reverse complement strand
TTGATTAAGGAAAATGTGGAACGCGCCCGCCGCTATGCAAAGGAGTTTTGACGATGATCGAACGGACGATTGAAACGGCGACGAAGCGCTATCCGCTTCTTTTGGGCGATGGGGCGGCCCGCGTGCTGCCAAGCTTGCTTCGGTCGCTCTCCTGTCCGCCAGGGACAAAACTTTTCATCGTTACCGACGATACTGTGGCGCCTCTTTATTTGGATGAGGTGCGGGCGTTGCTTGCCGCCGCTGAGTATGACGTGTACGCCTACGTCATTCCAAGCGGGGAGGCGGCCAAGTCATTTGATCATTATTACGCTTGCCAGACAGCGGCATTGCAGTGCGGCCTCGACCGCCGCTCGGTTATCATTGCGCTTGGCGGCGGCGTTGTCGGCGATTTGGCTGGGTTTGTCGCCGCCACCTATATGCGCGGCATCCGTTACATTCAAATGCCGACGACACTCTTGGCCCATGACAGCGCCGTCGGCGGCAAAGTCGCCATCAACCATCCGCTCGGCAAAAATATGATCGGCGCCTTCCACCAGCCGGAAGCAGTTGTGTATGACACCTCCTTTTTGCGCACGCTGCCCGAGCGCGAGCTTCGGTCCGGGTTTGCCGAAGTGATCAAACATGCGCTGATCCGCGACCGCCGCTTTTACGACTGGCTGCGCGCGGAAATCAAGACGCTCGCCGACTTGCGCGGCGAGAAACTCGCCTATTGCATTGAAAAGGGCATTGACATTAAGGCGTCCGTCGTGCGTGAGGATGAAAAAGAAACCGGGGTGCGCGCCCATTTGAATTTCGGCCATACGCTCGGCCATGCGCTGGAAAGCGAGTTAGGCTACGGCGCGCTCACTCACGGGGAGGCGGTTGCGGTTGGCATGCTGTTTGCCGTCTTTGTCAGCGAACGGTTTTACGGCCGGTCGTTCGCTGAGCATCGATTGGCCGACTGGTTCGCCGGATACGGCTTCCCGGTGTCGCTGCCGACAACGGTTCAGACGCCCCGCCTGCTTGAGAAGATGAAAGGCGACAAAAAAGCGTACGCCGGAACAGTGCGGATGGTGCTTCTCTGTGAGATCGGCGACGTGGAAGTGGTGGAACTCGAAGACGACAACCTGCTCACGTGGCTGGACGAGTTTGCCAGACAGGGGGGAAAAGAATGATTCGCGGCATTCGCGGAGCGATTACAGTGGATCGAAATGACGCCGAGGAAATCGTGGCGGCAACTGAAACGTTGCTTCGTGAAATGATCCGCGCAAACGATGTCGCCGCTTCTGATGTGTCGTTTGTGCTCATTTCCGTCACCGACGACATCACCGCCGCGTTTCCGGCGCAGGCGCTGCGCCGTTTGGACGGCTGGACATATGTGCCGGTCATGTGCACGAGGGAAATTCCGGTGCCCGGTTCATTGCCGCGCTGCATTCGCGTCATGATGACGGTGGCGACTGAGAAACAGCAAGAAGAGATCTGCCACGTGTATTTAAAAGGGGCGGTCGTGCTGCGCCCGGATTTGTCGTTGACAAAAAAAACAGAAATGTAATATAGTTAAAATAACCTCTTTGCCCCCTGAGACATCGGGGGCGTTAGAAGCTGAGCGAGAGCAGAGAGCGAGCGTAGGGTAGATGAGAATGAGCGAGTTTAGCTGAGGTGAGCGTTTTTTCATTCGCCGACATCTGCCCAAAGACGGTCGTCTTTGGGCGTTTTATTTTCCCTCTCTTTTTTCGCCTCATAAACCCTCATTCTCCGCCCGCTGATCATGAAGGGAGGAGAAGTGATGTCTGCTGATGGGCTGGCCGCTTTTTTGGCGGAAGCGAACGAATTTCGAACCATCCCGATTGTGCGCAAATTTGTAGCCGATGTCATTGAGCCGCTCGGCGTGTTTGCCAATTTGCGCGAGGAAGCCGTGTTTTTGCTTGAAAGCAAGGATGACGAATCGCCGTGGGCGCGCTATTCGTTCATCGGTGTGGCGCCGTTTTTGACGCTGGAGAGCGAAACCGGCGAAACGTTTTCGGTGAAAGACGAAAACGGGAACGAACAAATCACCGCACCGACGCTGAAAGAAGCGTTTCAATGGGTCGAGCGGACGCTTGCCGTCAAGCCGCTTGCCGAGACGGTGCCGTTTACAGGCGGTGCAGTTGGGTTTTTAGGCTACGATTTCATTTCCGCCATCGAAAAAGTGCCGCGCCACAAAAACCGCGATGTGCCTATGAAGACGGCCTATTTCGTGTTTTGTGAATCGCTGTTTGCGTTTGACCAAAAAAAGCGTGAGTTGCTCGTCATTCACTATATTCGGTTGAGCGGCAACGAAACGGAGGAAGAGAAAATCGAAGCGTACCGCGCGGCCGAACGGCGCATGGCCGATCTCGCGGCGAAAGCGGCCCGCCCTCAAGCCGAGCAACCGCTCTTGCCGGCGGAAAGCGAATCGGGGCGGACCGCCTCGTTTGCCAAAGCGGTGTCCAACTATGACAAAAAACAGTTTTTGCGCGATGTGGAGGCCGTGAAACGGTACATCGCGGCCGGCGATGTGTTTCAAGCGGTTCTGTCGCAGCGCTTCTGCGTGCCGGTTCAAGCCGGAGGCTTTGCCATTTATCGGCTGCTCCGATACATCAACCCGTCGCCGTACATGTTTTATTTCCAGCTTGACGGTGTGGAAATTGTCGGCAGTTCGCCGGAAAAACTGATTCAAGTGCACCGTCGGCGCGTTGAAATCGATCCGATTGCCGGCACACGGCGGCGCGGCCGATCGCCGGAGGAAGACGAGAGGCTGGCTGATGAGCTGTACCACGACCCGAAAGAACGGGCTGAGCATTATATGCTTGTCGATTTGGCGCGCAACGACATCGGCCGGGTCGCCAAGTACGGAACGGTCGAGGTGCCGGTGTTGCTTCAGATCGGCAAGTTTTCACACGTGATGCACTTAATTTCCAAGGTCGTCGGTGAACTGGACGACAACGTCCACCCGATCGATGCACTCCTTGCCGCCTTTCCGGCTGGAACGGTGAGCGGGGCGCCGAAAGTGCGGGCGATGCAAATTTTGCAGGAACTCGAGCCGACAGCGAGGGGGCTGTATGCCGGAGCGATTGCCTATATCGGGTTTGATGGCAACATCGATTCGTGCATCGCCATCCGGACAGCGGTCGTGAAAGACGGCTATGCCTATGTGCAAGCCGGCGCCGGCATTGTCGCCGACTCCGTTCCGGAACTGGAGTGGAAAGAGACGCGCAATAAGGCGAGCGCCTTGATGAATGCGATTGAACAAGCGGAACGACTATTTGCTAAAGGGGAGAGGGCCGTATGTTGAAGCAGCTGCTTTCGAAATGTGCGGAAGGGAAAGCGTTGACGGAAGACGAAGCGTATGCGGCGATGAATATCATCATGTCCGGCGAGGCGACAGACAGTCAAATCGCAAGTCTGTTGTCCATGCTCCGCCTGCGCGGAGAGACAGTCGATGAGCTCGTCGGATTTGTGCGGGCGATGCGCGACCGGATGACTGCCATTGAGGCTAGTGATGATGTCATCGATACGTGCGGTACGGGCGGCGATGGGGCGGCGACATTCAACGTTTCCACCGCCGCGGCGATCGTCATTTCATCGCTTGGCGTCAAAGTCGCCAAGCACGGCAACCGCGCTGTTTCGTCAAAAAGCGGCAGCGCTGATGTGCTCGAGCGGCTCGGCATCGACATTCAAACGTCGCCGTCGGCCGCCAAACAGGCGTTGGAAACGAAAGGGCTGGCGTTTTTGTTCGCCCCGCTCTATCACGCGGCGATGAAACACGCCGCCGGGCCGCGGAAGGAAATCGGTTTCCGCACCGTTTTCAACTTGATCGGCCCGCTCGCCAATCCGGCGCGCTGCAAGCGGCAAGTCGTCGGCGTCTATTCGACCTGCTACGCTGAGAAATTGGCGGAGGCGATGCGCCGCCTCGGCTCGGAACATGTGTTGTTTGTCACCGGGCGCGATGGGCTTGATGAATGCAGCATCGCTGCAGAAACGGATGTCGTGGAGTTGAAAGACGGTGCGATCCGCCGCTTTGTCATCGCACCAGAAGACGCCGGCTTGCCGCGCGGCGAGCTTGCCGATGTGCAAGTGCGCGATCCGGAAGAGAGCGCCGCGCTTCTTGAGGCGGTGATGGCGGGAACAGCGCCGGAGAGCGCCATCAATATCGTTGCGCTGAACGCCGGCGCCGCCCTGTATGCCGCCGGCAAAGCCGAAACGATTGCCGAAGGAGTGGCGATGGCGAAAGAGGCCATTTTGTCCAAAACCGCATACGAACAACTGCAACGCCTGCGGGCGAAGGAAGTGGTTCATGATGCTTGAGCAAATTTTAGCAGCCAAACGGGAAGAAGTGGAAACGTTGACGCTGCCGGCGCCATTGCCAGAGCGAAAGCGCCGGCCATTTGCGGCGGCGCTCCGTCGGCCGCGGCGGATGCTTGGCTTGATCGCTGAGGTGAAAAAAGCGTCGCCGTCAAAAGGCATCATTCGCCCGAATTTTGACCCGGTGGCCATCGCGAAAGCATATGAGCGCGCCGGTGCCGACGCGATCAGCGTGCTGACGGATGAACGGTATTTCCAAGGGCATCGCCGCTATTTGCGAGCGGTGAAAGAAGCGGTTAACGTTCCCGTGCTGCGCAAAGATTTCATCATCGATCGGCGGCAAGTCGAGGAAAGCGTCCGACTCGGGGCGGATGCGATTTTATTGATCGGCGAGGCGCTCCCGCCGGAAACACTCGAGGAGCTCTATCATGAAGCGTACAGCTTGGGGCTCGAATGTCTGGTCGAGGTGCATGCAAAAGAGACGCTCGAGCGGATTTTCGATCGGTTTACGCCGGAGATCGTCGGCATCAACAACCGCGACTTGCATACCTTTGTGACAACACTTGAGGCGACCAAAACGCTCGCTCCGCTCATCCCGCCATCGTGCGTCATCGTCAGCGAAAGCGGGATCGGTTCCTTCAATGATGTGAAGACGGTCAAATCGTACGGAGCGCAGGCCATGCTCGTCGGCGAGTCGCTCATGCGCCAAGATGATGTGGAGCGAGCGGTCTACCGGCTGTTTGGGGAGGAAGATGGGGATGATTCGAATTAAATATTGCGGCAACCGTTCGGCTGAAGACGTGCAGGCCGCTATCGCGAGCGAGGCTGATTACCTCGGCTTTATTTTCGCCGAAAGCAGGCGGAACGTCTCTCCGAGTGAAGTGCAGCAATGGCTTGAGCCCCATAAGCTTGGCGCAAAGCAGCTTGTCGGCGTCTTTGTCAACGCCCCCGTTAGGCGGATCGCCGCTGTCGCCGCCGAGCTGCCGCTTCATGTCATCCAATGCCACGGCCGTGAAACGCCGGCGGAGCTGGCGGCGGTGAAAGAGGCGGTGCCGCTTTCCGTCTGGAAGGCGATCCACCATGGCGACGG
>NZ_LDPD01000023.1:99290-99636 GCF_001026865.1 Geobacillus sp. ZGt-1 | reverse complement strand
GGCAGTACGCTGGCATTGCCGATGGCTACGTCGTTGACAGCCGCGCCGCCGGCGCCTGGGGGGGGACGGGCGTCGCTTTTGATTGGGAGGCGGTGCCGCACTATTTGGAAGAGGCGGCCCGCCAAGGCGTGCCGTGCTTCATCGCCGGCGGCATCACTCCGGACAATATCGAGCGGCTGCTTGTCTACCGCCCGGATGGCATCGATATCAGCAGCGGCATTGAAACGGACGGACGCAAAGATCCAACGAAGATGAAACAAATCGAAGAAAAAATAAAGAATCACGGGTGTCGATGATCCGTTTTATGCACGAAAAAACACAGAATGATATGGCTGAACACAAGCTT
>NZ_LDPD01000023.1:87782-99188 GCF_001026865.1 Geobacillus sp. ZGt-1 | reverse complement strand
CCGACTACGGCAGAAAAGCTCGGACTAGAGCCTTCTCGACAGACTTTTTATTGGTTCATCAACACACCTGATAAAAAAAATAACAAAACGAAGGGCCAAAAGACGGCGCTGACGCTCGGACGATGAACAAACGCAGGCTCTCTGAAGAAATGCGGCTCTTCGTCTTTCAACTTTATATGAAGGAGAAGGTGGGGTTAGATGATGGAACGCGTTCCGAATGAATACGGCCGGTTTGGCGATTTCGGCGGCAAGTTTGTCCCTGAGACGCTCATGCTTCCGCTTGAGGAAATCGAAGCGGAGCTTGACAAAGCGCTTGCCGATGAATCGTTCAAACAAGAATACATCCGCATTTTGCAGCATTACTCCGGTCGCCCGACCCCGCTCACGTTCGCGCCGAATTTGACACGGCAAGTCGGCGGCGCGAAAATTTATTTAAAGCGCGAAGATTTAAACCATACGGGCGCCCATAAAATCAACAACGCGATCGGCCAGGCGCTTTTGGCAAAACGGATGGGCAAGAAAAAGCTGATCGCTGAAACCGGAGCCGGCCAGCACGGCGTCGCCGCGGCGACGGTGGCCGCCCATTTTGGCATGGATTGCATCGTTTTTATGGGCGAAGAAGACATCAAGCGGCAGGAGCTGAACGTGTTTCGCATGAAACTGTTGGGCGCCGAAGTCGTGCCGGTGTCAAGCGGCAACCGAACGTTGAAAGATGCGACGAACGAAGCGATTCGCTATTGGGTCGCCCACTGCGACGACCATTTTTACATGATCGGCTCGGTCGTCGGTCCGCATCCGTACCCGAAAATGGTGCGCGAGTTTCAGCGCGTGATTGGCGATGAAGCGAAAGAACAGTTTCTCGCCCGTGAAGGGAAGCTGCCGGATGTCATCGTTGCCTGCGTCGGCGGCGGCAGCAACGCCATCGGCATGTTTTACCCGTTTTTGCAAGATGACGTCCGCCTCGTCGGCGTCGAGGCGGCCGGCAAAGGGATCGACACTCCGCACCATGCGGCGACAATCACAAAAGGGACGAAAGGGGTCATACACGGGGCGATGACCTACCTGTTGCAAGACGAGTACGGACAAATTCTCGAACCGTATTCGATCTCAGCCGGCCTTGATTACCCCGGCGTCGGCCCGGAACATGCGTATTTGGCGAGCATTGGCCGCGTCCGCTACGAAAGCGCGACCGATGACGAGGCCGTCGCTGCGTTTCAATTGTTGGCGCAAACGGAAGGCATCATTCCGGCCATCGAGTCGGCCCATGCGGTGGCGAAAGCCGTCGAGCTCGCCCGCGAGATGCCGCCGGATGAAACGGTGCTCATTTGCCTGTCCGGCCGCGGAGATAAAGATGTGCAAACGATGATGCGCCATCTTGGTGCGAGGGAAGGTGAAGACATTGCCACTGTCCGTTAATCCGCCGCTATTTATCCCGTTTATCGTTGCCGGTGATCCGGCTCCCGATGTGACGATCGATCTCGCCTTGGCGCTTGAGGAGGCCGGCGCTGACATATTAGAGCTTGGCGTGCCGTACTCCGACCCGCTCGCTGACGGACCGACGATTCAACGCGCCGCCGCAAGGGCGCTTGACGGGGGCATGACGCTGCCGAAAGCCATTCAGCTTATTGGCGAGATGCGAAAAAAAGGGGTAAACATTCCGATTATTCTCTTTACGTATTACAATCCTGTGTTACAATTAGGAGAAGAATCCTTTTTTGCTTTAGCGCAGGAAAATGGCGCCGACGGCGTGCTCATTCCCGATTTGCCGTTTGAGGAAAGCGGTCCGCTCCGCGAACTTGGCGAACGGTTTGGTCTCCCGCTCATTTCGCTTGTTGCGCCGACGTCGAAGCAGCGGATCGAGCGGATCGCTTCGGCGGCGCAAGGGTTTTTGTATTGCGTCTCCTCGCTAGGCGTTACAGGCGTGCGTGAGACGCTGCCGGAGACGCTCGGCGATTTCCTCCGCGAAGTGAAGCGGCATAGCCGCGTCCCGGTCGCCGTCGGCTTTGGCATTTCGGCGCCGGAGCAAGTCGCGATGTTGAAAGAGGTGTGCGACGGCGTTGTCGTCGGCAGCGCACTCGTGCAAAAAGTCGAGCAGCTGGCTCCGAGGTTGCAGGCGCCGGACGAAAGGGAAGCGGCCGTCGCCGAGTTTTCTGCCTACGCCCGTTCGCTTGCCGCGCCGCTTCGGGAGCCGTGTTCTTCGCGCTAAAAGTTCCGAATTGAAGGAGTTGGCGACAATCATGCAAGTAAAGGAATCGCTCCGGGGTCTTTCTCCGTACCAGCCGGGAAAATCGATCGAAGAAGTCAAGCGGGAATATGGCTTGCCTGAGATTATCAAACTTGCTTCTAACGAGAATCCGTACGGTTCGTCGCCAGCGGCAAAAGCGGCCATCGCCGCTGAGCTTGACCGCCTCGCCGTCTATCCGGACGGCTGCGCCCGCACGTTGCGCGAAAAGGTGGCGAAGCATCTTGGCGTCAAGGAAACACAGCTTCTGTTTGGCAACGGTTCGGATGAGGTGGTGCAAATTTTTTGCCGCGCCTTTTTAGAGCCGGGGGCGAATACGGTGATGGCGGCGCCGACATTCCCGCAATACCGGCACAATGCCATCATCGAGCGGGCCGAGGTGCGCGAAGTGCCGCTTGTTGATGGGCGTCATGATTTGGAGGCGATGCTTGCGGCGATCGATGAAAACACGCGCATCGTCTGGATTTGCAATCCGAACAACCCGACGGGCACGTATGTGAATGACATCGAGCTGCGCGCCTTTTTGGATCGCGTGCCGCCGCACGTGCTCGTCGTCGTGGACGAAGCGTACTACGAATATGCGACGGCGCCCGACTACCCGCAAACGGTGCCGCTTTTAAACGAGTACGAGCAGCTTGTCGTCATGCGCACGTTCTCGAAAGCATACGGGCTCGCTGCGCTCCGCGTCGGCTACGGCGTGGCGAGTGAGACGCTCATCCGCGCCGTCGAGCCGGCGCGCGAGCCGTTTAACACGTCGACCATCGCCCAAGCGGCCGCGGCGGCCGCACTTGACGATCAAGCGTTCATCCGCGCCTGCGTCGAACGAAATCGCGCCGAGCTTGAGCGGTATTATCGCTTTTGCGAGGAGAACGGCCTGAAGTATTACCCGTCGCAGACAAACTTTTTGTTCATTGATTTCGGGTTGGATGGCGACGAAGTGTTCCGCTATTTGCTGGAGCGCGGCGTCATTGTCCGCTCGGGCCAAGCGCTTGGGCTGCCGACCGGCGTGCGTGTGACTGTTGGCACGAAAGAGCAAAACGACCGGGTGTTGGAACTCGTTTCGCAACTGCTTCGGGAAAAACAGCTCGCCTGACCGTTCAGCGGCGGGATGGATAGAAAAGATCGGCCCGTTGCTTTTCAAAAGCAGCGGGCGCACGTTTACATAAAGTAGGTGGGACGATTGGAAGGAAAAGTGTTCATTGTCGGCCTCGGCTTGATCGGCGGATCGATTGCATTGGCGATTAAAAAAGCGCATCCGGAGGCGATGATCATCGGCTACGACGTCAATGAGCGGCAGCTCGGCTTGGCGCGTTCGCTCAAGGTGATCGACGAAGCCGCCCGTTCGCCCGAAGACGGATACGGACAGGCGGATTTGATCGTTCTGGCCGTTCCGGTCATGCAGACGGAGGCGCTGCTTTCATCGATGCCGCTCGAGCGGTTGAAGCGCGGCGTTATCGTTACCGATGTCGGCAGCACGAAGCAGCGCATCGTCCAAGGCGCCCGCCGCCTGTTGGATCACGGCGTAGCGTTCATCGGCGGCCATCCGATGGCCGGGTCGCATAAAAGCGGTGTGGCGGCGGCAAGGGCTCATCTGTTTGAAAACGCCTTTTACATTTTGACGCCGACGGACGATGTGCCGCCGCAGCAAGTCGAGGCGTTGAAACAGTGGCTTGCGGGAACGAAAGCGCAGTTTGTCATCTTAACGCCCAAAGAGCACGACCGCATCACTGGCGTAATCAGCCATTTTCCGCATTTGATTGCGGCGAGCCTCGTTCATCAGGCGCGCGAATACGAGTGCGAAAACGCCCTCGTCAGCCGGCTGGCGGCCGGCGGCTTCCGCGACATCACCCGCATCGCGTCGAGCAATCCGGAAATGTGGCGCGATATTTTTATCCATAACAAGCATGAACTGCTTGCGCTCTTTGACCGCTGGATCGCCGAAATGGAGCGGCTGCGTTCGTTTGTCGAAGAAGAAAACAGCATCGCTATTTACCATTACTTTTTGGAGGCGAAACAGTTTCGCGACGGGCTGCCGTCGAGAACGAAAGGAGCGATTCCGTCGTTTTACGATTTGTATGTCGACGTGCCGGATTATCCGGGCGTCATCTCCGAAGTGACCGGCTATTTGGCCGAAGAAAACATCAGCATCACGAACATCCGCATCATTGAGACGCGCGAAGAAATTTACGGCGTGCTCCGCCTCAGCTTCCAAAGCGAAGACGATCGGGCGCGGGCGAAAGCGTGCCTCGCCAAACATACGAACTATGCCACCTATGAAGGGTAGCAAGGAAAAACAATGGAGGGATTTTGCATGCAGTTGCCAACCAACGTGTCGTCGCTCCGAGGAATGATCGAAGTCCCCGGCGACAAATCGATTTCCCATCGCGCCGTCATGCTCGGGGCGCTTGCTTCTGGACGGACGGTGATTGACCATTTTTTGCCTGGGGCGGACTGTTTAAGCACGATCGACTGTTTCCGGAAACTCGGCGTTGACATTCGCCAGGACGGGACGACAGTCGTTGTCGAAGGAGCCGGCCCCGGCGGGCTGCGCGAGCCGGCTGCGGTGCTTGATGTCGGCAACTCGGGAACGACGGCGCGCCTGTTGCTCGGCATTTTGGCCGGCCAGCCGTTTCACGCCTGCCTTGTCGGCGATGAATCGATCGCCAAGCGACCGATGGGGCGGGTGACGAAACCGCTTCGCGAAATGGGAGCGCGTATTGACGGGCGTGAGGGCGGCAATTATACGCCGCTTTCCATCCGCGGCGGCGCGCTTCGCCCGCTTCGCTACACTTCGCCGGTGGCGAGCGCGCAAGTAAAATCGGCCATTTTGCTCGCCGGCTTATTCGCTGACGGTGTGACGTCTGTTGCTGAGCCGCACCGCTCGCGCGATCATACCGAGCGGATGGTTCGGTTGTTTGGCGGTGAAGTGAATGTGGATGGCTTGACCGTCTCGGTGGCCGGTCCGCAACGCTTGCGCGGGACGCACATTTACGTTCCCGGCGATATTTCGTCAGCCGCCTTTTTCCTTGTCGCCGGCGCCATNGTGCCGAACAGCGAAATTACGCTGAAAAACGTCGGCTTAAATCCAACGCGGACCGGCATCATCGATGTGCTTACACAAATGGGGGCGGATATTGCGATTGACAACGTCCGCCACGAGGAAACCGAGCCGGTCGGTGATATTACGGTCCGCACGTCGACGCTTCGGGCGGTCGAAATCGGCGGGGATCTGATTCCAAGATTGATCGACGAAATTCCGATCATTGCCTTGCTCGCGACGCAGGCGGAAGGAACGACCGTCATCAAAGACGCGAGCGAACTGAAGGTGAAAGAGACGAATCGGATCCATACGGTCGTCACCGAGTTGAAAAAACTCGGCGCTGACATCGAAGCAACCGACGACGGCATGATGATCCGCGGCAAAACGCCGCTTTATGCCGACGGGATTGTTGTCGACAGCCATGGCGACCACCGCATCGGCATGATGCTCGCCGTTGCTGCCTGCATCGCCAAAGGGACGGTCCGCCTCGAGCGTTCGGAAGCGGTCGCCGTTTCCTATCCGGCGTTTTTTGCCGACCTCCGTTCGCTGCTGTAAAAGGCCTCCCGCCCCAAGCGGGCGGGCGGTCATATTTTGCGTTGTTCGTTCATATATTGTCAGTGAGAGGAAGGGCTCCGTATTTTTTTGAAAGCGGATACATTTCCTGTTTCTGGATGAAAAAACGACGCACCTTCCAGACGGCGAGCGGTTTGGTTGCGGAAACGGCCATGATCGATTATCATCATTCATGTTCCCATTGTAACAGTACATAACGATTTGAATGGCAAAGGCGGATGGCCGCCTGCCGCAAGAGAGGGCTGACGAAACGATGACACGCGTCGAACAAATCATTCGCTTAGTGGAAAACGGAAACGTCGACCAAGCGTTGGCGCTCGTGCCGAAAGTGAAAAAATATGGAAGTGATGAAGAAAAATACGCGCTTGCCGACTGCTTGTACGGATGGGGAATGCCGGAAGAGGCGAAGGAGCTGCTTGAGGAGCTGGCTGACCGCTATCCGGATGACGGCGACATTCGCCTGTTTTTGGCGGAAGTGTATACGGAGCTTGAAGCCGAAGAGGAAGCGCTCGCCATTTTGTCGGAGATCGACGAAGACGATCCGCAGTTTGTCCGCGCGTGCCTTCTTGCCGCCGATTTGTACGAAATGCAAGGGCTGGCGGAAGTGAGCGAGCGGAAGCTGCGTCAAGCGTACGAGAAAGCTCCAGATGAGCCGATCGTGCAGTTTGCGTTGGCTGAGTTGTATTTTTCGCACGGGGAATACTCAAAAAGCGTGCCGCTTTATGAACAGGTGCGGAAGACGAATAAGGAGATGGCCGGCGTCTTGATCACTGAGCGGATCGCTGAGGCGCTCAGCCGTTCCGGGGAATTCGAGGCGGCGCTTCCGTATTATGAGGAGGCGCTCAATGAAAAAATGGACAGTCGGACGCTGTTCGCCTACGGATTCACCGCGTTGCAGGCCGGCTATACACAAACGGCCATCGATAAGCTCAGCGCTTTAAAAGAGCTCGATCCGGACTACACTCCGCTTTACCTTTATTTGGCGAAAGCGTATGAACAAGAAGGACGGCTCGTGCAAAGCTATGAGACGGCGCTTGAGGGCATCGGCGTCGACGAATGGAACAAAGAGCTCCGTCTTTACGCAGGCAAGCTGGCGCTCAAGCTGAACAAGCCGGAGGAGGCAGAGGAACATTTGAAAAAAGCGCTTGAGATCGATGGCGGGTACATCGAGGCGCTCACGGTTTTATCGGCGCTTTGGCTAAACGAACAGCGCTATGAGGATGTCGTGGCGCTTCTTGAGCAGGCGATGGCCGATGGCGAGTACGATCCGCAGTTTGAATGGGACCTTGGGCGCGCCAAACATCGGCTTGAGATGTACGACGATGCATTAAATCATTACAGCGAGGCATATAATTTCTTTAAGCACAATGTCGAGTTCCTCGAAGAGTACGGATATTTTCTCATCGAGGAAGGAAATCGGGCGGCGGCGAAAGAAATATTTCAACAGATCGTCCGTCTCGACCCAACCCATACGGAGGCGGCGGAGATGCTGCTTGAGCTCGAAGAGTAGGGGAGAAGCGGTGGCCCAACCTCTTTCTTGGAAACCGATCGAGGGGGAAGCGCACAATGACGCACGTATCCGTCAATGAGAAAAAAGAGTTTATCCGTTGGTTTTTAAGCCACTATCAGTTGAAGCGGCGCGAGTGTGTCTGGATTTTAAACTATTTGATGAGCCATGACCAGCTCATGCAAAAGGTGCATTTTGTCGAGAATGCCCAATATTGCCCGCGCGGCATCATTATGTCGACTCACTGCGTCGACGATGTGCCGTTCCGTTTTTACAAAGGCAATGTGATGACAACCGATGCAGAGAAATCGTTCCATGACATCCGTTTAAACCGCGACGAAGATATTTACATTCAACTGAATTTCCGCGCTTCTTTTCACTCGCCACAATATGTCGCTGTGCTTGAGGAAAACCCGTATGCGCCGAAGCAGGCGCAAGTGAGCGAAAACGACCAGCGCCTCGCCGAGCAGTTTTTGGAACGCTCCATTTACGAATTCCGGCGCGGGCGGCTCATGAAGCTGATCGATGAGGCGCTTGACCGCCATGATGAAGAGGCGTTCCGCCGCCTGACCGATGAATTAAACAAATTGTAAAAACCTTGCCGCCGGCAAGGTTTTTCTTTTGCCGAAAAATATGGTATGGTGATGAAGGGAAGAAACTTTGAGGAAAAGGAGAGTACGAATGAAGTGGACAGGTGAGGACGTCGCCCTCTATGAACGAGAGCGCGACTACATCGACACGGCGCTCCTTCCGCTTTTGCCGGTGGCTTTCGGCCAAGGAGCGAAGCGGCTCGCTTCCGGCGGGGAGCTTGTCGGGCTCATCGCGGCCGAGGTCGAGCGGCAGCTGAAGGGCCGGTTGTTTTTGATGCCGTCGTTTGTGTATTTTGCCGATGAGCCGCGGGCGCTGCTTACCGAAAGGCTGGCGGATTGGACCAACCGGCTTAAGCGGGAAGGAATGAAGCATCTGTTTTATGTGACGTGCGACCGTGCGTGGCAAGAGGGCGAAGAAGCTGACCGCGTTTGGTTCGTTCCGGTTGTTCCGCTCGAGAGCATGGGTGAATCGTACAAGCACGAGCTTGTCAGAGAGCAGGCCGCCGAGTTGCTCCGCTTTCTCATCGGTCGATGGGCGCAAGAGTAGACGCGGCAAAGTCCGACGTTTTGCCGCCTGCGATATTGACCTTGTCCAGCAATTGAGCTATCATTAGAATGTCCTAGTTTTCCATATGTGTTATACATACAATCGTCCGGTGCGGACTTGATTTTGCATAGAGGGGGGAAGACGATGAGCGACAACAAACATCGTGTAACGAGACGTCAGTTTTTAAACTACACGCTGACCGGCGTCGGCGGTTTTATGGCGGCAGGAATGCTGATGCCGATGCTCCGTTTTGCTTTCGATCCGATCTTGAAGGATGAAGCAGGGACGGAGATGGTCGCGGTAGCAGACGTCAAAGAGATTACGACCGAACCGAAGCGCTTCGACTTTAAAGTGAAGGTGAAAGACGCTTGGTACGAGTCGGAAGAGCCAAAATCAGCATGGGTGTATAAAACGGACAAAGGGGAGATCATCGCCCTGTCGCCGATCTGCAAACACCTTGGCTGTACGGTCGACTGGAACACGGACAAAGAGCATCCGAACCAGTTTTTCTGCCCATGCCACTATGGGCGCTATGAGAAGGACGGCACGAACGTTCCGGGGACGCCGCCGCAAGCTCCGCTTGACCGTTACGAGTACAAAGTGAAAGACGGCAAGCTGTATTTAGGCAAGGCGAAACCAAGAAAGGAGGCGTAATGCGTGTTAAACAAGCTGTATGACTGGGTCGATGAACGCTTAGATATTACGCCTTTATGGCGGGATATCGCCGATCACGAAGTTCCGGAGCACGTCAACCCCGCCCATCACTTTTCCGCCTTTGTCTATTGTTTCGGCGGGCTGACGTTTTTTGTCACGGTCATTCAAATTTTGTCAGGCATGTTTTTGACGATGTACTACGTCCCGGATATTAAAAACGCGTGGGAATCGGTGTATTACTTGCAAAACGAAGTGGCGTTCGGCCAAATTGTGCGCGGCATGCACCATTGGGGGGCGAGCTTGGTCATCGTCATGATGTTTTTACATACGCTGCGCGTCTTTTTCCAAGGGGCTTATAAAAAGCCGCGCGAAATGAACTGGATCGTCGGCGTATTGATCTTTATGGTGATGATGGGTCTTGGCTTCACCGGCTACTTGTTGCCGTGGGATATGAAAGCGCTGTTTGCGACGAAAGTTGGTTTGCAAATCGCGGAAGCGACGCCGCTCATTGGCCCGGCCATTAAGACGCTGTTAGCTGGGGACCCGGAAATTGTCGGCGCGCAAACGTTGACGCGCTTTTTTGCCATTCACGTCTTCTTCTTGCCGGCCGCTTTGCTCGGCTTAATGGCAGCGCACTTTTTAATGATTCGCAGACAAGGCATTTCCGGTCCGCTATGATCGGTCGGCCCGCGTTTAGAGGCGATAGAAAAAAGGAGGGAACCACGCAATGCATCGCGGAAAAGGAATGAAATTCGTCGGCGATTCCCGTGTTCCCGCGGTGAGAAAACCGAATATTCCAAAGGACTATTCGGAATATCCCGGGAAAACGGAAGTGTTTTGGCCGAACTTCCTGCTCAAGGAATGGTTGGTCGGATCGGTCTTTCTCGTCGGTTTCTTATGCTTGACGGTCGCCCATCCGTCGCCGCTTGAGCGGATCGCCGACCCGACGGACACGACGTACGTGCCGCTGCCTGACTGGTATTTCTTGTTCTTATACCAATTGCTCAAATATTCGTATGCGTCTGGTCCGTATACGGTCGTCGGCGCGATCATCATCCCGGGGTTGGCGTTCGGCGCGCTCTTATTGGCGCCGTTTTTGGACCGCGGCCCAGAGCGCCGTCCTTGGAAGCGTCCGGTCGCGACCGGGATGATGCTGTTGGCGCTTGCGGCGATGATTTATTTGACATGGGAAGCGGTCGTCACACACGACTGGAAAAAAGCGGCTGAACAAGGGAAAATTCGGGCGGAAGTGAAAATTGACACGAACGCGGAAGGCTATAAAATCGCCCAAGCGAACACATGTACATCGTGCCACGGACAAAACTTGTCCGGCGGTGCTGGTCCGTCGCTCATCGGCACCGGCTTGAAACCAGAAGAAATCGCGAAAATCGCGAGAGAAGGGAAAGGCAACATGCCGCCCGGCGTCTTTAAGGGCACGGATGAAGAGTTGAAAAAACTGTCCGAATTCATCGCTGGACTGAAAGCGGAATAATCGTTTCGACACGAAAAAGCTGACTCGCGTTAGTCAGCTTTTTTCGTGCCAACATGAAACCGAGGCGAGGTGCAGATGATGGCATGGCTTTATGCGCTGTTGGCTTCCCGGCCGGTTGTTTGGCTGCTCTTGTTCGTCAACGCGGCCGGCACCATCTATGGATATTATTGGTATCGTTATCAACTTGCCGATACGCCGCCCATCTTTTTGCCGTTTGTTCCCGACAGTCCGACGGCGAGCCTTTTTTTTCTTGTCGTCCTTGTGGCATGGCTTTTCGGCAGGTCGGCGCCGCTTTTTGAAGCGTTGGCTTTGGTGACGCTTGTTAAGTATGGAATTTGGGCGGTCGTTATGAATGTGCTCGTTTGGCGCGTCACCGGCACGCTCGATTGGGCCGGGTGGATGCTGATCGTTTCGCACGGGGCGATGGCGATCGAAGGAATGCTGTACGCCCGGTTTTATCGATTCCGCTTCCTTCACCTTATGCTGGCGGCCGTGTGGACGCTGCATAACGATGTCATCGACTACGTTTTTGGCATGATGCCGCGCTATAGTGTGCTGGCTGACTACGCCAACGAAATCGGCTATTTTACGTTTTGGTTGAGCATCGCATCGATTGCCGCTGCGTATCAGCTTGGCGTCCGCCTCCGGCGCCAGCCGCTTCTGCCGGGCGGCATGTCTTTCCGGCAGGCATCAGAGTAGAGCGTTGAACACAAGGAGGAACGTTGGGCGGCAGCTTTCTATTATAGATGCAACGAAGAAGT
>NZ_LDPD01000023.1:79404-87598 GCF_001026865.1 Geobacillus sp. ZGt-1 | reverse complement strand
GCTGCAAATGGTAAAGCTTCGAATTGCATCTATATAGCAGTTGCCTGGTCTACTCTTGTCCACTCCTTCATACATTGTACTAGTGGATGAGGGAGGGACGATGATGAAGCGAATCGGGCTAGCCATGTTGTTGTCGCTCGCCTTTTTATGGCCAGCGCCCATTGGCGCGGCTGGACAAACAAACGGTTGGGAGCAGTTGGACGATATTTCCGACGAGGCGCTGCAATTGGCGAAAAACGGTCGTTTTGCCGAAGCAAAAGAAGTGCTCCGCTATTTTTCCAAGCGGTTTTTCGCCCTTGGGGCAAAAGAACGGTTGAAATCGGCCGATGAATTGCGGGCGGTGACCGTGACGCATGAGCAGGCAGTCAAGGCGATGACGGCGCCGATCTCCGCGGAAGACAAAGTGGCGGCGATCACCCAGTTTCGCCTTGTTGTTGACGCCATCCATTCGACATACCAGCCGCTTTGGACGGAGATGGAGCCGGCTGTCATGGAGGCGTTTGCCGCGGTCGAAAAGGCGGCACAACAAGGCGAGCAGAAAGCGTATGCCGCTGCCCTCCGCCAGTTGCTTGACCGCTATACATTGATCGAGCCGAGTGTGAAAATCGACGTGCCGCCGGATATCGCGACAAAGGTCGATGATGATCTTGAGGCGTTGCAGGCCGCCGCGTTTTGGCAACGCGGCGAAGACGAGCAGCGCGAGCAACTTGCCGATGCGCGTCAAGATCTTGAAGCGCTGTTTGCCGGGGTGAAAAAGGACGAAGCTGATCCGTCGCTGATTTGGGTGATGATTTCCACTGGCGGAGTGATCGTGTTGACGCTGACGTACGTTGGCTGGCGGAAGTACAAAGGAGAAAAGGAAGAGAAGCGGGCGCGGCAGCCGGAAGACTAAGCACCGGCGCTTTTTGCGAGGGGGAAACGTTTCCCCCTCTTTTTTGTTTTCCCGTCGCTTTGTGCAAGCACCGCCCCGGCACTTTCAAGCGGCGCTTGCCGGGCTTGTCCCGGTTGGGCTTTCGCGCCAGCGGCTTTTCATGGTTCCAGCGGCCGCTTTTGTTCATCGAGCGTAAACCCTTCGCCGAGCACATCATGCACATCGGTGACGGCGACGAACGCATGCGGATCAACGGATATAATGACACTTTTTAAGCGCGGCAGTTCGTTTTTGGCGACGACGCAATACAAGACGTCGCGGTCGCGCTTCGTATACGAGCCGCGCCCTTTCAGCACGGTGACGCCGCGCTCCATCTCTGTCAAGATCCGGTTGGCGATCTCTTCGCTTTTTTCTGAGATGATGGTCGCCCCTTTTGCCGCATAGCCGCCTTCCTGCAGAAAATCAATGACCCGGGCGGCGATAAAGACGGCGACCAACGTATACATCGCCTCGCGGTATGACAGGTAAAGAAGAAGCGACAATGTGATGACGGTGGCGTCAAAGGCAAACATCGTTTTGCCCATGCTGATGCCTTTATATTTATGGACGAGGCGCGCGATAATATCGACGCCTCCGGTTGTGCCGCCGTAGCGGAAAATAATGCCGAGGCCGACGCCGATAAAGACGCCGGCAAACAAGGCGGCGAGCGTCATGTCATGTCGAAGCGGCATATGAATCATGTAGCGTTGAAAGATGGACAAAAAGACGGAAACGGCGACCGTGCCGATGACGGTATAGAGAAACGTTTGGCGGCCGAGCAGCTTCCAGCCGATGAAAAAGAGCGGAATGTTGAGCGCCAAGTTGGTGATCGCTGGATCCAGTCCGAACAAAAAATAAAGAAGAAGCGTAATGCCGGTAAACCCGCCTTCCGCCAAATTGTTTTGCATGTTGAAATGAACGAGCCCGAAGGCGAAAATAGCGGCGCCAAGCAAAATAAACAGGCAGTTTTTGATCTTTAGTCCAAAAATCATACCGTCCCTCCGTCCGCAAAAATAGTCGGCGCCCTTAATTATAGAGGAACTTGTCCATATAGGCAATGACGAGCGAAAACGGGCGGATTGACAGCGGGCGAAAACATTTGTCAAATGCGCCGCTTTTCGCTAACATGAAAACAGACGAGGTGACAAGCCATGCAGGAGAAAACGATGAAACAAATGCAACAGGAAGTGGATGACTATATCAGTCAATTCAAAGAAGGCTATTTCAGCCCGCTCGCCATGCTGGCGCGGCTGACGGAAGAGCTCGGCGAGCTGGCGCGCGAGGTGAACCATTACTACGGGGAAAAACCGAAAAAGGCGACCGAACAAGAAAAAACGGTGGAAGAAGAGCTGGGCGATTTGCTGTTTGTGCTCATTTGCTTCGCCAATTCGCTCGGCATTGATTTGCAGGCGGCGCACGACCGGGTGATGGACAAGTTTCGCACCCGCGACCGCGACCGCTGGACGCGGAAGGAGGAAGGATCATGACGATTCGCATTGTCATCGCGGGGCCGCGCGGCCGCATGGGCCGAGAAGCGGTTGCGCTCGTGCAGCAAACCGATCACTTTGAACTGGCTGCGGTCATCGACCGCCGTTACGATGGACAAAATTTAGCGGAGATCGACCGATTTTCCGGCGTCAACGCCCCGATTTACACCGATGCGGCCCGCTGTTTTGCGGAGGTGAAGCCGGATGTATTGATCGATTTGACAACGCCGGAAGCCGGAAAGCGGCACACCGAGCTGGCGCTGCGTTACGGCGTTCGTCCGGTCGTCGGCACGACTGGATTTACGCCGGAAGATATCGAGCGGCTCACCAAGCTGGCGGAAGAGAAAGAAATCGGCGCCATCATCGCGCCGAACTTTGCCGTCGGAGCGGTGTTGATGATGAAATTCGCCCGCATGGCGGCCAAATATTTCACTGATGTGGAAATCATTGAATTGCACCATGATCAAAAGCTTGACGCACCGTCCGGAACGGCATTGAAGACGGCGCAGCTCATTGCCGAAGTGCGACCGTCGAAAAAGCAAGGCCACCCGAACGAAAAGGAAACGCTTGCTGGCGCGCGCGGCGCCGCTTACGACGGCATCCCGATCCACAGCGTCCGTCTGCCGGGCTTTGTCGCTCATCAAGAAGTGATTTTCGGCGGCAACGGCCAGACGTTGACGATCCGCCACGATTCGTTCGACCGCCGCTCGTTTATGTCCGGGGTGAAGCTGGCAGTGGAAACGGTGATGCATTTACATACGCTTGTCTATGGGCTGGAGCATATTTTGGAATAGTGTGCAAACTGCGCAAACGGGGGAGAATGGAATGAAAATCGCGTTAATTGCCCATGACCAAAAAAAGGCAGAGATGGTCGCATTTGCGACCGCCTATGCGCCTGTGCTTGCAAACCATGAATTGTACGCCACCGGCACGACCGGCTTGCGCATCCAGGAGGCGACCGGTCTTCCCGTTCATCGCTTCCAATCGGGGCCGTACGGAGGCGACCAAGAAATCGGGGCGATGATCGCCCGCAATGAAATGGATCTGGTCATTTTTTTCCGCGATCCGCTCACCGCCCAGCCGCATGAGCCGGACATCAGCGCATTGATGCGGCTTTGCGACGTCTATGCCGTGCCGTTGGCGACGAACATCGGCACGGCCGAGCTGCTCATCCGCGCGTTGGAGCGCGGCGATTTGGCATGGCGCAGCATTGTGCGCGGCCGAACAAAAGGCGGGGAGGAATCGAAAACAGAAAGGTGACAGCGATGATGGAAACGTGTGACTTGTTGGCGTTCGGCGCCCATCCGGATGATGTCGAAATCGGCATGGGAGGGACGATCGCCAAATACGTACGCCGTGGGTACCGTATTGTCATTTGCGACTTGACGCAAGCCGAGCTGTCGTCCAACGGCACGGTCGACGAGCGGCAGAGAGAGGCGGCCGAGGCGGCCCGCCGGCTCGGTGTATCCGAGCGGTTCAATCTTGGGCTGCCTGACCGCGGCCTTTATGTCGAGGAAGAGGCGATCCGCCAGATCACAGCGGTCATCCGCCGCTGCCGGCCGCGCCTTGTATTCGCCCCCTATTGGGAAGATCGACATCCGGATCACGGGCGATGCGCCCGCCTTGTCGAGGAAGCGGTCTTTTCCGCCGGCATCCGCCGCTATGGCGCCGGAGAGCTTGGCGATGCGCACCGCGTTCGGGCGGTGTATTATTATATGATCAATGCCTTTTGCCGCCCGCATTTTCTCATCGATATTAGCGAAACGATCGATGACAAGCTGGACAGCCTGCGCGCGTACGAAAGCCAGTTTCAAAAACGGCCTGGCTCGGTTGACACCCCGCTGACCAACGGCTACATCGAGATGATTGAAAGCCGCGAGCGCTGGTTCGGTCAACAAATCGGCGCGGCGTATGCGGAAGGGTTTTTGACGAAAACGCCGATTCATCTTTCCAATTTGTTTGAGGAGGAGCGATGAAGCTGAAAATCGGGATTGTTTGCTATCCGACGGTCGGGGGCTCCGGAGTGGTCGCCACTGAGCTTGGCAAGCTGCTGGCGGAGCGGGGGCATGAGATTCACTTTATCTCATCGAGCATGCCGTTTCGTTTGAATAAAGTGTACGGCAACATTTATTATCATGAAGTCAGTGTCAACCAATATTCCGTCTTTCAATACCCGCCGTACGATTTGGCATTGGCAAGCAAAATTGCTGAGGTGGCAAAGCGGGAACGGCTCGATGTGCTTCATGCCCATTACGCCGTTCCTCATGCCGTCTGTGCGGTGTTGGCGCGGCAAATGGTCGGCGAGCTGCCGATCATCACGACGCTGCACGGCACGGATATCACCGTGTTAGGCTATGATCCGTCGCTTTCCGATATGATCAAATTTGGCATCGAGCAGTCGGATATCGTTACGGCGGTGTCTGACGCCCTTGCCCGGCAGACGTATGAACTGCTCGATGTGCAAGCGACGATCCATACCGTCTACAATTTTGTCGATGAACGCGTCTACCGTCGCCGGGAAGCGGGCCATTTACGGCGCGAGTACGGCATTCGCGACGATGAACGAGTTGTGATCCATGTCTCGAATTTCCGGAAAGTGAAGCGTGTGCCTGATGTAGTGAGAGCGTTTGCCATCGTGCGCCGGCACGTGCCAGCCAAGCTCTTGCTTGTCGGCGACGGTCCGGAAATGACCGTCGTCTGCCGGCTTGTGAAAGAGCTTGGGCTGCAAGATGATGTCCGCTTTTTAGGAAAACAGGATAAACTCGAAGAGCTGTATTCGATCAGTGATGTGATGATGCTTTTGTCGGAAAAAGAAAGCTTCGGGCTCGTATTGCTTGAAGCGATGGCGTGCGGCGTTCCGTGCATCGGCACGGCCATCGGCGGGATTCCGGAAGTGATTGAGGATGGGAAAACCGGGTTTTTATGCCCGCTTGGCGATGTCAAAGAGGCGGCAAGACAGGCGATGGCGCTGTTGACAGACTGCCGGTTGCACGCTGAGATGGCAAGACAGGCGGTGCAAACGGTCGAGCGCAAGTTCCGCTCGGCCGACATCGTCGGCCAGTATGAACAGCTGTACGCTTCGCTTGCGGCAAGGAAGGTGAAACGATGAAACCGCCGTTTGAACAGGCGCTCGGCATTATCCGACAATTGAAGCGGCATGGCTATGAGGCGTATTTTGTCGGCGGCGCGGTGCGCGACTTGTTGATCGGGCGTGCGATCGGCGACGTCGATATCGCGACAAGCGCTCTGCCGGAAGAAGTGATGCGCTTGTTTCCGAAAACGATCGACGTCGGTTCGAAACACGGCACGGTCGTCGTCGTGCATGAAGGAACGGCGTACGAAGTGACGACATTCCGCACGGACGGCGATTATGAAGACCATCGCCGTCCGGAGTCGGTGACGTTCGTTCGTTCGCTTGAGGAAGACTTAAAGCGCCGCGATTTCACGATGAACGCCATCGCCATGGATGAACGCGGAACGATCATTGATCCGTTTGGCGGACAAGAGGCGATCGAGCGGCGGCTCATTTGCACGGTCGGGGCGGCGGACGAACGGTTTCGCGAAGATGCGCTCCGCATGATGCGGGCTGTTCGCTTCGTCAGCCAACTTGGATTTGCCCTTGCTGAGGACACGAAGCGGGCGATCGTCCAAAACGCACCGCTTATGGCCCACATTTCTGTCGAACGGATGACCATGGAAATGGAAAAACTGCTCGCCGGTCCGTTCGTTGCCGAAGCGCTGCCGCTGTTGGCCGATACCGGGCTGTTCGCTTATTTGCCTGGGCTGGCCGAAAAAGAGCAGCTGCTGCGCTCGGCCGCCGCCTTTCGCTGGCCGTGGCTTACAAAGCGCGAAGAGCGCTGGGCGCTTCTTTGCCGCGCGCTTGATGTCAAAGACATTCGTCCGTTTTTGCGCGCCTGGAAGCTTCCCAACAAAGTAATCGATGAAGCTGGCGCCATTTTGGCGGCGCTCGATGATGTCCCTAGGCCGGAGGCGTGGACGAACGAACAGTTGTTTTTGGCCGGCCTCGAGCGAGCGCTATCGGTTGAAGCGGTGCGCGCCGCGCTTTGCGGCGCGCCGTCTGAACCTCATCATGAGGAGCTCCGCCGCCGCTTTGCGGCGCTGCCGATCAAAACGAAAGGGGAGCTTGCCGTCAACGGGAAAGACGTCATTCGCTGGGCTGGAAAACCGGCCGGTCCGTGGGTGAAAGAGACGCTGGATGCCATCTGGCGGGCGGTCGTCAGCAGCGAAGTCGAAAATGAGAAGGAGCGGATTTACGCATGGCTCATGGAGCGCAATCGGACACACGAAAAAAACTGTTAGAGTTGTTTGCCGAAGCGAACGGCGAGTTTTTGTCCGGGCAAAAAATCAGCGAACAGCTCGGCTGTTCGCGGGCGGCGGTATGGAAGCATATCGAGGAGCTGCGCAAAGAAGGATTTGAACTCGAAGCAGTGCGCCGCCTTGGCTACCGGATTATCAGCACGCCGGATAAAGTGACGGCCAACGAAATCCAGCTCGGCTTAAAAACGGAAAAACTTGGCCACACGATCCACTTTTTTGACGAAGTCGATTCGACGCAGCGCATTGCGGCAAGGCTCGCGTATGAAGGGGCGCCGGAAGGAACGCTCGTCGTCGCGGAAGAGCAAAAGGCTGGGCGCGGGCGTTTGGATCGGAAATGGTTTTCCCCAAAAGGGACGGGCATTTGGATGAGCCTCATTTTGCGGCCGGCCATCCCGCCGCAGCGGGCGCCGCAGCTGACACTGCTTGCCGCGGTGGCCGTCAGCCAGGCGATTCAGGAAGTGACCGGGCTTGTCCCAGACATTAAATGGCCGAATGACATTTTGCTTGACGGCAGAAAGTGCGTCGGCATTTTAACGGAGCTGCAAGCCGACCCTGACCGCGTCCATTCGGTCATCATCGGCATCGGCATCAACGTCAACCAAACGATCGAGCAGTTTCCGGAGGATATCCGGGCCATCGCGACATCGCTGGCCATTGAAAAGGGCGGGCCCGTAAAGCGCGCCCCGCTCATTCAAGAAATTTTGTTCCGGCTTGAGCGGCTGTATGAGCAATATTTGGCGCATGGCTTCCGTCCGATTAAGCTTCTTTGGGAAGGGTACGCCGTTTCGATCGGCAAGGCGGTGACAGCGAGAACGCTGAACGGCGTGATTCGCGGCATCGCCCGCGGCATCACTGACGACGGGCTGCTCATCCTTGAAGATGAGCAAAAGAACATCCATTACATCCATTCTGCCGATATTCAGTTCTAATTTGCCACTAGAAAAATTGTAACAATTTTGTTAAAATACAAAGCGAGGAAAAGGGCAGTATCTTTCGCAAGAAGAACTGCACCGAGGCCGACAGCACGAATAGGTGAAGGAAATGATCTGCCTTGATCCTTTTTTGAAGGACTAGGACAGAGGGATGAACGAAACCGACGGCGGTTTTATGGCGTCCTTCTTTCTCAAGGCGGGAAAGAAGGACGTTTTGTTTCGGGCGGTTCATCTCCTCTGCAGTCAAAGAGGAGGGAACGAAAATGAAAGCGAAAACCGATTTTTTCCACATGAAGCAGGCGGGCGAGCCGATCGTGATGGTGACCGCCTACGATTTTCCGTCCGCGAAGCTTGCCGAGCAAGCCGGCGTCGACATGATTTTGGTCGGCGATTCGCTCGGCATGGTTGTGCTCGGGTATGATTCAACGATCCCGGTGACGGTCGATGATATGATCCACCATACGAAGGCGGTTCGCCGCGGTGCGCCGAACACGTTTATTGTCACCGATATGCCGTTTATGTCGTAC
>NZ_LDPD01000023.1:60148-79382 GCF_001026865.1 Geobacillus sp. ZGt-1 | reverse complement strand
TGCAAAACGCCCGCCGCATCATGCAAGAGTCAGGGGCGAACGCCGTTAAAGTCGAAGGGGCGGATGAAGTCGTCGACATGATTGCCGCGCTGACGAAAGCCGGCGTGCCGGTCGTTGCCCATCTCGGGTTGACGCCGCAATCGGTCGGCGTTCTTGGCGGCTATAAAGTGCAAGGCAAAGATGCCGAAAGTGCGAAAAAGCTGCTCGATGATGCGAAACAATGCGAGCAGGCGGGAGCGATCGCCCTTGTCTTAGAGTGTGTTCCGAAGCAGCTCGGGGCGGCCATGGCCCGGGAACTCACCATTCCCGTCATCGGCATCGGCGCTGGGGCGGAAGTCGACGGTCAAGTGCTCGTGTATCACGATTTGCTTGGCTACGGTGTCACCCGCGTGCCGAAGTTTGTGAAACAATACGCGTCCATCCAAGAGACGATCGTCGAGGCGTTAGCCAACTACGTCGCTGATGTCAAACTGCGCCAGTTCCCGGAGCCGGCGCACACGTTTACGATGAAGGAAGAAGAATGGGTGGCGCTTTACGGAGGAAAGCAAGGATGATCGTGATGGATCAGATTGCAGCGATGCAGGCGCTCATGCGCCAATATCGCCGTGAAGGAAAGACGATCGGGTTCGTTCCGACGATGGGCTATTTGCATGAAGGGCATACCTCCCTCATCGATCGGGCGCGCGCGGAAAACGACATCGTCGTCCTAAGCGTTTTCGTCAACCCGCTTCAGTTCGGACCGAACGAAGACTTTGCCCGCTATCCGCGCGATTTCGAGCGCGACCGGCGCATCGCCGAACAGCATGGAGTCGACGTCTTGTTCCATCCGGAAGCGGACGAGATGTATCCGGAGCCGCTTACCGTACGAGCGATCGTTCAAGCGCGCGCCGACGTGCTGTGCGGACGGTCGCGCCCCGGCCATTTTGACGGCGTGGCGACGGTGCTCATTAAGCTGTTCAACATTGTTATGCCCGACCGCGCGTACTTTGGGATGAAAGATGCCCAACAGGTGGCGGTCGTCGACGGCTTGATCCGCGATCTCAATTTTCCGATCGAGCTCGTGCCGGTGCCGACGGTCCGCGAGGCGGACGGGCTGGCGAAAAGCTCGCGCAACGTCTATTTGTCGCCGCAAGAACGGAGTGAGGCGCCGGCGCTGTATGCAGCGCTTCAAGCGGCCGCTTCCGCCGTCGAACGAGGAGAGCGGAGCGCAGCGGCCATCCGCCGGATGGTTAGAGAGCATATTGAAGCGCATACGCACGCTGAGATCGATTATGTCGAAGTATGTTCATATCCGGATTTGACGCCGCTTGAGACGCTCGCCGGGACAGTGCTGATCGCTGTCGCCGTCCGATTTGCGAGCGCCCGGTTGATCGACAATATCATGATTGAGTTGCCCAAAACCGGCGAACAAGGGGATGGAAAGGGGGAGCAAGCATGTTTCGCACGCTCATGAACGCCAAAATTCACCGCGCTCGTGTAACAGAGGCCAATCTCGATTACGTCGGCAGCATTACGATCGATGAAGATATTTTGGATGCCGTCGGCATTGTGGCTAATGAAAAAGTACAGGTAGTGAACAATAATAATGGAGCCCGTTTTGAAACATACGTCATCCCCGGCGAGCGCGGCAGCGGCGTCTTTTGCCTAAACGGCGCCGCCGCCCGCCTTGTGCAAAAAGGGGACGTTATTATCGTCATCTCATATGTGCTCGTTCCAGAGGAAAAAATCGCCGCCCATCGACCGAAAATCGCGATTATGGACGAAAACAACCGGATTGTGCAGCTCATCGCCGAAGAGCCGGCGCATACGGTTTTATGAGGGCAAAAAGGGGCTTTCCGCCCCTTTTCGTTTTGAGGTGATCGTTTATGGCAACGCGCTTTGTCATCATTGACTTGGAGACAACCGGAAATGGGCCGAAAAAAGGCGATCGGATCATCCAGCTCGGCATGGCGGTCGTCGAAGATGGCCTGATTGTCGAACGGTTTGCCAGCTTTTTTAACCCGGAACGGCCCATTCCGCTGTTCATTCAGCAGCTGACGAACATCAACGAACAGATGGTCGAAGGAGCGCCGCTGTTTGCTGACAAGGCGGGCGAGATCGCCGCCTTGATGCACGGTGCTTACTTTGTCGCCCATAACGTCGACTTTGATTTGCCGTTTTTGCAGGCCGAGCTTGAACGGGCTGGCTGGCCGCCGTTTTCCGGTCCGACGATCGATACGGTCGAGCTCGCCCGCATCGTGTTGCCGACTGCCGAAAGCTATAAGCTCGGCGATTTGGCGAGGCAGCTCGGCCTCCACCACAATCGTCCGCATCAAGCGGACAGCGATGCGGAAGTGACCGCCAAGCTGTTCATTGCCTTGCTCAAGCGGCTCTCCCGTCTGCCGCTTATGACGCTTGAGCAACTGCGCGGTCTTGCCCGCCACTTGAAAAGCGATATTTACTTGCTCCTTGATGCGGTCATCGCCAAAAAGCGGAACAAGGCGCCGGCCGACCGCGCTGTCGCCGTATACCGCGGCATTGCGTTGAAACAACCGGCGCCGGAGCCAGATGAGAGCGATCGGCGCCCCGCTTTGGCTTCGTTCGCTGCCTTTTGCGAACAGGAGCCGCCCCTTCCGCTTCCCGGCTACAAGCGGCGCGTGGGGCAGTGGGAGATGATGCGGCTCGTTTATGAGGCGCTGTCGACGTCCCAGCACGCGCTCATTGAAGCAGGGACCGGACTTGGCAAATCGCTCGCCTATTTGATTCCCGCTGCTTTTTTTGCCTGTGAGCAGCAAGAGCGGGTCGTCATCAGCACGCATACCCTCCAGCTGCAGGAGCAGCTCATTCGCCGCGATTGGCCGGTATTGCGGCAAATCGCGCCGTTTCCGCTCCGCGTTGCCGTTTTGAAAGGGAAGCAAAATTACTTATCCCTTGACAAGTTCGCTTCGTTTTTGTCGGAGCCGTCTGACACGTACGATGCGGCTCTCTTGAAGTGCCAGGTGCTCGTTTGGCTGCTTGAGACCGACAGCGGCGACTTGGACGAATTGAATGTGTCATCCGGCGCCCGTCTCCTATTGTCCGCGCTTGCCATCGGCGAAGAGGAAGACGGCGGGCGGCATCATTTTTTCGCCCGGGCGAAAGAGCGCTCCGAACGGGCGGATGTGGTCATTACCAACCATGCGCTTTTGCTTCATGATTTGACCGGCCCGGCGCCGCTTTTGCCGCCGTTTCGCCATCTGATCATCGATGAGGCGCATCGGCTTGAAGATGCCGCCGCCCGGTGTTTTGGCGAGCAGATTAGCTATGTGTCGTTTCGCCTGCTGACCGCCAAAATCGCGCAGACGATCGCGAAATGGGTAGAAGCAGAACAGGACGCACCGAATGGGGCTCTTGTCCGTTGCCAGCAACGCCTTGAGGAGCTGCAGTTTGAAGGGGACGAGCTGTTCCGCCTGTTGCGCCGCTATGCNTTGGACAAAAAGCCGGCTCGCGCTGGACGTTGCCGCTATCGCTTTTCGCCGACGGACGAACAGAGCCGGGCGTGGCAGGCGGCGGTGGAGTTATGCTGGCGCCTGCGCGATTTGGCGGCGGCGCTATCCGCTGAAGCGAAGCCGCTTCTATCCGCTGATACGAGTGGCGATTTCCCACCATCCGCCTTGCTGTCGGCTGATTTGGCGGCTCTCAACCGGCAAATGGCTGCGCTCGTGCGTTTGCTGACCGAAAAGGAGCCGGGTGTCGTCCGGTGGATCGAAGCGGACGAAAAAGGGGCGGCGAACGCTGTCCGCCTTTACTCGCAGCCGGTTGACCTTGCTGACTTTTTCGCCGATCAACTGTTTATGAAAAAACGGAGCGTCGTTTTGACGTCGGCGACGCTCACTGTCCGCGGCCGGTTCACGTATATGGCGGCGCGTCTCGGTCTTGAGGATTTTTATCCACTTTGCCGCTCGTTTCCGTCGCCGTTTCGTTACGAGGAGCAGGCCGCGCTCTTCGTGCCGGCGGACATGCCGCTCGTTTCTGCCGTGCCGCTTGAAGATTACGCCGAAGCGGTCGCCGCTTCGGTGCTTGCGATCGCCCGACGCCTCGGACGGCGGGTGCTTGTGTTGTTCCCTTCGTATGAACTGTTGAAACTGACGGTTGATGCGTTGAAGACGGAGGAAGAAGGCGAGCCGTTTGTTTTGATCGCTCAAGGGGTGCAAAGCGGCAGTCTGGCAAAGCTCTTGCGGACGTTTTTGCAGTTTGAGCATGCGGTGTTGTTTGGGACGAGCAGCTTTTGGGAAGGGGTCGATCTGCCAGGTTCAGCGCTCGATGTGCTTGTCATCGCCCGCTTGCCGTTTGCGCCCCCGGACGATCCCGTGATGGAGGCAAAAAGCGAGCGCATTCGCCTAGGAGGCGGCGATCCGTTTTCCGAGCTGGCGCTTCCTGAGGCGGTGCTTCGTTTTAAGCAAGGGTTTGGCCGTCTCATTCGCACTGAAGACGACAAAGGAGCCGTATTTGTGCTGGATCGGCGGCTGATGTCTTCCCCGTACGGCGCGGATTTTCTCGCTTCCTTGCCGCCGCTTTCGGTGCATGAAGGCGCGCTTTCTGAGCTGCTCGACGAAGCGGAAACTTGGCTTTCGTAAAGCGGGCTTTATTTCTCATAAAGATGGACGAAACGGCGCAATCTAAAGGTGTCAGGCGGCAAAAAACCCCGCATGAAGCGGGGGCAAAGAAGCAAATTGGCGTTGACGGTGTAGGCGGGCAAATTTGTTATGAAATGATCGGACAAACCTGCTATAATAGGAAAGAAGCACAACTGCGATGACAGTTTGCGCCTTGCCGTTTGGCTTTGTCGGCTTGGCCGCAGAGGTGCGAAGAAGCACGCCTTTGATGTCACCTTCGCTGTATTTGTATTGTTGCCGGAGCCGCCGGCGTGTATAAGTAACAAAATTTGCGCCGCACAGGAGGAAACGACGAAAATGGAAAGCAAAATCGAAGTGCTCGCTACCGTCAAAGTTCAGCACTCCGACGACTTGTACAAAATTGTCGACTGCTTGAACCGAACGCTGAAGCGCGACAATTTGATGTTTGGCCTTGCCTTGGATGAAAACGACAAGCGCCAGGCCATCTTTACGATTTATCGGACGTGATCACGATGAAAAAGTGGGGTTGGTTCACTCTGCTTTTTTTTGGATTCCTCATTTGGCAGGCATGGTCGATTTATGACGAGGCGATGGCGTCCAAGCGGCTGATGGTGGAACATGCGTTGGCGCGGGCGAAGGAAGCCGCCGGGCTTGCTGATGTGAAGAAAGTCTATACATATTATGGCGACGAAGCGTGCACCGTATTCATCGGAAGAACAAAACAAGGGAAAGCGGTCGTCGTTTGGGTGCCTGAAAAAAAGGGGAGTGTCGTCGTCAAGGGCGTGGACAGCGGCATCAGCGAGGCGGAAGCGCGCGCCATTTTGCAACGCGACCGCCGACCGCGGCGCATCATCGACGCGACGCTTGGCATGGAAAAAGGCGTGCCTCTTTGGGAGTTGACATATATTGATGCGGAAGGAAGGTATTCGTTTTATTACCTTCACTTTGCGGATGGGGCCTTCCTGAAGAGGTACAGTTTTCAACAGTGAGGACGTGAGGGGGAAGAAGCGATGAAACTGGCAAAACGGGTGGCGTCGCTGACGCCATCGGCGACATTGGCCATTACGGCGAAAGCAAAGGAACTGAAAGCGGCCGGATACGACGTGATCGGCCTTGGGGCCGGCGAACCGGATTTCAACACGCCTGAGCACATTATCGCGGCGGCCATCAAGGCGATGAATGAAGGGCATACAAAATATACGCCATCAGGCGGGTTGCCGGCACTGAAAGAGGAAATCATCAAAAAATTTGCCCGCGATCAAGGGCTTTCATACGAGCCGGCGGAAATCATCGTCTGTGTCGGGGCGAAGCATGCGCTTTATACGCTCTTTCAAGTGCTGCTTGATGAAGGCGATGAGGTCATCATTCCGACGCCGTATTGGGTGAGCTACCCGGAACAAGTGAAGCTGGCTGGCGGCGTTCCGGTTTACGTTGAAGGGCTGGAAGAAAACGACTTTAAAATGACGCCGGATCAGCTGAAACAGGCGATTACCCCGAAGACGAAGGCGGTGATTATCAACTCCCCGAGCAATCCGACCGGCATGATTTATACGGCCGAGGAGCTGAAAGCGCTCGGGGAAGTATGCTTGGCGCATGGCGTGTTGATCGTTTCGGACGAAATTTATGAAAAATTGATTTACGGCGGGGCGAAACATGTGTCGATCGCCGAACTGTCGCCGGAGCTGAAGGAGCAGACGATCATCATCAACGGCGTATCGAAATCGCACTCGATGACAGGGTGGCGCATCGGCTACGCGGCTGGACCGAAAGATATCATTCAAGCGATGACCGATTTAGCAAGCCATAGCACATCGAATCCGACATCGATCGCTCAATATGCGGCCATTGCCGCCTACAGCGGGCCGCAGGAGCCGGTCGAACAAATGCGCCAAGCGTTTGAAAAGCGGCTTGACATCATTTATGACAAGCTTGTGCAAATTCCAGGCTTCACCTGCATCAAACCGCAAGGAGCGTTTTATTTGTTCCCGAACGCCCGAAAGGCGGCGGATATGGCCGAATGCCGCACGGTCGACGAGTTCGTCGCCGTCTTGTTGGAGGAAGCGAAAGTCGCGCTTGTGCCTGGTTCTGGGTTTGGGGCGCCGGATTACGTCCGCTTGTCGTACGCGACCTCGCTTGAGGCGCTCGAGACAGCGATCGAACGCATCCGCCGGTTTATGGAGGCGCGGGCCTAAGGCGCTTTGCGCCAAGGTGTCAGAGTGGAAAGAAAAAGGGCGGCTTTGTTTGGCGCAAAGCCGCTTTTTCCGCGTCGGTCTGTCGGCTGGCTCCGGGCGGCTGCGCCGAAGGGCGATTGGTGGGGGCAGCATCGTTTTGCGCTGCTTTGGCTGGTCGTTGCCGTGACGCCGACGGAACGGTATAATAGCGAATGATGGACGTGTCGATTATTGGAGGGAATCAGTGCGTGAAAACGACGACGATTGCGGAAGTGAATCAATACGTAGGACAACAAGTGACGATCGGCGCTTGGCTCGCGAACAAGCGCTCAAGCGGGAAAATCGTCTTTTTGCAGCTGCGCGACGGCACTGGCTTTATTCAAGGCGTCGTCGAAAAGGCGAACGTCTCGGAAGAGGTGTTTCAACGCGCAAAAACATTGACGCAAGAAACGTCGCTCTATGTGACGGGCACGGTGCGCATCGACGAGCGCTCCCCATTTGGCTACGAGCTGTCGGTTGCCGATTTGCAAGTCATTCAAGAAGCAGTTGACTATCCGATTACGCCGAAAGAGCATGGCGTCGAATTTTTGATGGACCATCGCCACCTTTGGCTTCGGTCGCGGCGCCAGCACGCGATCATGAAAATTCGCAACGAAATTATCCGGGCGACGTATGAGTTTTTCAACGACCGCGGGTTTGTGAAAGTCGACGCCCCGATTTTGACTGGCAGCGCACCGGAAGGAACGACCGAACTGTTTCATACGAAATATTTTGATGAGGATGCCTATTTGTCGCAAAGCGGCCAGCTCTACATGGAAGCGGCGGCGATGGCGCTCGGCAAAGTGTTCTCATTCGGCCCGACGTTCCGCGCCGAAAAATCGAAAACACGCCGCCATTTGATCGAGTTTTGGATGGTGGAGCCGGAAATGGCGTTTTATGAGTTTGAAGACAATTTGCGGTTGCAAGAAGAGTACGTCTCCTACCTTGTGCAGTCGGTGCTCGAGCGCTGCCGGCTTGAACTCGGGCGGCTCGGGCGCGACGTGTCGAAGCTTGAGCTGGTCAAACCGCCGTTTCCGCGCCTAACGTATGATGAGGCGATCAAGCTGCTTCATGAAAAAGGATTGACCGACATCGAGTGGGGCGATGACTTCGGTGCGCCGCATGAGACGGCCATCGCCGAAAGTTTTGACAAACCGGTGTTCATCACCCACTATCCGACCTCTTTGAAGCCGTTTTATATGCAGCCGGACCCGAACCGCCCCGACGTTGTGCTATGCGCCGATTTGATTGCGCCGGAAGGATACGGGGAAATCATTGGCGGCTCGGAACGGATTCACGATTATGAGCTGCTCAAGCGCCGCCTTGAAGAGCACCATTTGCCGCTTGAAGCGTATGAATGGTATTTGGATTTGCGCAAATACGGTTCTGTGCCGCATTCAGGGTTCGGGCTCGGCTTGGAGCGCACTGTCGCTTGGATTTGCGGCGTCGAACATGTGCGCGAGACGATTCCGTTCCCGCGGCTGCTCAACCGGCTTTATCCGTAAAAAACCCCCTGCAAAAAGGGGGTTTTTTCGCCGCCGTCATGTTATACTATAGTTGAGGTGCATCGGCATGGAAAAGAAAAAGGTGGCCGAATGGCTGGCGCAAGGAAGCATCGCCGTCCCGAAGCTGTTGCTTGGCCACTACAAGCAGCTTGGGTTGGGCGAGGGGGAGCTCGTCTTGCTTTTGCATATGCAGTCGTTTTTCGAAGAAGGCGTCTTGTTTCCGACGCCGGCCGAGCTGGCCGAAAGAATGACGGTCTCGGCAGCGGAATGCATGGAGATGGTGCGTCGGCTCTTGCAAAAAGGGATGATCGCGATTGAAGAGCATACGGATGAACAAGGCATTCGCAACGAAAAATATACGCTTGAACCGCTTTGGGAGAAGCTCGTGCATCATTTGTACACCCAGGCGGCTCAACAGGGGGAACTCGGCCGGCAGGAGGAAGAGGAGAGCTTATACACCGTTTTTGAGCAGGAGTTTGGCCGCCCGCTCTCCCCGTTCGAGTGTGAAACGCTTGCGATGTGGATCGATCAAGACGGCCATGAGCCGGCCATCATTAAAGCGGCGCTGCGCGAAGCGGTGCTGTCGGGGAAGTTGAATTTCCGCTACATCGATCGCATCTTGTTTGAATGGAAAAAGAACGGCATTCGCACGATTGAACAGGCGCACGATTACGGCAAAAAGTTTCGCAAGCCGTCCTCCCGTTCCGCGAGACAGACGGCGGGAGAATTTAAACAGACGATCCCGTTTTTCAATTGGCTCGACTCGTAACGAGAGGCGCTGTCTCTCGTTTTTGTTTGTCCAAAAATGGCCAATCGAACCGGTAAAAGGCGTCGTTTTGTTCGGGCCAATATGGCAATAAGGAGGAGACGAGGTGCTGACAAAGCAACAAATCCGCTACTGTTTGGATGAGATGGCAAAAATGTTTCCAGATGCGCATTGCGAGCTGGTGCACCGCAATCCGTTTGAGCTGCTGATTGCGGTTGTTTTGTCGGCGCAATGCACCGATGCGCTCGTCAACAAGGTGACGAAACGGCTGTTTGAAAAATATCGGACACCGCACGATTATATTGCGGTGCCGCTTGAGGAGCTCGAGCAAGATATCCGCTCAATCGGCTTATATCGGAACAAAGCACGAAACATTCAAAAGCTGTGCGCGATGTTGATTGACAAGTACAACGGCGAAGTGCCGCGCGACCGCGATGAGTTGATGAAGCTGCCGGGCGTCGGGCGGAAGACGGCGAACGTCGTTGTGTCCGTTGCGTTCGGCGTGCCGGCCATCGCGGTTGATACACACGTCGAGCGCGTCAGCAAACGGCTCGGCTTTTGCCGCTGGGACGACTCGGTTTTGGAAGTCGAGAAGACGCTGATGAAAATCATCCCAAAAGAAGAATGGTCGATCACCCACCACCGAATGATTTTTTTCGGCCGCTACCATTGCAAGGCACAGTCTCCGCAATGTCCGTCATGTCCTCTTCTTCATTTATGCCGTGAAGGAAAAAAACGGATGCGAAAACGGGAGGAAAAAGCGGCAAATCAGAAGTGAACGGAGCCGTGAAAGGGCTTGGTGAAGAAGGGCCAGCAGCATGCCGGTCGGTCATGAAAAAACGGATGGCGCAAAAGCCATCCGTTTTTTGGGAATGCAACGGTTATGGACGGGTGCCAAGACCCGCTCCGGATCCGTTTTTTAACGGCGGGGAGACAGGCGGCGTTCCGCTGTTTGCACCCGTTCCACCGTTCGTTCCGTTCGTTTGGCCGCTGTTGTTCGTTCCTTGGTTGTTTGTTCCATCCGTTTGGCCATTGTTTTGGTTGGCCCCGCCGCTGTTGCCATTTTCTTGTCCGCCGCTTGCGCCGCCGTTTTGTTCATTGTTGTTTCCCTGACCGTTTTCGTTTCCGTTATTCCCGCTGTTGCCTTGATCGGTGCCGCCGTTTTGCCCGCCGCTGCCTTGGCTGTCATCCCCCGGTTGTTGTGGCACGGGAGTTTGATCTTCTCCGCCGGGGACATGAACGCTGGCTATGGCCGGTTTGCTCATTCGTTCGCCGTCTTTTGCGTACACGGCGATTGTGTACGTCCATCCTGGCGTCGGATTGGAAATCGTGATCGAACGGTCTTTTGTGGTGATCGTATTCGTTTGACCTTGGCCATCTTTGACGCGCACCTCGAAGATCGTCTCATCGGTTTGCTCATCGTATGACCACGAAACCGAGATGGCGTTCGCCGCTTGGTCGTACACAGCGGTCAACCCTTTCACCGCCGGCAGTTCTTCCGGCACGTCGTTCGCCGTCTCCGTCGGCTCAGTGCCGCGCACGAACAATTCATACGTAATTTCGCTTTCCGGCGTGTATTTGCCGGCGAGCTTCGGCGGGTTTGTGCCTTTTTTGATCGGCAGCTTGACGACGCTGTCCGGCTGTTTGAATTCCCCACTACCGTCATCGATGTGGGACATGATGTCTCTGAGCAAATATTTCGGGATTTTCTGCTCATATTTATCAAGCTTTGCCGTGCTGCTTCGCTTGCTGAAGCCGACCCAAATGGCCGCCGTATAGTTTGGCGTATAGCCGACAATCCAGCTGTCCGGCACATCGTCCCGGTCAAGGCCGAATTTTGCTCCATCTTTCCCATAGTTCGTCGTCCCTGTTTTGCCTGCGAGCTCAAGTCCTGGAACATTGGCCAATTGACCTGTTCCGGAGCGGATGACAGACTTCAGCACGTCCGTGATCATGTAGGCGGTATAGTCGTGCATCACTCGTTTTGGTTTGGGTTGCAAATCCATTTCCGTGCCGTCCGGGAAGACGATTTTTGTCACGGCATATGGCTTCGTATAGACGCCGTTATTACCAAAAGCAGTGTACGCTCCAGCCATTTGCAGCACCGATACGTAGCGGGATACTCCGCCGATAGCGTAAGGCTCATATACTTCATCAAAGCCCATGCCGAGTCGGTTAGCGAACTCCATCGCCCGCTCTTTGCCGACGGCTTGATAGGTTTTGAGCGCCGGAATGTTGTATGACCACGTGAGAGCTTTGCGCAATGTCACCGGCCCAGCGTATTTTCCGCCGGCGTTGCGGATCGGCGTGCCGTCCGAATACGTATACGGCTCGTCAACAAGAATGTGCGCTGTTGACCATTTTAAATATTCAATCGCCGGGCCATAGTCCAAAATCGGCTTGATCGTTGAACCGGGCTGGCCGACCGGTTGGATTGCGTAGTTGAAGCCGAATTCGATATTGTCGCGATGGCGACCGCCGCCTAACGCGCGAATGGCGCCTGTTTTGGTGTCGACGACGGCGATGCCGGATTGCAAATCCTTCTTATTGGTAAAGTATTTGTCAGAGTTTAATAGCTTTTCTACGTATGTTTGAACGTTTTGATCGAGCGTTGTATAAATTTTCAGCCCATCTTCAAAGACGTTGACGTTCGCTTTGTCGGTCACTTCTTTGATTACTTCGTCAATGAAGGCGTCATATGGTACATCATTTTGCGATTTTTTCCGTTTTGTCAGCATCGATTGAATCGGGACTTGTTTCGCTTTTTCCGCTTCTTCCTGGCTGATAAAGCCATGTTTCACCATAAGCGACAATACCGTATCGCGCCGTTTTTTTGCCGCCTCTGGATGGTCATACGGATTATACCGGTTTGGACTTTGCGGCATGCCGGCAAGCAAGGCTGCTTCCGGAAGAGTGAGCTCTTTCAAGTCCGTCTTGCCAAAATAATATTCGGCGGCGCGAGCGACGCCATAAATGCCGTCTGAATAATAAATTTTGTTCAAGTACATTTCCAAAATTTCATGCTTCGAATATTTTTGTTCCAGCTGCAGTGCCAGCCAAGCTTCTTGCGCTTTCCGTTCCAGCGTTTTTTTGGATGAGAGAAACGTCATTTTGACGACTTGCTGGGTGATCGTGCTGCCGCCTTCTGCACCAAATCCTTCCTTGATGTTGGCGAGGACGGCGCCGGCCAAGCGGACGATGTCGATCCCGTGGTGTTCATAAAAGCGGGCGTCCTCTGTTGCCAAGACGGCATCTTCAAGCACTTTCGGCACGTCTTTATACGAAATGTACGTTCGCTTGTAGCCGCCAAGCTCCGCTACTTGTTTTCCATTCATATCGTACAAGACGGAAGAAAGCGGATCTTTAATTTTGGCCTCATCCAGCGGAGGAGCGTCCTTAACGAAATAGGCGAAAGTGGCAATACCCCCGATGGCGCCAAGGACCATCATCAGCAATATCGCAATGGCGATGGTTTTTAACCACGATCTTCCTCGTTTCGTTTTCGCTTTCTTCTGTTTCGTTTGTTTCGCTGCCTGCTTTCGTTCTACGCGAGAACGATATTCACCAGACATAAGCAAATCCTGCCTTTCTTACAAGTTTTCACTTCAACGGGTGAAGTACACGTTGTCTACTACACTAATATAATCAATTCTCGGCTGGTAGCCAAGCGGAATGGAATGTCCATGCCGTTCGATCTCTTGTTTCGGAATCGACTTTCGTCCGCCGGCTTCCTGTTTGTTCCACCAAGCGATCAAATGAGAGGCGTCAAGCAAATACGTTTCATTGAGCAAAGAAAAACGCAAAATCGCAAAACAAATGCCGCCGTGGGCGACGACTTGCTCCATATGGCGGATTTGATGAGCGTGGAAATTTTTCAGCGGAAACGCCGTTTTGTTTTTTGTCTCTTTCGCCTCAAAGTCGATGTACTTGCCGCGGTACACACCGTTGTAGTCGGTCGTCGACGCTTGCCGGAAGTAGGCTTCGGTAATGACGGCGGCGCTCCGTTTCGGATAGTCGACGCGCACGATTTGCACCGGGGTCGGCTTTTTATGGATGACAGCGATGCCGCGTTCCCGGTAATATTCATTCGTCGCGTTTAAGTCGTCTTCGAGCGTCATGCCGCGATTGGCATAATCGGCCGCCGGCCGGCGCGCGGCGTTCGGCTTGTTTCCGCGATACTCTTTTCCGCTCGGGTATTTGAGTGCCATCGCGTTCATCTCCTTTGAATGGTTTTTATTATACCATACGCTCCGGTCATATGCGCTCTTTTTCTTTTCCTCCTTTCGACTGAAGGCAAGCGAAGGAGGTCAATGTCGAATGGCGGCTGCTTGCCACTTTCTTTGCCGAATTCGTTCTACTTTTGTCGCCGCAGCAGGAGTCGTCCTTCCCGCCGCGAATGGAATATCATCATGCGAGAAATGGGGGAGAGGGAATGGAAAAACGGCTCGTGAAAAAAGAGGAGATCGAAAAGCAGCTGCAGGAAATTGTTGCACTCATCGAGCAGGTCGATGCGAAAATGGAAAAAGTGATCGCCGATGTCATCGAAGAGCGTTATACGCAAAATCAAGCACAGCTCGGGCGGCTTGAAGGGCAGATCGCCGGCGTGGAACAGCGGCTTGAGAAGGAGAAGCAGCGTGCTGCACTTCCGCTTTCGTCGAAACTGTATTTGGTGTGAGCCGGTCGGTATGGTATCATCAAACAGAAGCGCATCGCGGCAAAACGCATCCGTTCTCCGGGCCATAGGGCACATGGGCAAACCGGATTTGCCGGCATGGATAAGGAGGAGGCGCCATGGAAAAAGAGCTTAAGGCGTTGACGAAGCGGCTGCAACAATACAACGAACAGTTGCTTTTGATCGCCCGGCGCGCCCGCGAGCGGAACGAGGAGCCGGATTTTTTTGGCGACGTGAAACCGATGGCCGAAGAGGTGCAGGCCGTTGCCGAACGGTGGAAGGACGCCGCTTCCCGCTGGGTCCGCCATGCGCGGCCGAAATATGTCCATGAGCGGCAAATTGAAGCCGCCGCCGACCATATGGCGAAGCTGTGCGTTGAGGCATTTTATCCATCCGTTCCTGAGCGCCGCATCAAGCAATACAGCCAGGCCGTCGCTTATACGCTGGCGCTTGTCAAGGAACGGCTTGACGACACGAGCGAAGCAGGCAAGGAGAGGCTTTGACGGGGCAGGAGAAAGCGGCCGCACGGAAAAAGGGGCTGACCCAAAACGCGAGTGCGTTTTGGATCAGCCCCCTTTTTTGTTTTATGTGTCTTTGCCTGTTGTGATCGAGACAGGGCCGCCTTCTGCAGTAGCGACGGTGTTGATCTCGTATTCGACCCGCTCCGTATGCTTGGGCGGCGCTGGTTTTCCATGTTTCGGCTTTTCATGGTCATGGCCTTTCAATTTATGGTTAAAGTGGACGCCTCGACCCATCGCCAATCCCCCCTTGCACGACAATTCCTCTTGCCTCTTTAGGGTGGGAAGAAACATCGTTTTTTATGCGTCTTGAGGAACAGGGGCAAAAAAAAGAAGGGAAAAGCTCCCTCATCGTCCTACAGCCCAGCGTATTCCCCTGCTTCATCCGGCTGAGAGGCGCCGGCTTTTTCGAGCTCACGCACGAGATCGCGGTACTCGGCGAGCGAAATTTCCCCGCGCAAATACAGACGGCGGGCAAAATCAAGCAGTTCGTTCGCCTCAGCCGGTTCGCAATGTTTGACCGCCATAAACTTATGCTTTAACTCCGTCACGTTCATTGATGCTTTTCCCCCTTCCCCCTTTTTTACATCGTACCATAAAAATAGGAAGAAAGAATGATTTCGGAAAATTAAAACTTCCGACAAGAGATGACATGTCCGTACACGCCATCGGGCGCCGTCACATATACTAGTGGCAGCCCACCTCTTCGGCCTGGAAGGTTGGTGGCTCATCAGCATGAATGTTGTTCGTTTGCGTGCGAAACAGCGCACGGCCGCATCTTGCCTGTACGAGCCGCTTTCTAGGCAAGGGGGAATGGACACCAACAATGGGGGAGAAGGAATATGCATCGTTACTCGCGCCCGGTTTTACCACCGCCCACGTATGGTCCCTATGGCTTAGGCAGCCATTATCATCCTTACTTCCACTATGGAGGTTCATCTTTTCCATCGGCGCCGGGGCACTGGCCCTTTTTTCCGTCCACCCATGCCGCCCCGCCTCCCCATCCGGCGTCATACCCAAAGCCGGGGCCGCTTTTGCCGCCGCCGCGCCCGTCGTTTCTCGCCCAGTTTAAAAACAGCGACGGAACGTACGATATCAACAAAATGATGAGTACCGTGGGGCAAATGATCAATACGGTCAATCAAGTGAATGGCGTGTTGAAAGGATTGCTCGGTACGTTTAAAAAATGAAACCGCGTCATGGCGCGACGGTCGAGCGCGCTTGAAAAAGGGAAACCGCTCCGCCGTTTGCACGGGGAGCGGTTTTCACGTTGTCAAATGAGCAACTCATACACTTCATTGAGCTGATACACGCGCTCATAATCGCGCTCATCCATCGCATAGCGGATTTCATGGGGCAAAATGCGGTCCAAAAAGGCGCTTTCTTCTTGCGTCAAGTCGCGGACAAATTCCCCTTCGCCTCGGTATGGTTTGCTGATCAGTTTTTTGTAAATGCGTTTTGGGGTGTCGCCGTGGTGATCCAAATAGTTGGACAGCACTTCGCGCAAGTAAGCGAGTGTTTGTTCCATCATCGTCCGCCCCCTTCAAAAAAAGAGACAAACTCTTTGCTTGTGTTTGTGCGGCCTTGGACGTACGGATTTTCTTCCGTCACGCGGTCCGGGTCGAGGTTTGTTTTGATGACAAGCATCGGCTCATCCGACGGCTCGTTGATCAGTCGGTCGTTCAATTGTTTGAAATCGGGCAGTTTCGCCATTCGTTTTGCACCTCCTATCAGTAGCGTAGCTTGTCAGCCGAGAAAGTATGTATGCACATCGTGTTGGCCGCAGCAAGGCAAGCGAATGGCAAACAATAAGGGGGTGATGGCGGTGACAGACCACAACGACAACTGGAAGCGGAAAAACAAATACACGAACCACCGCGAGGAAATCGCCAACGAATGGGTGATCAAAAAAGGAACACCGGAAGAGGGCGAACGTTCCGGAAATTCACCCCATAAACAATAGAAGCTGGATAAGAAACAAGCCGCTCCCCATGAAGGGAACGGCTTGTTTCACGTCCAAGCGCGGCGCTGGCCGCTGCCAAAATGGTTTTTGAACGCACACACAGGCTGGATCGTCTTCAATCGATATCGATATATTTCCGTTTTTGCGGCAGCTGGATGGTGAGCGTCCCATTTTGAAACGAGGCTTTCACCTCATGCTCAGCGACCGGATACGGAAACGGAATCAGCCTCGCCACGCGCCGCCGTGCGTGGCGGCGTTCGTATACATGGCCGTGATGATCTGCCGATTCAATTGTTTCATTGTGATCGACGATCAGCTGCAGCCCATCTTCCTGCCATTGCAAGCTGATTTGTTCCCTTTTGATGTCAGGCAGCCGGACAATGATTTGGTAATCGTGCTTCGTCTCTTTCACCTCGATCGGAATGTACGCTGCAGCAAACGTTTGTGCGAAATAGTCATCGAGCGTTTCAAACAGTTTTTGCAGCGGCCGTTCATCAAACCATTGATTCATCATTTTCCGCAAATGATGGAACGGGTGATGGCCTCCCCCATTGGCTGGTGGTTGAAACGATTCATTCATTGCGCTCTCCTCCTTTTTTCAAAACAGCGAAATGGTTCTGTCGGGACGCTGCCGATTGGCAAAGCGATTCACTGTCAATGTATGTACAGAGCGCAAAAAAAGCTACTTCATACTTTTTTAGAGAGTTTTCATCTTGTTTTAACCCGGATGGAATATAATGACACCACCATCCATGAGATGCACATCAATAACGCTGTCGGTTGCCCGGCGGCGGGAGGAGGGATGGCGCGATGCATTGGGTTCATTGGCTGGTGACATTGTTTTTTTCGGGAACAGCCGTGTCGCTTCTTTCTTATCAAGTGTTTGAAATCGTTCAAGCCATTGTTGATTGGATCGTTGACCGCCATTCATAAACAGCTGCCTGCGCCGCTTTTTGCCGATTCATTTTTGAGGGCGTCCCTAACAGGCGCCCCATTCCTTTTTTGACTGCTGGCTGTCCGTTGGCGGTGAACGATTTGTTGTGTATAGTTAAAGATGTATAAAGGTGGAAGCAGCAACAGCCGCAAGAGAGGAGGAGCAACTGATGAACGGACGTATTTTATTGATTGAAGATGAAGCCGGGCTCGCCCGGTTTTTGGAGCTTGATTTAAAGCACGAAGGCTTTGACGTGCATGTATGCGCCGATGGACGCGAAGGGCTCGAGCTCGCTCTTTCGGAGCAGTGGGATCTCATTTTGCTTGATGTGATGCTGCCGCGTTTAAATGGCATGGAAGTATGCCGCCGCATCCGGGCGGCGAAATCGACGCCGATCATCATGATCACAGCGCGCGACAGCGTGTTTGACCGCGTCATGGGGCTCGATAACGGGGCCGATGACTACATCGTCAAACCGTTTGCCATTGAAGAGCTGCTCGCCCGCATCCGCGCCTTGTTCCGCCGCGTTCATCCGGAAGCGAACGCCCAAGTGTTGACGTTTAAAGATTTAGTCGTTGACGTGCAGGCGCGCACAGTGAAAAAAGGAGACGAATTTATTGAGCTGACGAAGCGCGAATACGATTTGCTCGTCGCCTTTATGCAAAACATCAATGTTGTCTTGACGCGTGATGCGCTCCTTGACAAAGTGTGGGGGTTCGACGCCGAGGTTGAGACGAACGTCGTTGACGTCTACGTTCGCTATTTGCGGCAAAAGCTTGACGAACACGATAAAGAGCGGTATATCCAAACGGTGCGCGGCACGGGATATGTGATGCGGCCATGAAGAGGGAGGCGATTCGCCGGCTTTCGCTGAAAGGGAAGCTGACCGTTTTGTCGGCCGGGGCGATTTTCATTACGTATTTTGTGTTTACGTTTTTGCAATATCATATGGTCAAACAATGGCTGCTGAAGGAAGAAGAAAAAACGATGGAACAAACGGTGGCGGAAATTGAAACATATTACGCGGAAAAACGTAATCTATCATGGGAAGGGATTCGCCGCAGCCGCGCGTTTTTGGAAAAGCTGAATGAACGCTACCAGCTCATTCGCGTTACGGATGAGAAAGGAAACGTCATCGTCTCCGTTTCAAATGGGGCGGCGGTGTCGCTATCGCCAAGCGAGATGCCCGACAAGCGGAAGATGGATGAGCATTTCATCAACAATGAGCGATTTTTGCTGCTCCGTCAGCCGCTGCATATCGGCAACTTGCATGGAACGATCGAGATCGCCCGTCGGCTGGCGAGGTTCCAGCAAGTGACCAACACACTCTTTCTCATCATGACGGCGATCGGCTTTTTGGCCATGGCGGCAAGCGCTGTCGCCGGCCGGTTCGTGGCGCAAAGCTTCGTCCGGCCGTTGCAAACGCTGGCCAAAACGATGGCGGACATTCAAAACAACGGGCTGAAACGGCGCATTGATGTGCCTCCGGCGCGCGATGAAATCGCGGAACTGATGGTGATGTTCAACGGCATGATGGATGAAATTGAGCGGTCGTTCGCCATGCAGCGGCAATTTGTCGAGGATGCGTCCCATGAACTGCGCACGCCGCTCGCCATTTTGCAAGGCCATCTTTCGTTGCTGCAACGATGGGGAAAGCACAATCCAGAGATTTTAGAAGAATCGCTCGAGGCGGCGGTGAAAGAAGCGGAGCGGCTGAAGCGGCTCGTTCTCGAGCTTCTTGACTTGTCGCGCGCCGAGGCGATCACGGTGCCGGATGAGGTCGCGCCGATGGATGCCGCGGCGGCTGTCGGACAAGTCGTCAAAAATTTCCGCGTCTTGCACCCAGATTTCCAATTTCTGATTGACCAGCCGGATAAGCCGATTGCGCGCGCGGCGATGGCGAAACATCATTTTGAACAATTGCTGTTCATTTTGCTTGACAATGCGGTAAAATATTCTCAGCGAGTGAAACAAATCGCGATTTCCTTGCGCGAGGAAGGGCCGTTTGTCATCGTGTCCATCCGTGATTATGGCATCGGCATTCCGAAAGAAGAGCTGAAAAACGTTTTTT
>NZ_LDPD01000023.1:47668-60131 GCF_001026865.1 Geobacillus sp. ZGt-1 | reverse complement strand
GACAAGGCGCGCAGCCGCGAACAAGGCGGCGCCGGGCTCGGCCTTTCGATTGCCAAGGAGATCATCGATAAGTACGGCGGGCAAATTGCGTTGGAAAGCGAAGTTGGGAAAGGAACGACGGTGGAGCTCGCCATTCCGAAAGCGGAATAGGAGAGGAGCGTGAGGCAATGGGACATCCCCATGAGGAAGAGGCGGCAAGCAAAAAAGTGATTCATCACCTCGTTGAAAAATTCCGCAAGCGCGGGGTGAAAATCGCGACATGCAAACCGCGGACGATGATGTCACTGTCATGCTTAGATGAGATCGACAAAATGAGAGGATGAATCGAAGAAAAGAAAATGGAAGCGAAACAGCGCATCATTCCGGCCATTAAAACGATGAAGCAATTTGACGCCTTTTTGTCAAGCGGTTACACGGTCGGCGTGTTGCTTGAGGTGCATATTGCCCAGTTAAAAAGCATCTTTGCCTATGCGCGCCGGCATGGCAAGGAGTTGCTCATTCACGTCGACTTGGTGCAAGGGCTGAGCCATGATGAACATGCGGCGGAATACCTTTGCCAAGAGTTCCGCCCGCATGGCCTCATTTCCACGAAAGCGGGCGTCATTATGAAGGCGCGGCAAAAACGAGTCTTGGCCGTGCAGCGCATCTTTTTGCTTGATTCACACGCGTTGGAGAAAAGCTATCAGATGATTGCGAAAACGAATCCGGACTGCATCGAAGTCATTCCGGGCGCCATGCCGCACATCATCCGCGAAGTGAAAGAACGGACCGGGAAGCCGATTTATGCCGGTGGACTTATCCGCACGGTCGACGATGTCGAGCAGGCGCTTGCAGCTGGGGCGGTGGCGGTGACCACGTCCAACGAAACATTATGGCGCCACTACAATGGATAATGCGTTGAGCTGGCCAAATCGGCCGCAGTCTGCTATAATAAAAGCAACAAGTTAATCATCAGTCAGGAGACAAGGAGAGACCATGCACACATGGTAGGCGAAGGCTTATCGTGTTTGCACTGGTCTCTTTTTGTCTTTTTCCAAGGAGGAGTCAAGCATGGCATTCTCAAGCAAACAGCGGAACAACGTTCTCGAAGCGATGAGCGAAAAGCCATACGATCTGTTGGTGATCGGCGGGGGAATCACCNNNNGCGGCATCGCCTTGGATGCCATCTCGCGCGGCATGACGGTCGCGCTTGTCGAGATGCAAGATTTCGCCGCCGGCACGTCGAGCCGCTCGACCAAACTCGTCCACGGCGGCCTGCGCTACTTGAAGCAGTTCGAGGTGAAGCTTGTCGCGGAAGTCGGGCGCGAACGGGCGATTGTGTATGAAAACGGCCCGCACGTCACCACACCGGAGTGGATGCTGCTGCCCATTTATCGCGGCGGGACGTTTGGCAAATGGAGCACGTCGATCGGCCTTTGGCTGTATGACCGGCTGGCTGGCGTCAAGCAAAGCGAGCGGCGCACGATGCTTAATGCCCGGCAGACGTTGGAAAAAGAGCCGCTCTTAAAGCGCGATGGCCTCCTTGGCGGCGGCTATTACGTCGAGTATCGGACCGACGATGCCCGCTTGACGATCGAGGTGGTCAAAAAAGCGGTCGAGCTTGGCGCCGACGCCGTCAACTACGTAAAAGCCGAACAGTTTTTGTACGACGAGCGCGGCCGCGCGATCGGCGCCCGCTGCCGCGACCTGATCGGCGGACGAGTGTATGACATCCGCGCCAAAAAAGTCGTCAATGCTGCTGGACCATGGGTTGATGCGCTGCGCGACAAAGACGGATCGAAAACCGGCAAGCGGCTTCGGCTGACCAAAGGCGTCCACATCGTCATCGATCAAAAGCGTTTTCCGCTCAAGCAGGCAGTCTATTTTGACACCCCGGACGGCCGGATGGTGTTTGCCATTCCGCGGGATGGGAAAACGTATGTCGGCACGACCGATACATTTTATGACGATGATCCCGCTCATCCGGCCATGACTGAAGAAGACCGCGACTACTTATTGCAGGCGATTCACTACATGTTCCCGTCTGTCGGCATCACCGCGGCCGATGTGGAATCAAGTTGGGCCGGCGTCCGTCCGCTCATCTATGAAGAAGGGAAAGACCCGTCGGAAATTTCCCGCAAAGACGAGATTTGGACATCGCCGTCCGGCCTCATTACGATCGCCGGCGGCAAACTGACCGGCTACCGGAAAATGGCGGAAACCGTCGTCGATCTTGTCGCCAAGCAGCTCGAAAAAGAAGAGCGGAAAACGTTCCGTCCATGCCAGACGAAACAATTGCCGATCTCCGGCGGCGATGTCGGCGGCTCGCACCGCCTCCCTGCCTTCATCGCCGAAAAAGCGGAAGAAGCGGCGCGCTATGGATTGACGAAAGAAGCGGGAGCGCGGCTGGCGAGACAATACGGCACAAATGTCGACCGCCTCTTTGCCTTAAGCAACGAGTACGACCGCTCGTCCGGCTTAACGCGCGAAACGTTCGTCCGCCTCGTCTACGCCATCGAGGAAGAAATGGCGGTCAAACCAGTCGACTACTTCATCCGCCGCACCGGAGCGCTGCTGTTTGATATTGATTCTGTCCGGCGTCAGAAAGACCGCGTTATCGCCTTTATGGCCGATTATTTGCAATGGACAGAGGAACAAAGGGAGGCTTATACAAAGGAACTGGAAAAGGCGCTAAAAGGGGCTGTCGTTCCATGTGGCAGTAGTAACAAATAAGAACTAAAGAGAAGGAAAAGAAAACATTAATTCATGTTGATCCGATTAAAAAATCCCTTGTATTTGGAGCATCCCGCAATAATTACAGTTTTACTTCAGCGGGAACTCCAGGTTAACTTGCCGATTACGATTTTTCTATTTACCGGGTTCATCAATACGATTCCACGAGAATTAGACGAGGCAGCAATGATCGATGGGATGAGTAGATTTTCGTTATTTTTCCGTATCATTATGCCTTTATTAAAACCAGTTACTGTAACGGTAATGATTTTAACGGGTGTAAATGTATGGAATGACTATCAATTTTCTGTATTCTTCCTGCAAAGCTCTGAATCGCATACGCTTACTGTAGCTCTTTCTTCTTTCTTTTCACAATATGTGAACAACGTTGGGTGGGTTGCTGCAGGGTCGCTGCTAAGTTCATTGCCGATCATTATCTTATATTTATTCCTGCAAAAATACTTTATTAGTGGACTGTCATCTGGGGCTGTAAAAGGATAAGACTATATTCCATTTTAGAAAATAGAGAAGGAGAATGAATATGGGAATTATATACGATCATGTAACCAAAACCTTTCATCTACAAGCAAGCGACACAAGCTATGTGATGCAGCTCGTTCGTTCAGGGCATTTAGCCCATCTTTATTGGGGAAAAAAGATTAGAAGTGCAAATGGATCAAGAAGATTCCAATTTTTTGACCGTCCGTTCTCTCCTAATCCCGACCCGTCTGACCGCACGTTTTCGCTCGATACGCTGCCGCAAGAATATCCAGCCTATGGGAATACCGATTTCCGGGCTCCAGCGTATCAAGTGCAGCTGGAAAACGGCTCGACCGTGACCGATTTGCGCTACAAAACGCACCGTATTTACAAAGGGAAGCCTAGGCTGAACGGGCTGCCGGCGACATACGTGGAGCATGAACAAGAAGCGGAGACGCTCGAAATGGTTCTTGAAGATGCGCTGATCGGTCTAAAGGTCACGCTGCAGTATACGGCGTATGAAAAATGGAACGTCATCACGCGCGCGGCCCGTTTTGAAAACAAAGGCGGCGAGCGGTTGAAGCTGCTGCGTGCGCTCAGTATGAGCGTCGATTTCCCAACTGCCGACTATGACTGGATTCATCTCCCGGGAGCGTGGGGGCGCGAACGCTGGATCGAGCGCCGTCCGCTTGTGACCGGCGTGCAAGCGGCGGAAAGCCGCCGCGGCGCGAGCAGCCACCAACAAAACCCGTTTATTGCGCTCGCTGCCAAAAACGCCGATGAGCACCAAGGCGAAGTGTACGGGTTCAGCTTGGTGTACAGCGGCAATTTCCTCGCCCAAGTCGAGGTGGACCAGTTCCGCACTGCCCGCGTCTCGATGGGCATCAATCCGTTTGATTTTACGTGGCTATTGGAATCGGGCGAATCGTTCCAAACGCCGGAAGTCGTTATGGTCTACTCCGACCAAGGGTTGAACGGAATGTCGCAAACGTACCACGAACTGTACCGCACCCGCCTGGCGCGCGGCTCATTTCGCGACCGCGAACGCCCGATCTTGATCAATAACTGGGAAGCAACGTATTTTGACTTCAATGAAGAAAAGATCATGAATATCGCCCGAACAGCGGCGGAGCTTGGCATCGAACTGTTTGTGCTTGACGACGGTTGGTTTGGCGAACGCGATGACGACCGCCGTTCCCTCGGTGATTGGGTGGTCAATCGGCGCAAACTCCCGAACGGCCTGGACGGGTTGGCGAAACAAGTGAACGAACTCGGGCTGCAGTTCGGCTTATGGGTTGAACCGGAAATGGTGTCGCCAAACAGCGAGCTGTACCGGAAACATCCCGACTGGTGTCTGCATGTGCCCAACCGCCCGCGTTCGGAAGGACGAAACCAGCTTGTGCTCGATTATTCCCGCCAAGACGTGTGCGACTATATGATTGAAACGATCTCGAACGTGCTTGCGAGCGCCCCCATCACTTATGTGAAATGGGACATGAACCGCCATATGACGGAAATTGGCTCCTCCGCCCTGCCGCCCGAGCGCCAGCGCGAAACGGCGCACCGCTATATGCTTGGGCTCTATCGCGTGATGGACGAGATCACCTCGCGCTTTCCGCACATTTTGTTTGAAAGCTGCTCCGGAGGCGGAGGGCGGTTTGACCCGGGGATTCTCTATTATATGCCGCAAACATGGACGAGCGACAACACTGACGCTGTCTCGCGCCTGAAAATCCAGTACGGTACAAGCCTCGTTTACCCAGTGAGCGCCATGGGCGCCCACGTCTCGGCCGTGCCGAACCACCAAGTCGGGCGGGTGACGTCCCTCAAGACGCGCGGCCATGTGGCGATGTCAGGCAACTTCGGCTATGAGCTCAATATCACGAAATTGACGGAAACAGAAAAACAAATCATTAAGGAACAAGTCGCGTTTTACAAAGATGTGCGCCGCCTCGTCCAGTTCGGCACGTTTTATCGGCTGCTCAGCCCGTTTGAAGGCAACGAGGCGGCGTGGATGTTCGTCTCGGAAGATCAGTCGGAAGCGCTCGTCGCCTACTTCCGTGTTCTGGCGGAAGCGAACGCGCCGCTGTCATACCTGCGCTTAAAAGGGCTTGACCCGAATCAAGACTACGAAATCGAGGGACTTGGCGTTTACGGCGGCGACGAGCTGATGTATGCCGGAGTGGCCTTGCCGTACCGCTCTGGCGATTTTACCAGCATGATGTGGCGATTGAAAGCTGTTCAACGATAAGAAGGGATGCTGTCGCTCGAGCCTATGCACCAGTCATAAACGAATTGAACCCGGTGTCTTAGATGCCGGGTTCAAACTGTTTGAGCTTCTCGATGATGCGACGCTTCCGATAGAGCATCTTCCCGGTTTCGGCGATGTCTTCCATAAACGATTTGTTAAACAGCGAACCGAAAATGACGCCGATGATCGGAACGGCTTGAAACAGCTTTTTCCACCCGTATTGGTCGCGGAACGTCATCATCACTTCCCGCCAGCCTTGCAGTTCGGAAAAGACGCGCCCGCGTTCATGGGAGAACGACGAAAGTTCGTCCAAAATCGCTTTTTTCCCGACGATGTCCGCCGCGGCAAACTGCAGGCATTTGACGACAAACACGCGCTCCTCTTTTTCCTTCGGGTCATATCCGTACACGATGGCGATCTCTTGCAGCGTTTTCAGCGCTAAGCCGAGAAGCGCCGGAATGTCCACCGCCAGCGTCAGCGCCCCGCCCATTCCAGTTGCCGCCCCTTGCAGCTGGGCGAACGTGACGCGCGCATCGATCAACTCGTCGCAGACGCGGTCCATCGTCTCAAGCGGCAAGTGCGGCACCTCGGCCAACGACGATACGCCAAGCTTGTCCAATACCTTTCCTTCATTCACTAAGTATTGCCCGCCGCTTTGAATATAGCTGCCCAGCTCATCAAGCAGCTGCCCTAGTTTTCGATGGACGACTTTTGGCGTCAGCTTATCGAGCACTTGAAACGGCAAGCGGCCGAGCTTTTCCCAAAACCATAGGTCTTTTTGGGAGTGTTCCCACTGTTCGATTTGCTTTAACTCTTTTTGTAGCTGCAGTTTGGCGTCCATGTTTGGGCCTCCTGTTCCTTCTTAAATGTTAATGTTTAGGATAGGTTGATTTTAACGAATTATACGGACAAGGAGGGCATTTTGTTTCTGACAAGAAGCCTGCAGTCATGAACAAAAGTAGGAGTTTTTCATTGACGAATAGTAAAATTTTAACTAAAATATTTATTATAAGATGATCTTAAGGAGGCTCTTTCATGATTACAACCTTAAAACAACAATTTATCGAACTTTTCGGCGGCTTAGGCGAAGGCATCCGCACTTTCTTCGCCCCCGGCCGCGTCAATTTGATCGGTGAGCATACGGATTACAACGGCGGGCATGTGCTGCCGNGCGCGCTTGCGATCGGCACGTATGCGCTTGTTCGGCAGACGAAAGAGCCATTTGTCCGCTTTTATTCGCAAAACTTCCCGGAAACGGGAGTGATCACTGTCTCTTACGATGACTTGTCATACCGGAGCGAGCACGGCTGGGCGAACTACCCGAAAGGGATCTTGGCTGCGTTTCAAGCGCTCAGCCCGCTGGAGACCGGATTGGATATTTTGTATTACGGCACGATCCCGAACGGCGCAGGACTGTCGTCATCCGCGTCGATTGAGCTCGTGACCGCGGTCATGCTCAATGAACTGTTCAGGCGCGGGCTTGATCAGCTGGAGCTTGTGAAAATGAGCCAAACCGTAGAAAATAAATACGTTGGCGTCCATTGCGGCATTATGGATCAGTTTGCCGTCGGCATGGGGAAACAAGATTGCGCCATCCTGTTAAACTGCCAGACGCTCGAGTATCGCTATTTGCCATTGGTGCTTGACGATTGTGCGATCGTCATCGCGAACACAAACAAAAAGCGCGGCCTGGCGGACTCGGCGTACAACGAGCGGCGGGCGACGTGCGAGGCGGCGCTCGCGAAGCTGCAAAGCGTGCGGAACATCGCCTCGCTCGGCGAGCTGACAAGCGCAGAGCTGGCCCGTTATGAACATCTTCTTTCCCCGCTTGAGCAAAAACGGGCCCGCCATGCAGTGACGGAAAACGAGCGGACGCTTGAAGCCGCCCGGGCGCTTGAGCGCGGGGATCTCGTCCGCTTTGGCGAGTTGATGAAACAGTCGCATTTGTCGCTGCGCAATGATTACGAAGTGACAAGTGTTGAACTCGACACGCTCGTTGAAGCGGCATGGTCGCACGAAGGAACGGTCGGGGCGCGCATGACCGGAGCAGGATTCGGCGGCTGCACGGTGAACATTGTGAAAAAGGCATGCGTTCAAGATTTCATTGAACGGGTCGGAAACGCGTATGCCGAAAAAATCGGTTATGAAGCAAGCTTTTATGTCGTTGAAGTTGGTGACGGGGCGAGAGAACTCACGGAACTGGAGGAGATGAGCCGATGATTTTGGTTTGCGGAGGGGCAGGGTATATCGGCAGCCATGCGGTGTACCGTCTGCTTGAAAAAGGGGAGCGCGTGGTCGTGGTGGATAACTTGCAGACGGGGCACCGGGAGGCGGTTCACCCTGATGCGGTGTTTTGCCAAGGCGATATTCGCGACCGCGAGTTTTTGCGCACGGTGTTTCGCCAGCACGACATTGAGGCGGTCATTCATTTTGCGGCGAACTCATTGGTCGGCGAAAGCATGGAAGAGCCGCTGAAATATTACGACAACAATGTGTACGGTACACAAGTGCTGCTTGAAGTGATGAGAGAATTTGGCGTCAAGCAAATCGTCTTTTCTTCAACCGCCGCGGTGTATGGGGAGCCGAAACAAATCCCGATCGTCGAAACCGACCCGACGGAACCGACGAACGCGTATGGAGAAACGAAGCTGGCGATGGAAAAAATGATGAAATGGGCGGACCGCGCCTATGGCATCCGCTCGATTTCGCTCCGCTACTTTAATGTCGCCGGGGCGTACGGCACGACAATCGGTGAGGACCACAACCCGGAGACGCATCTGATTCCATTGATTTTAAAAGTGCCGCTTGGCCAGCGCGAGGAAATCTACATTTTCGGCGATGACTACGACACGCCCGACGGCACGTGCATCCGCGACTACATTCATGTGCTTGATCTCGTCGATGCCCATTGGCTGGCGCTCGAGAAATTGCGGAGCGGGGCAGACAGCGATGTATACAATTTAGGCAACGGAAATGGATTTAGCGTCAAAGAAGTGATCGAAGCGGCGCGGCAAGTGACCGGACACCCGATCCCCGCCCGCGTCGTGGCGCGGCGCCCGGGCGATCCGGCGAGACTTGTCGCTTCATCGGAAAAAGCAAAGCGCGAGCTCGGCTGGGAGCCGAAATACTTGTCCATTACGGATATCGTCGCCTCGGCGTGGGAGTGGCACAAAGCGCGGCCAAACGGCTATCGGGGTGTGTAAACATGGAAACGATTTTTGCGGCGATTGAACAACTGATCCGTTATGCCGAGCAACGCGGCCTTTTAGCGCCGGAAGATGTGGTGTACGCGCGCAACCGCCTGCTGGCAACGCTCCGGCTCACGGAATGGCAGCCGGCCGAGGTCAAGAACGTTCCCTTGGCCTCGCCGGCCCCGGTATTGGACGCTATGATTGATTGGGCGTATGAACAAGGATTGTTGGAAACGAATACAACGACCGAGCGCGATATATGGGATGCGAGACTGATGGACTGCGTCATGCCGCGGCCGTCGGAAGTGATCCGCGCCTTTTACGAGCGATACCGCCGCGACCCGCAGGAGGCGACGGACTGGTTTTATTCGTTGAGCCAAGCGTCCAATTACATTCAAACGGCGCGCATCGCCAACAATCAGCACTGGAAAGTGTCAACCATCTATGGAGAATTGGATATCACCATTAACTTGGCGAAGCCGGAAAAAGACCCGAAGGAAATCGCCAAATTAAAAGAGATGCCGTCATCCTCGTATCCAAAATGTGTATTATGCAAAGAAAACGAAGGGTATGAAGGAACGTGGCGTCATCCAGCCCGTTCCAATCACCGTGTCATCCCGATCACGTTATTGGATGAACAGTGGTATTTCCAATATTCTCCCTACGTGTACTATCATGAACATTGCATCGTCTTTTCCGCCGAACATGTGCCGATGAAAATGGAGCGGAAGACGCTTAGCCGTTTGCTCGATTTCGTCGAAAAGTTCCCGCACTATTTCATTGGCTCGAACGCCGATTTGCCGATTGTCGGCGGCTCGATTTTAGTGCATGACCATTTCCAAGGAGGGCGTTATCCGTTTGCGATGGAAAAGGCGGAGATCGAAGAGTGTATCCCGCTCCCATCGTTCCCGTCGGTCACAGCCGGCATAGTGCGCTGGCCGATGTCCGTCATCCGTTTGACTGGACCAAAAGAGGACGTGTTGGATGCGGCTGCCTTTTTGTATGAAACATGGCGGACGTACAGCGACCCAAGCGTCGAGATTATGGCCTACAGCGGCGATGTTCCGCACAACACGATCACCCCGATCGCCCGGCGGCGCGGCGATTTGTTTGAGTTGGACATTGTTTTGCGCAACAATCGGACATCAGCGGAACATCCGTACGGCATTTTCCATCCGCATGAAGAATTGCATCATATTAAAAAAGAAAATATCGGCTTGATCGAAGTGATGGGGCTGGCGGTGCTGCCGGCACGGCTTGCCGTGGAACTGGAGACGCTGGCCGATTATCTCGTGCATCGGACAAAAAAAGAAGACTGGGACGAGTCGATGCATAAACATTGGGATTGGTGCGAAGCCATTCACTCGGCCTATCCGGACATCACGAAGGACAACGTCCATGACATTTTGCGGCACGAAGTCGGGCAACGGTTTGTGACCGTGTTGGAACATGCCGGGGTGTTTAAGCGGGACAAGCGAGGGAAGGACGCGTTTCGCCGCTTTATGCAGCACGCTGTGGAGCGCATGTCGTCTCTTGTTTAAATGCGGCGAAAAAACGCGTTTCATATGAAACATAAGGAAGGGATCGCAAACAGACTATGGCTACGTTAAAAGAAATCGCGGAAAAAGTCGGCGTTTCGGTCGCGACGGTGTCGCGCGTGCTTAATTACGATACGACGCTGTCCGTTTCCGATGAAACGAGAAGGCGCATTTTTGAAGTCGCCCAAGAGCTGAACTACAAAACATTGCGGGAACGAAGCCAGCAAGCGCGCGAATCGTTTCGCTTCGGGCTCATTCACTGGTATTCGGAGCGCCAGGAAATCGATGACCCCTATTATATGGCGATTCGCCTCGGAGTGGAAAAAGAGTGTTTTGACCGCGGCATCGAACTCGTCAAATTGTTTAAACAGCACGGCGCCTATCCGATCGAACGGATGGAGGCGCTCGATGGCATCATCGCCGTCGGAAAATTCGGGCCGAAGGAAGTCGAGGTTTTTGCCGCCGGGGCCAAACAAATTGTGTTTGTCGACTGTTCGCCTGATGAGCATCGGTTTGATTCAGTCGTCATCGACTTGCGTCAAGCGACGGTGACAGTGCTTGATTATTTGCTTCGGTTGGGGCATACGAAAATTGGCTATATCGGCGGCCGTGAATATGTCGACGGGGAAACGCCGATCCGCGATGAGCGCGAAGCGGCGTTTTACGAATATTTGTATGTCAAAGGGCTGTATGATTCCCGCTATGTATGGATCGGTGCCTTCACTGCTGAAGATGGCTATCGGCTGATGAAAGAGGCTGTTTCAGGCGGCGACTTGCCGACGGCGTTTTTCATTGCCAGTGATTCGATGGCGATTGGCGCCCTGCGTGCGCTGCATGAAGCCGGGATCGCTGTTCCGGAAGAGGCGGCGATTGTCGGATTCAATGATATTCCGACGGCAGCATTTCTTCACCCGCCGCTTTCGACGGTGAAAGTATACACAGAATTTATGGGTGAAACAGCGGTTGAGCTGCTCATCGAACGGTTGACGACGAAACGAGCGATTTGCAAAAAGGTCGTCGTGCCGACAGAGCTCGTCATCCGCTCAAGCAGCGAGGGCAACGAAAAGGGGAGCGGTCGATAAGCCGCTCCCTTCTGCATTAATGGAACTCGATATCAACGCGTTTTTTCGTTCCTGTCGTTGTTTTCGGGATATGAATGTCAAGCACGCCGTTTTTGTACGTCGCGCGAATGTTTTCCGTCGCCGCATCCGCCGGCAGGGTGATCGAACGCTGGAAGCGACCAAAGAAGCGTTCGCGCCGGTGCATTTGTTCTTCTCTTACATCGTGGTGGCGTTGAATCGTGCCGCTGATGGTCAACATGTTGTTCTGCACGTCAATGTGCACATCCTCTTTCCGCTCCAGCCCCGGTAAATCGCACGAAACGACGTATTCGTTGGCCGTTTCATGCATGTCGATGCGCGGCATCCAGTGCTGCTCATCCATATGAGTGAACAGTGATGGAAAATCACTAGCAAAAAAGCGGTTCATATCCCGGCGAATCGATTCCAAGTGCCGGAACGGGTCATACGGAATTAACGCCATAACTGCCATCCTCCTTAACAAGAAATGTTTTTTCGCTCAGTAGTGTGAACCGGATTCGTCTGTTTTATGTATGATTGGCTTGCAATTGTTCCATCACCGTCAAATACGCTTGAATGAGTGCTACTTTCATGCCATCCGGCAAGTCAGAAGCGGCCACCCGCTTAACGGCGTAATAAAACTTCACTTCGGACGATTGCCGCACGCGCGGATGCGTCCACTCGTCGCGCAGCTCCTGCCTGATCGTCTCATATAAAAGAGCTTGGCTACTCTGTTCATCGAGCGTCTCCGCTGTGATCGAACGATTCGGCCAAAGTCGGCGGTAGGCGTCAAGCAAAACGGAAAATGAATGATTCATCGCATCCATTCCTCCTTCGTTGATGCTCGTTTTTTATCTTATTACACATTTTCATTATAGTTGATGTGAGCAGCCATTACAGGAGGGGAAGTCTGCAACATTGCGGATGGAAATTCCAGTTGACATAGAAAGTCAGGCGTAATATAATCAAAATCGCCGTTTCACGACAGCGCGATGCCAAGAGGCAAATGGCAACGAAACAATCAAAAAATGTGGTTGACAAACAGCGGATGATAAGTATAATAAAATATTGCCGCAACGTAATAAACGGATAAACGCGGCAGAAACAAAGCAGAGAAAACAATGCTTGACATTTTGAAAGATTTGTTTATATAATAATAGTTGTCGTTAAGTTATAAGTTACAAAAGCAGTTGCTTGTTCCTTGAAAACTGA
>NZ_LDPD01000023.1:47278-47352 GCF_001026865.1 Geobacillus sp. ZGt-1 | reverse complement strand
TTTGGAGAGTTTGATCCTGGCTCAGGACGAACGCTGGCGGCGTGCCTAATACATGCAAGTCGAGCGGACCAAAT
>NZ_LDPD01000023.1:45659-45757 GCF_001026865.1 Geobacillus sp. ZGt-1 | reverse complement strand
GCGCTGGAGGGCCTGCGAGGAGGCTGTTGCCGCCGCAGCAGGACCGAAGCGTCGCGAGCCGATGGCGGCCGGAGCTGGACAATTCGAAAAGCGGAGGC
>NZ_LDPD01000023.1:42090-42329 GCF_001026865.1 Geobacillus sp. ZGt-1 | reverse complement strand
TGCGCTCGTAGCTCAATTGGATAGAGCATCTGACTACGGATCAGAAGGTTAGGGGTTCGAATCCTCTCGAGCGCGTTTATTAACTAACTTCAAAAAAAGATATTGACAAAAAAACAATTAGCGATTATATTTTTATTGCAGTCGTTTCTAAGACAAGTCCTAATGATATTGATCATGCGGGTGTAGTTTAATGGTAAAACCTCAGCTTCCCAAGCTGAAGTCGTGGGTTCGATTCCCAT
>NZ_LDPD01000023.1:38582-40266 GCF_001026865.1 Geobacillus sp. ZGt-1 | reverse complement strand
GAAAAATGCTCATCTACAGTAACTTGAAAAAAACACCTATGCTGTCTGTTTTCTGAACTCAATAGGAGGCAGGCAGTTTCGTTTGGGTCTGAATTCGAATTCCCCGTTTACCGCAACCGCAGAAGCTTTTTGTCTTGCAAATGAAAACAAATTGAAACGTTCATGGCGGCGAAAGTTTGTTAAAATGTATAGGATAGAAATAAAATTCGAAAACGTGCCATACAATGAACATGCATGGCAAATATACGAGTCAGGTGATCGACATGGGGTTTGAACAGCAACTTGTTCATAAAACATTTTATGAGACGCTTGTCGAGGCGGGGGAACGCGACGTTGTCCGCGCGCTTGGCGAGATGTTTTTCGCGGCGCATCGGGATGGCGCGGATTTGTCGTCGATTCGCTTTGCCCAAGGGGAAGTGTATTTCCACCGCCGCGATTATGAAGCGGCCATTTTTAAATGGGAACAAGTCCAGCGCGATGATTTGCGCCCGTGGGCGCAAAAAAACATCGCCGACAGCTACTATGAGCTTGGCCGTCTCGAGCTGGCCGAGGAGCTGTACCGTTCGATTGAGACGGACAGCGAAACGTTGCAGGCAGAAATCATGTTGCGTCTGTTTTCGCTCTACCGTGAGTTGGGGGAAAACGCGAAAGCGGATGATATGATTAAGCGCGGTGTGACGTTGTATCCGGATTATCCGAATATGACCGAATGGGCGCGCGCCTTTTTCGAGGAGCAAGGTGATTGGGAAAGCGCCGTTGAGCTTGCGTTAGGAGAGACGTTGCGGACATCGGCGCGCCGCTGGGCGGACATCTTGATCGGTTATGTGGAACAAGGGCATGCGAGAGTGATGGCGCCTGAGCGGTTTTCACGTTGCCTGGCGCTGTTGTACGAAACGGATCGGGTGAAATTTGAGCGGCTCGTGCAGGCGCTATGGAACGGGTATCGAGATGGCGACCTTTATTTTTCGTGGCTGGCGGAGTGGAATCGTCTCTATGAGGAATTAGAGATCCGCCGCGACTATGACTGGAAGAGAATCCCTGTTCTTTTAGCGGATGCGTATGCGGGATTGATGAAAGGTCCGTACCGATTAAAAGAGTTGGTGGAAGTGGCGCCGCCGCTTGTGAAAAGCTGGATGAGTTTAGCCGACGGTCCGGAGGCAGCGGCAGCGGCGGCTGCCTTGTTGGCGTGGAGCGAGAAATTTCCTGAGGCGTTTCAAGAAGAGACGATCAACGACGCCGCTAAGCGGCTCGTTCATGCGAAACGGCCCGTTCGGGAGACGGGTGTGTCGCTGTTTGACGAAATAGCCGATTGGGCGGAAGAACAGCGGGCGGGTTCGCACTTCCGCTTCCGCTGGGTCGTGCGGCAGTTGTCCGATTCGCGGACGCATTGCGTTTTGGTCGCTGGAGCGTCGCGCCATGAACGGTTGGCGTTTTTGCGGACGTTGGTCGGCGAGGCGGCGTTGGCGGCGCCATCTGCGCCGGTGCTGGCATGGAGAAACGGCGGGGAGCTGGAAGTGGCGAAAATCAGCGATGATCAGTTTACCGTTTTCTCGAGCATTGATGAATTTCAACAGGCGGCGGGAGGACGCGCCAACCGATTTCCTGATGATGTTGTCATTGAATGTGCGGCTCCGTTCTCACTCGTGCCGCAAGGGATTGTCTTGCTGGATATCGGGCCGCTCGG
>NZ_LDPD01000023.1:18078-36294 GCF_001026865.1 Geobacillus sp. ZGt-1 | reverse complement strand
TTTTCGCTCGCTGACAGCGTTCTTTTTCTTCTGAACGGCGAGGATCCGCTTTCCAGCGCTGATGAGCAGCTGTTGCTGCGGCTTCATGAGCGGGCGCCGCATGTGCCGATGTACGTGCTGCTTCCTCCGGGCGACGGGATGGTGGATGAAGAGGAGACGGCGAGAATCGTTGAGGAAGTGGAAGCGCACGTTCGTACGATCGTTCCGGAAGCCCGTGTCATCGTCTATTCCCCGCATGCGCCAAGCCGCAAGCAGCAGCAAGCCCTCGTCGGCTGGCTTGAGGAGATGCGCCGATGCGTGTCCCCTGTCCGCCGCGAGGAAGCGATTTTAACGACGACCGGCCGGTTCATCGCTCATTTGTTCCGGCAGCGGGCCGAGGCGGAAAGTCGATTGGCGGAGCTGGTCGTATGGAAAAAAGAAATGGCGGCCAAACTGAGCGGCGCCATTCATCAGCTTGGCGACCTGCAAGAGGAGAAAACGGCCAAAGTGGCCAAGTCATTCCACACCGTCTTGGCGGACATGCGGGGTGAGCTGACAAAGGCGATTCCCGATCTGTTGCGCAACATGGCGGAGCTGGTGGGCGAAAACAGCGATTTTTCCCGCTTGCCTCTTGAGCTGAACGACAAAGCGAATGAACGGCTTCGCGCTTACCTTGATGAAGAGGCGCTGCCAAAGCTGCGCCGCGCCATGGAACAGTGGATTGCAGCGGCGGAGGACGAATTCAATGAATGCCAGGTGTTTTTGCATGAAATGAGCGAAGGGTTTAACGCCATGTTTGGCGAAGAGCGGCTTATGCTCGAATGCGATTTTCGCATTGTGGCTGACTGGCGGCGTGACATCAGCCGGTTGACGAGCGGGGCGCAAATCGAGAAGCTGAACATTTTCCTCCGCCGGACGCCGGGTCAGCTGCTGTTGAAAGGAGCGGGCAAACTGCTCGGCGCCTTTGCGCAAAACAAGGCGATGCTGGCGCAAAAATATAAGCAGCTGATCGAAACGCAAGATTACATCGATGTGGCCGAAACGGCCGCTCGGCAGCTGCTGTTGCCGTTTGAATGGTTTGCGAAGTCGATTGAGCGCGACGTCACCCAGTTTTTCCAAGCGCCAGCGACGATGCTGCGGGAAACGCTAGAGCGGCTGGAGCTTGAAATTGCCGCCCAAGAAGGGGAATTGAAGCAGATGCGCACGAATCCCGAAGCGTATCGCGACCCGCTTGTCCTCTTTGGCATCCGTTTGCGGCAATGCGAACAGCTGGCGCAGGCGGCTGCGGCGACGATTCACGTGTAACCATCGGCTGATTGCCGGTGTTGGGCGGGCTCAAACGGACTTTTCACCGCAGGACCTGCGTATGTGATCCGTTTGACGAAAAAAGAACGAAAACTGCGCCAAAACGGCCATCCCCCGGTCGATGCGAGGGAAATATGGAAAAAGGCTGTTGACAAAAGGGGCTCGCCCCGCTTTTGGCAACAGCCTTGTTTTCTTGCCCGAGCAACTGTGGAATGGAGGGTTATTGCAGCTCAAACGCCCAGTTGCCGCTGCGGAAAATCGGCTCGCGCTTCCCGTCTTTCGTCACGCCGTCAATGTTCAGATCAGCTGAGCCGATCATAAAGTCGACGTGGACGAGGCTGTCGTTGACGCCGCGGCGGTCAAGCTCCTCTTTGGAAAGAGAGGCGCCGTTTTCGATATTGGTCGGATACGCCTTGCCGAGCGCCAAATGACAAGCGGCGTTTTCATCAAACAGCGTGTTGTAAAAAATGAGATTGGACAGCGACACCGGCGATTGGTGCGGCACGAGGGCGACTTCCCCGAGGCGGCGCGCGCCGTCATCGGTGTCAAGCAAGTGCTTAAGCGTCTCATATCCTTGTTCGGCGCTGAAGTCGACGACTTGACCGTCTTTGAACGTGAGCGTAAACCGATCGATCACGTTGCCGTTGTAATTGAGCGGCTTCGTGTTGCGCACCGTGCCGTTGACGCCGTCTTTATGCGGCATCGTAAATACTTCTTCGGTCGGAATGTTCGGATTGAAGCGCACGCCGCTTTGACTCGTCGCCGCGCCGCCGTGCCAGACGTGCCCGTCGACGAGCTCGACTGTGAGATTGGTGCCTGGCGCTTCATAAACGAGTTGTTTGTATTGCTTGTTGTTTAAGTAATCGACGATGCGGGCGAGCCGGTCGTTATGTTCGCGCCAGGCAGCGATCGGATCGTCATGATCGATGCGGGTGATGCGGAAAATCGATTCCCATAATTTGTCGATGGCTTCTTCATCGCGCAGATCGCCAAATACTTTTTGCGCCCACGCCGGTGTGGGGACGGAAATGAGCGACCAGCAGTTCCGGTCGGCCATAATGGCGCTCCGATAGTTGGCGAGCGCTTGCGCCGCTGTTTTATTGGCGGTCGCGATCCGCTTTGGATCGACGTCTTTTAACAAGTCCGGATTCGGGGCGTAAATGGATAAAAAGGCAGCGCCTTGTTCGGCGAGTTCTTCCATCGCTCTTGCCCGCCACATCGGATATTCGGAAAACGCTTCCTCTGGGGCGTGGTGAAATTTAATGTATGTAAGCGCCTCGTCGTTCCACTCGACATACACATGCTTTGCCCCGGTTTCGTACGCCGTTTTGGCGATTTTGCGGACGAGCGGCGCCGCCTCGAGCGGAGCGTTGACGAACAGCGTCTGCCCGGGCTGAATGTTCACCCCGACTTTCACCGCCAGTTCGGCGTATTTGTCCAATTCCTTCTCCCAACGGTTCATCTTCCTCACTCCTTTTTTGGACTGACTCATCTCCACTTTATTATAATTCCCGCCGCCTCGCAACTTAGGGAGCTTTACATGTGGATGCTGTCCGGACGAGAGCGAAACGTTCCGATGTAGGACGCGCCTCATGTTGGAATAACAGGATGGGTTGACACATATTGGGTGGCCGTCGGCATTGTCATCGGCATTGTGTGCGCCTGGCTCTTTTTGGCGGACCGTTTCCGTCAAGAAGCGGAGCGACATGGAGCGCTGACCTTGCCCGGCTATTTAGCGAAACGGTTCGGCGCGCATGGGCAAACGATTTTATGGCTTTCGACCGTCCTTATTTTTAGCTTTATGATGTTTTATTTCAGCGCACAAATTGCCGGAGCGGGCAAGACATTGTTTACTGTTTTCCATATCGACCCAGCGCTTGGCATGGTCATCAGCGTGGCGATTGTCATCCTTTTGTCATACACCGGCGGGTTCGTCAGTGTCGTTTGGACGGATATGATTCAAAGTGTGCTCATGCTGGCGACGCTCGTGATTTTGCCTATCGTGGCAGTGGTGGAAATTTACAGTGGTGGCTTGTCGATCAGTGAAGCGCTCCATCACGCAAAACCGGGCCTCGATTCATGGACGGGGGGAGTCACTGGATTTGCGCTCGGGCTATTGCTGTTTAACAATTTTGCCTGGTTTTTCGGCTATCTTGGCGGACAGCCGCAACTGAGCGTCCGCTTCATGGCGTTGAAAGACGCCCGTGAGGCGAAAACGGCGAAGACGGTCGCCATCGTTTGGACGCTGTTGGCGTATGGTGGCGCGTTTTTGATTGGTCTGGCGGCGATTGCGCTTTATCAAGGACAATCATTCACCGATGTCGAGACCGTGCTGCCGCAAATGGTGTTGGACTTGTTGCCGCCATGGTTGGCCGGGCTGCTGTTATCCGGCATTTTGGCCGCCATCGTGACAACGGCCGATTCGCAGCTGCTGGTGATCACGAGCTCCATCAGCGAAGATATTGTCCGCCGCTCGCTGCGCCTCCGCCTGTCGGAAAGGCAGCTTGTCGCCCTTTCCCGCGCGGTGGTGGTCATCGCCGGGTTGCTTGGCTTGGTGCTGGCGATGACATCCGAATCGCTTGTGTATTTCATTGTCAGCTGGGCGTGGGCGGGAATCGGCTGCACGTTGTCACCGGCCATTTTACTCTCCTTTTCTGGAAACGATATTCCGGCATCGGCGTCATCGCCACGATCCTGGCTGGGTTTCTCAGCACGGTCATCTGGATTTCCTCGCCGCTTGAGGCTATCATCAGTTCACGGTTTACGACGTTTGCCATTGCGCTGGTGGCCGGGGTGCTGTTTAGCCTGTTGTTCCCTGACCGGCAGCGGACGAGGTAGCCTGCCAAGCGGCTGATACGGGTGCCTCCTCCGTCAGGGCAGGGGGAGGCATCGCTGTCATGGCTGTTCGCTCTCCAAAAACTGACGCACGATCTGAAAGGGGAGGAACAAAATGGTTGTCAAATGGTTGCGCGAACATGTCACAGCGTCGGCGTTGATGGTGGTGTTAAGGTTGTATTTAGGGTATGAATGGATGATGGCGGGGTGGGAAAAAATCACGCAAGGGTTTGACGCCACCGGATTTTTAAAAGGAGCGTTGGCGAAGGCCACGGGCGAACACCCGGCCGTGCAAAGCTGGTGGGCGGGCTTTATCGAAAACGTAGCGCTGCCGAATGTCGGATTGTTCAACTTCCTCGTGCCATGGGGGGAATTTCTCGTCGGGATCGCGCTCATTCTCGGATTGTTTACGACTTTTGCCGCACTCATGGGAGCTGTCATGAACTTCGCCTTCATGTTCTCGGGCACGACGAGCACGAACCCGCAAATGGTGCTGCTCACCGTCTTCATCCTCGTCGCCGGAGCCAATGCGGGACGATACGGTTTGGACCGGTGGGTGTTGCCATATCTCCGTCACTGGTGGACGGATAAAACGCATCGTCCACACCGACCGGCGGCAACGCATCAATGACCGCCATCAAGCCGCGTGCGCTGCTTCAGGCTTCCTCCTTTTCCGAACGGCCGCTCCTTCTCCAACGTGGAAGGGGGCGGCCGTTTGCCGCGTCGGAGAAAATAGTTTGGCTGTTCGAGAAAGGAAATTGACGAATGACGGCGAAATGATATGCATATGGATGAAGCAGGAGACGTGAACAAGTGTTTGAAAGCGTTTTCTACCAAGGAACATACTAACCGTTCAGTATTTTTAATAAGGGATGGTGAAACGGATGAACAAAACACGCCCGTATTGGCCGAGCGGATTGCCGAAGAAGCTCCACTATGTGCTCGGCGAACAGCCGCTCTATCATTATTTGCGCCATCGCGGCGAATGCGAGGAAAACGAGCCGGCGTACATCTTCTACAACAAGGTGGTCACTTGGGGAACATTGCTGGATCACGTCCGCCGTTTTGCCCGCTATTTGCAGGAAAAAGGGGTGAGGAAAGGGAGCTATGTCGCCTTGTACATGCAAAACTGTCCGCAATACATCATCGCCCACTTCGCCATCCAGCAGTTAGGCGGCGTCGTCGTCCCGCTCAACCCGATGTACCGGGAATCGGAGCTCGCCTATTTTTTCGCTGAAGTGCCGCTTGTCGGCATCATCGCCGGAGAGGAAGGAGTGCCGCGCGTTCGACAAGCCGAACAACAAACAGCGCCTCTGTCGTTTATCGTAACGTGCCACTACGGCGATTACGCCGATCCGGCAGGGGGCATCCCGCTTTGCGCCGAGCTTGTGCAGCCGAAAGAGGCGATGAGCGCCGCGGACGATTTTGCGGCCATCATCGCCGCCTATCCGCCGCTTGATGAGACCGCTTCTATTGACTTATGGAACGATGTCGGGTTGATCATTTTTACATCGGGTACGACCGGTCGGCCGAAAGGAGCGATGCTCACCTATGGCAATGCGCTATTTAAGACGGCCGCATCCGCCCAGGCGAACCGGCTGACGGAAAAACGCGAACAGCTTATGGCCCATTCCCCGCTTTGCCATATTGCCGGCATGGTGATGGGACTGAATACGCCGGTGTACACGGGACATCCATGCGTGCTGTTTACCCGCTTTGATCCGATGGCGACGATCAAAGCCATCGAAACGTACAAAGTCACGGCATGGTACAGCATCGCGCCGATGAATGCGGCCATTTTGCAAGTGCTGTCAACCACCTCTGCCGACTTGTCGAGTTTAAAACGCAACTTGGCGACGAGCTTCGGACTGCCGGTGACGAAAGACCTTGCCGAGCGGTGGGCGGAAGCGACCGGCGGCTGCCTGTTGTACGAAGCCGCCTACGGGCTGAGCGAGACGCATACGTGTGACACGTTTATGCCGGATGACCGTGTGAAATTTGGCTCGTGCGGCATCCCGACGTATGAGACGGACATTCGCATCATCGATCCGGAAACGAAACGGGAGCTTGGGCCCGGACAGTCGGGGGAAATTGTCGTCAAAAATCCGGGGGTTTTTCAAGGCTACTTCCGCCGCGATGACGCGACGAGCGAGACGCTGAAAGATGGGTGGGTGTACACTGGCGATATCGGGTATGTCGATGAAGACGGCTATTTGTATTTCCAAGGGCGGTTGAAAGAAATGATTAAAGTGTCCGGCTACAGCGTCTTTCCGGAAGACGTCGAGGCACTGTTGAACGAACATCCGGCCGTCAAGCAATGTGCGGTCATCGGCGTGCCTGACCCGATGAAAGGGGAAGTGCCGAAAGCGTTTGTCGTTCTCCATGATTCGTACAAAGGAAGGGTGGCGCCGTCTGACTTGATCGAATGGGCGAAAACGCATATGGCGGCGTTCAAATATCCGCGCTATATCGAGTTCATCGATGAACTGCCGGCGACGCCGTCAGGCAAAGTATTGCGAAAGCTGCTTCCGAGGGAATAACATCGCGGCGGGGTTTTGGCGCGGGCCGCCCCGCCTTTTTCTGGAAAAGGGGGATCACGATGAAACATTTGCGGCAATTAACAGACGAATTGATGGCGAAAAAGGCGCGCGCTGCGCTGGGCGGCGGCGAGGAAAAGATCGCCAAGCAGCACGAGAAAGGGCTGCTGACGGCTAGAGAGCGGATCGACCTGCTTGTCGATGCCGAAACGTTTATCGAGTTCGGACAGCTGAACACATCCGACCAGCCCGGCTTGGAAGAAACGACGTACGGAGACGGGCTTGTCGCCGGCATCGGCAAAGTGAATGGCCGCTCGGCGGTCATCATCGCCGGGGATAAAACGGTGCTCGCGGGAACGGAGGGGAGCGTTCATTTGCGCAAGTCGCGGCAGATGCATGCACTGGCTGTGCGCAATGGCTTGCCGATGTTTTTCCTCCATGAAGGCGGCGGGCTGCGCATGCCGGACGGGATGGGATCGGACGGGATCAGCGACAAATTGTTTCCGCGCGAGCTGCTCGCCCACCACCGGCAAGTGCCGACGATGGCGGCGATTTTGGGGGACAGCTACGGCGGTCCGACATGGACGGCGGTCAGCTGCGACTTTGTCACGCAGCTGAAGGGGACATGCATGGCGATCGCCGGGCCGCGCATGCTCGAGCTGGCAAACGGGCAGCGCGTTTCTCCAGAAGAGCTTGGGGGCGTAGACATTCATTACCAGTATACAGGGCAAATTGACGCCGATGGCGAGACAGAGGCAGAATGCATCGAGCAACTGAAACGATTTTTTTCATACATGCCGCAAAATGCGAACGAGCGGCCGCCGATGCGGAAGACGGACGATGACCCATACCGGATGGTTGAGGAAGTGTTTTCAATTTTGCCGGACAAACGTAGCCGCGTCTATGATATGCGAAACATCATCGCCTGCCTTGTTGATGAAGGGGACTATTTTGAGTACCAGAAACAATTCGGCAAGGCGCTGATCGCCGCTTTGGCGCATTTAAACGGCCATGTCGTCGGCATCATCGCCAATCAGCCCAACCAATATGCAGGAGCGCCCGGGCCGCAGGAATGCCAAAAGGCGACGGAATTCATTTGCTTGTGCGACTCGTATCATATTCCGCTCATCTTTTTGCATGACACGCCGGGGTTTCGCATCAGCGTGGAGGCGGAAAAAGCGAAAATGGCGACGAAAATTATGGTGTGGAATCAGGCGCTTGCTCTATCAACTGTCCCGAAAATTTCGGTTGTCATCCGCAAAAGCATTGGCGCGGCGTACGGCAATATGTGCGGACCGGGAATGGGGGCGGATGTTGTTGTCGCCTGGCCGAGCGCGGAAATCAATTTCACCGGTCCGGAAGTCGGCGTCAACGTCGTATACGGCCGCGAGCTTGAACGCGCCGACAACCCGCATGAGCGGCGTCAGGAGCTGCTCAAGCAGTGGTCGTTTGACAGCTCGCCGTATGGGGCGGCGCGCAAACATTTGATCGACGATGTCATCCATCCGGCGGAGACGAGAAAATTCCTTTGCCAGACACTTGAATATTTGCTTACATCCAAGCGCGAAAAAAGCGAGCGGCTGCTCGCCGCTTGGCCGACGGGGTTTTAATGGAAGTTAATGGGGAATCCCCCTCTGCCAGTGGTGGAGGGGGCTGTGCTTGGCTATTTCTCTTCCATGGAGGGGGAGCAGCCGCCCATCGCATGTGAGATATGAAAAGTCGGAACATACATTGACAATTCAATGGAAATGGAATATTCTTTAATTAGAAAGATGTCTAAATATCGAATGTTTTTGTCTGTATTTAGATAATTTTCTAAATGTCTAACTATAGACCGGCATGAAAAGTCGGTTGCATGCGCCGCACGCGAAGCTGTGATAAACGAAAGATGCCCCTTTAGCGGTTTATCCAACGAAAACTCGTTTGCAAGGTGGGATCGCTATTGTCATTCAACGAAGCGTTTAAAGCGATCGCCGATCCGACGCGGCGGAAAATTTTATCCTTGTTGCGAACAGGGGATTTGACGGCAGGGGAAATCGCCTCGCATTTCGATATGCAAAAGCCGAGCGTCTCGCATCATTTGAAAATTCTCAAGCAGGCTGATTTGGTGCAAGACCGGCGTGAGGGACAGCATATCTACTACTCTCTGAACACGACGGTGTTTCAAGATTTGCTTCGCTGGTTTTACGATTTTGTCGAAAAGGGGGAGAGACATGGTGAACGTTAGCCGGCTGACGATCGTGTTGACGGTTCTCGCTTATTTCTTGAGTTTGGCCGCCCTTCCGTATTTGCCGGATCAAGTGGCGATCCATTGGAATGCATCAGGGGAAGCTGACGGCTTCAGCAGCAAATGGTTTGGCGCGTTGTTGCTGCCCGTTCTCATGACGGTGTTCACGTTTTTGATGGCGGTCTTGCCGAAGCTCGACCCGAAAAGAGAAAATTACGCCCGATTTCAAACAAGCTATCGTATGGTCAATGCGGCGCTTTCCTGCTTTTTCTTGGCGCTGCATGCCGTGACGTTGGCGTACAATCTTGGATTTTCCATCGATGTTGGGGCGGTCATGCCGCTTGGCATCGGCGGCCTGTTTCTTGTCATCGGAAATTATATGCCGAAAATCAAACACAATTATTTCATTGGCATCCGCACACCGTGGACATTAGCGAGTGAGACGGTTTGGCATAAAACGCACCGTCTTGGCGGCAAAGTATTTACCGCGATGGGGATTTTGTCGATGCTCACCGCGTTTTGGCGCGGAGAGATGAGGGCTGTTTTGTTTGTCGTCATCATCGTTGTCGGCAATTTGTATCTCATCGTTCGATCGTTTCTTTATGAGCAGCAAGAACAGCGCAACCGTTCCTAAATAAGCGGGAGGGGGAGAGGACGTGGGAGTGATCGGTGCGGCGGTGCAGCTCGCCATTTCATTGTTTGTTCCAGTTGGTCTCGCATGGTACGGAAGAAAAAAAGGATGGCTTTCATGGAAAGCGCTCGGCGTCGGGGCAGTTGTGTTTCTCGTTTTCTCACAAGTATTGGAAAAAGCGCTTCACATCGCTGTCCTTGAACCGGGGCGTCCGGCGTTAAAAGGAACAGACAGCGTTTGGCTCTTTGTCCTGTACGCGGCGCTTGCCGCTGGCGTGTTTGAAGAACTTGGCCGCTATGTCGGGTTCCGTTGGCTGCTAAAGCAACATCGCGGATATGGAGATGGTTTATCATTCGGGCTTGGGCATGGCGGGGTGGAAGCGATGCTGCTTGGCGTGTTTGGCGCTATGAACACGATTGTGCTTCTGAGCTTGATTCAATCAGGCACCTTCGACAAAACGATCGCCCCATCGCTTCCGGCAGGACAGGCGGAGCTGATCAAGGAGCAAGTGTTGCACACGCCGTTTGCGATGTACGTGTTAGGCGGCTTGGAGCGGCTGTTTGCTTTGGCGGTGCACACGGCGCTGTCGCTCCTCGTTTTGCTTGGCGTGCGCCAGCGGCAGTTCCGTTATGTCCTGTACGCGATTTTGCTTCACGCGGCGATGGACGTTTTGCCCGCGCTTTATCAAGCGAAAGTGGTCACGAACGTTTGGGCGGTCGAAGCGGTGCTGCTTGTTTGGGCGATCGCCGCTGTTTCGTTCATCCGCCGGATCAAACCGGCATTCGGACAGGGAGGAGAGGAACGATGATTCGTGTAAAACGGCTTGACCATGTGCAAATTTGCATTCCGTTTGGCGCCGAAGACGAAGCGCGCGCCTTTTACACCGGTGTGCTTGGTTTTCAAGAAATCGAAAAGCCGGAATCGCTGAAAGGAAACGGTGGACTTTGGTACAAAGTCGGCGATATCGAGCTCCATATCGGAGCAGAAAACCGCGACGGCTACAACAGCAAAAGCCACCCGGCGTTTGAAGTGGAAGATGTCGAAGCCGCGCGCCGCTATTTGGAATCACAAGGCGTCGCGACGCAAGACGAAAAACCGATCCCAGGGGTGAAGCGGTTTTCCTTTCGCGATCCGTTTCACAATCGGATCGAGTTGTTAGAAAAAGGATAAGATCGTTTCATAAGCCGTCCGATCGGGCAGTGCTCTTTTGCTCCTTCGCGATAGTAACCTCTTGTCATTCAGGGCATGCTAGAGACGAAGGAGGAATCGAGATGGAGAGAAAAGCGAACAACAAGCGCAACGACAAATCTGTCCGCACCGCTGATGCCCGGACGGCAGGCCGGCCAGCGATGAAGGAACAAACGGTGCAAGAGGCCTACAAAGAGCGGGAAGCGCTGACGGCCGATTCAATCAAAAAGCGGGAGAAAGGACGCGTCCTTTCGAAAGGACGCGTCCTTTCTCTCGCTTTTTTCGTTACGAATGCTCCTCTAAGCTGGCGACCGGCACGCTTTGCTTTTGATTCGGATTGTCAAGCGGATGGATCGTGGCTACGCCTTTTTGTTGGTCGACATGCTCAATGTAAATGCGCTGGCCGTTGTACGTGACGTTTGCCATCACCGGCGACGACGCGATTTCTTGCGCCCGACGGACATCCATCTGAAACACCTCCTTATTTGCCGATAACACGCATAGTATGACAGGTGTGCGATTGAACTATGCATGTGGCTGAGATCGGAAAGAATAATTTCCAAAACAATGTGCTAAATAATCAATCAACAAAACCGATCATCTTTTCCTAGCCGATTCACACGTTTTAATGTAAACTATTTTTTATAAATAGTTTACATATAAGGGGGATGGGGATGAAAACCGAACTAACCGCCCAACTGCTCGAATGGGAACAAAAAGCGCAAAAGCGCCAGCTGCGCCGGGCAGAAGCTTCAGGCGCTACGGTCATCCTGAACGGAAAGCCGATGTTGAATTTAGCGTCCAATAATTATTTAGGGTTGGCGGATGATAGGCGGCTCATCGAAGCGAGCTGCGAGGCGATGAGGGCATATGGGGCTGGAGCGGGCGCATCGCGGCTCGTCGTCGGCAATCATCCGCTCTATGAGCGGGCGGAAGCCGCATTGAAACAGTGGAAAAAAGCAGAGGCGGCTCTTATTTTCAACAGCGGCTACACGGCCAACATCGGCGTGCTGACGGCGCTGATTCGCCGCGATGATCTCGTCTTTAGCGATGAGTGGAACCATGCGAGCTTGATTGATGGCATCCGCTTGAGCAAAGCCGCTTGTTTCCGCTATCGTCATAACGACATGAATCAGCTGGAGTCATTGTTGAAGCAATCTCCGCCCGGTAAGCGGAAATGGATCGTCACCGATGCCGTCTTCAGCATGGACGGCGATATGGCGCCAATCGAGGAGCTGGTCGAGTTGAAGCGGCGCTACCGCGCGATATTGATTGTCGACGAAGCGCACAGCGGCGGTGTGTTCGGACCAAACGGCGAAGGGCTGCTTCACCATTTCGGGCTTGAGAAGGAAGAGGATGTGCTCGCCATCGGCACCTTCAGCAAAGCGCTCGGCAGCTTCGGAGCGTATGTAACGGGAGAGCCGTGGCTGGTCGACTATTTGATCAACAGCGCCCGCAGCTTGATTTTTACAACCGCCTTGCCGCCATCGGTCCTTGCCGCCAATGAGGCTGCCATTCATATTGTCCAAGCTGAGCCAAAGCGGCGCGAGCGGCTGCACGCCCTAAGCGAAAGATTCCGCACCAAGCTGAAGCGGCTTGGGTTTGACACCGGCGGCAGCGAGACGCCGATCGTTCCCGTGATCGTCGGTCCGAACGACCGAGCCGTGGCCATGAGCGAGCAGCTGCAAGAAGCTGGCATCGCGGCCGTCGCCATCCGGCCGCCGACCGTCCCTGAGGGGACAGCGCGCATTCGCTTTTCCATCACCGCCGCGATGACGGAAGAAGACATTGATCTGGCCGTTGACTGCATCGCTTTGGCGGGGAAGCGGATGGGGCTGATTTCATAGGAAGAAGCTGCATCATAACGATGGAACGCCAGAAAAGAAAAAACCAGCCGAACGTTTTTTCGGCTGGTTTCCTTCGATCGGGATGACAGGATTTGAACCTGCGAAAATATTTTACTCACACTTTTGCGTTGAGTTGGAAAAGGATGCCGTTGAAAGACTAGCGGCATCCTTGTTGCTGACAAGTCTGTGTTTTTCTGTTTTCACGCTCCTTTGAACGTATCTTCCTCTGTCTACCCGCCCCTGCTTTTGCGACAGAGAATTCGCCATTGATTATACGGCAAAGCATGCAAGATGTCCCGCTAAAGAACTCGTGATTGGAAACGAGTTGTTCAGCAGAGACTCTTTTTAGGTTGAGAAACTTTGCAAAATCGACTCGCCTTCCGCCACAAAAACCGCCGATAGGCCGAAAAGAATTGTTTTCCCCGTCTTCTACACGCCTTGGAACACGAGCGCGGTGTCAATCGTTCCGATAACAGAATCGAACGTTTCTCCGCAGGCGATGATCGTCTCGGCGTATCGATCATGTTCGAGTGTGCACTGACGGATCGTTTTGTTGTATGGGTCGGCGATCCAGTATTCTTCCACTCCGTAGGCACAGTACAAATCTTTTTTCAGCGTCACATCGATTTTGTAGGTTGACGGGCTGACAACTTCGATGACGATGAGCGGCCGCCCCTTATAGCCGCCGATGATTTTTTCCGGCCGTTCGCAATAGACAGCGACATCCGGCTGGATAAACTCGTTCATCACTTTTCCGTTCTTTTCGAGTTTTACGGACAAGTTTGAAATCGGTTGACATGGGCTTTTTCCTTTGATCATGGAAACAAGATTGTCGCAAACGATTTGATGCTCCCATGACGGGGACGGGGACATGTTGATGGCTTCTTGCATGCTCCTCACCTCTTTTTCATTTCTTTTTCATTATACTTGAAACCGGTCTCCCTTGCCTACAACGGAGTGTGGGGAAAAGAAGACGCTAGAAGGCTGGTGAAAAATGATGCTTTCCGCTTCATCGTTGTTTTGGGCCGCAAGAGAAGACCTGATGGTAAAAGGCTTCTCAACTTGAGAAAAGTGTGTTTTGGGCTGATTTTTCATTACATCACCAGTTCTCTAGGCTGCCGGGCGGTATTCAAGTATACTATAAAGAAAACGGGAAAGGAGGACGTTTTCATGCCGATGCCGGAAAAAGGGCAGCCGTTCACTTATGCGCAATACATGATGCTCGACGAAGATGTACGCTATGAGGTCATTGACGGCCAAGTCTTCAACATGTCCCCCGCTCCGACGCCGAAACATCAGGCGGTGCAACGTGAATTGTTGGTGGAATTTGCGGCATATTTGCGGGGGAAAGAATGCACCGTATTTGGCGCTCCAATCGACGTTTGTTTGGCGGAGAGAGATGATCCGGAACAAATTCGCGAATGGGTTGAGCCGGATCTTGTCGTTGTCTGCGACAAAAGCAAAATTCGCGAAAAACGAATTGTTGGCGTGCCGGATCTCGTTGTGGAGATTATTTCAAAATCGACGGTGCGCAAGGACAAAATTGTCAAATTTCACCGTTACGAGCGGGCAGGGGTGAAAGAATATTGGATTGTCGATCCGGTGAATGAGACGATTGATGTCTATGTGCTCGAAGAAGGGAGATTCCGCCATCAAGGAATGTACGTCCGCGATGATACGATTCCTGTCCGCATGTTTCCCGGATTTGCGATCGAATTGAAAAACGTATTTGCCGAAGAAGAATAAGAAAAACGGCTGCTGTTCAAACAGCAGGCTCAGGCTGCTGGTTTGAGAGGAGTGGGGCGGTTTTTTGCCGGCGGTCCGCTTGGTGAGCCCCGTCGGAAACCTCTGCTGTTTGAAGCGTTTGGGCATAGAAACGGAAAAAATAGGCGATACTAATCATCGGTGATGCTTGTGTACAACCAAGAAGAACTGATCCGCTTTGTCGAAGAAGCGAAGCAGTACGCCCGCTACGGAAAAGTGGCTGACTACATCCCCGCCTTAGGCAAGGCGAACCCGAATGAGCTGTCGATCGCCATTTACACGCCGGATGACGAGGTGGTAAGCGCCGGGGATGTGACGGTGAAAGTGACGCTGCAAAGCATTTCCAAAATTATTGCGCTCGCCCTTGTGCTCATCGACCGGGGCGAGGATGAGGTGTTCCATAAAGTCGGCATGGAGCCGACGGATTATCCGTTTCATTCCATTGCCAAATTAGAGGAAAAGCCTGCCAAGCCGCTGAATCCGATGATTAACGCCGGCGCGCTTGTCGTCACGTCGATGATTCAAGGCGGCTCGGTGTCCGAACGGCTGGAACGGCTGTTAGCGTTCGTCCGCCGTCTCGCTGGCAACGAACGCATTTCGTACTCCGACGAAGTGGCCCGCTCCGAATTTGAAACAGCGTTTTTGAACCGTTCGCTTTGCTATTTTCTCAAGCAGCATCGTATCATTGATGAAGATGTCGAAGAGCTGATGGAATTGTACACGAAACAGTGCGCCATTGAGATGACGTGCATCGACTTGGCGCGCATCGGCTTGGTGCTCGCGCTTGACGGACGCGATCCGCATTCGAGTGAGCCGCTCATGCCGCTTGATGTCGCCCGCATTTGCAAAACGTTCATGGTCACGTGCGGCATGTACAACTCATCAGGTGAATTTGCCATCAAAGTCGGCATCCCGGCGAAAAGCGGCGTCTCGGGCGGCATTCTCGCCGCCGTCCCGGGCCGGTGCGGCATCGGCGTTTTCGGCCCGGCTCTCGATGATAAAGGGAACAGCGTGACCGGGGTGAAACTGCTCGAGCGGCTGTCAAAAACGTATTCATTAAGCATTTTCTAAGGAGGAAATCACGATGAAAACATTTACGGTCCAGTTTCACCGCGAAGACGACGTCGAAGCGATGAACGTCGGCAAGTTGAGCCAAGAGGATTTTGACAAGGCGACCGAAGGCGGGACGCGGCATCTGTTTGACCTTGACACGAACATCGGCTATTTCGTCTTTTTTGACGCCGAGGACAACGAAGGCAAGGTATCGTATTTAATGCTTCAATACGAAGAAGACAGCGAAGACCCGAGTGCGTGCTACAGCTTTGAACTGAAAGACTTTTACGAATTTATGGCGCTGTATTTGAACGACCTTGAATTCGCCGACGAAGAAGAAATGACGGAAGACGGCGAAGAGGAATACGGACCGATCCACCACCTGGCGCATTTGCTTTATCATATCGTCGAGGAAGGGAAGACGGTGGAGGTGTGAGATGGCGATCCCGGACGGAACAGTCTGGGAGTTTTTATTGATACGACTATGAAAGATAAGTGACACTCCTTCACTTATCAACTCTACCGTTTAGAAGAGGGCTGTCTAGACATAAGTTTTTCGCTGCTAACATTGCCATGTTCTCGAGTAGAGGTGAGGGGGCTAGCCTGCTACATTATTACAGCCGTTTAGAAACATGAAATCATAAAAACCGTTCTATCCGCTGCTTCCCATTCATATGTTAGTGACAAGTATGAGGCCAAACCGTTGTGAAGACCCGAGCGGTTTTCTATGTCTCATGATTTTCGATTATAGTTTGCCAAAAATATACTGAAAATTTGTAAAATTTTTGATCGGTGAATCGTTCTTCCATTGCTTGAAAGGGGGTGGGAATGGGTTCACTCTTTTTGAACATAAAGCGAAGGGGGATTTCATTGCGTTTTGACCGACCTTTTGAAGGATATGCCGTAGGCGAGCGTTATCGCTCGCGCGGGCGAACGATTACCGAGGCCGATATTGTGCAGTTTGCCGGCGTTTCCGGTGATTTTTATCCGCTGCATACGGACCGAGAATACGCGAGGCAGACACGGTTTGGCGAGCGGATCGCCCACGGGATGCTGACAATGTCGGTGGCGACTGGACTATGGGTGATGGAGCCAGGATGTGTGCTCGCTTTTTACGGCATCGACGCGCTCCGCTTCGTCCGCCCAGTGAAAATCAGCGATACGATTTACGTGGAATCGGAAGTGAAGCGGTTGACGGAACGGGGCGAGACAGCGGGGCTTGTCACGGTGCACCAACAAGTCGTCAACCAACGCGGTGAGACGGTCATCGATGCCGTTGTACATGTGCTTGTAGCGCGGGAAGGAAAGAGGTGAACAGCGGGCGGGGTGCTGCTTTGGAGGCTGGTGTGAAAGGGAAAGAGGCTTGTTGTAAGCGTTAACATTAAGGGGGAATCGGCCAGAGCTCCTTCAGTTATTATTCATTCGTTTTTTCCGCGGTTTCATATCATGAAAGGGGTGTTGACAGCAGTGACAACGACAATGGATGCGGCGGAATTAAAACGCCAAAAAAGGCGGGCCGCGATTTCGAGTGTGGTCGGCACGACGATTGAATGGTATGATTTCTTCCTTTACGGGACGATGGCCGCGCTTGTGTTTCCGCAGCTCTTTTTCCCGCAAAGCGACCCGTACGTAGCGCTTATGCAGTCGTTTACAACGTTCGCCTTAGGGTTTGTTGCCCGGCCGGTCGGGGCTGCGATTTTCGGCCATTTCGGCGATAAAATCGGCCGGAAGGCGACGTTGGTCGCCACTTTGTTGTTGATGGGGCTGGCGACGGCGTTGATCGGTTTGATGCCAACGTACGAACAAATCGGCTTATGGGCCCCAGTCTTGGTGACCATACTCCGTCTCATTCAAGGCATTGGCGTCGGCGGGGAATGGGGCGGCGCCATTTTGATTGCGATGGAGTGGGAAGAAGGAAAACGGCGCGGACTGATGGCTTCGCTGCCGCAAATGGGCGTGCCGTTTGGGTTGTTGTCCTCTTCGCTCGTGACGACATTGATGCTCGCGACTGGCGGCGACAGCTTTTATGCGTGGGGGTGGCGTGTTCCGTTTCTGCTTAGCTTCCTGTTGATTGCCGTCGGGCTATATATCCGGCTGAAAGTGCTCGAATCACCGCTGTTCCAAGAAGCGATGAAAAAACAAGAGACGAGCAAGATGCCGGTCGGCGAGGTGCTGGTCAAGCATCCGCGCGAAATTCTATGGTCAGCGCTTGCGCGGGTGATTGAAAACGGGTCATTCTACATTTTTGTCACGTTTATCGTCAGCTATGGGACGACATTTTTGGGGATGGAAAAAAGCATTTTCGTCAATGTGACGATTATCGCTGCGGTGATCAACGCGCTTTCGATCGTCTATTCCGGCCATTTATCCGATCGGTGGGGCCGCCGCCGCGTCTACATGACGGGCACGATTTTGCTGATGCTTTGGGCGTTTCCGTATTATTGGCTTGTCAATACGAAAAGTGTCGGGCTCATCTTTTTGGCGACGGTCGTGGCGATGGTGTTCCACGGCATGCTGTATGGCCCGCAGGCGGCCATGATCGCGGAAAACTTCCCGACGCGCTTGCGCTACAGCGGCGCTTCGCTCGGCTACCAGTTGGCATCGATCATCGCCGGCGGCCCAGCGCCGCTCGTGAGCACATGGCTTTTGCACAAATACGGCAGCGCCACCGCCATCTCCTTCTATATCGTCGTCATGGGCTTGATTTCACTCGCTGGGGTGAAAATGCTTCAAGACCGCGCGCGTCAGGCGATTGATTAGATTAATCGGACTGAACTCCATTATGGGCGCCTTTGCGTTCGGGCAAAGGCGCCTCTTTAAACGTTCATCTTCTTTGGCGAGGAGACCCCG
>NZ_LDPD01000023.1:0-14332 GCF_001026865.1 Geobacillus sp. ZGt-1 | reverse complement strand
TAACCATCTGCGACAGGGTTACGGACTGGAGGAGCATCCGTAAGTGTCATGACCCTTCCAACGTAGCCATTGAATGGCTGAGGGTAGTCAACTAGGGCTTGCCAAGCCCCCACTTCAAAAGCCGTTAGGCTTTAAGTGGTGGGTAGTTGACGCTCATGATAATGGTTTTCTGCTTGAATCCGAATGTTTCATACAGTTTCATCGCTTGATTTCCTGCATATACACGCAAACGAACCTCTGAATATCCATCTTGTTTCAAATGTTCGATGCCGGCTTCTATTAATTTCCTTGCCATTCCCTTTCCTCTAAATTCTTCTAACACAAACAATTCATAGATGAATCCATATCTTTTCCCAGTAAGCAGGTCTTGACTTGCTCCGATTAAAATCCAACCTATCAGATGATTGCCTTCCGTTGCGATCAAATAATAGCTCCCTTTCTGCAATAATGGCTCAATCAGTTGTTTGACTTTTTCCTCTGACGGTTTTGCTTCGCCTAATGTGCCTTCGAATAATGCTTGTGGTGTGAATGATAAAATCGTTTTGTATTCCGAATCGTTTGGTTTTCTAATTTCCATGGAGTTCCCCTCTCCCAATGCTTCATAGATGGTTGGTTAGGCTTTTTTAGGCACTGGATCTTCGAAAGTCACGGGCTTCACAAACACGGCGGTCTCCGGGCATCTTTAGGCCATGCTGTTCGTACGACGATCGGTTGGCCGCTTGTCGCCGCCAACCGTCTTCTTTCGGTATTTTCCAGGGCCATCCACTTGCTTTTGATTTCCCTACTTTTCAAGCAATGCCCGAACATCTTCCACTGGAAGATCCACCAACTGAGCAATGTCTTTCTCCGTCATTCCTTTGCGCGCCATGTTACGGATCAGTTGCTTCATTCCCTGTTTCATTCCCTGTTTCATTCCTTGCTTGATCCCTTGTTCAATCCCGCGTTTCATCCCTTCTTCCCATCCCGCTTTCCTTCCCTTTTGCTCATANNCGGTCATGGTCAATGGCCATTCGATCACCTCATTTTGAAACGTTACATGATAAACTGGTTCGTGAGCAGAAGAAAAAATCCTGCATAGAAAATAAAAATTGGATCACTAGGAAAAATTTCTGTTTTGTATTGTATTGACTTCGCGTCATACATGCATTGGCCTGCCAACACCACAAATGTCCCTGAACGGTTTGCTCTTGTCGAAAGAGCGGGGGTGCGCTAGTCTTGGACAATGCCTACCTGTGGTTGGAGGTCGGAAGCATCGATTCATCTCATGATTACGCTTTCGCAGAAGCTTTCGTGATGGGAGATGATCTTTTTCGCCGATGAGAAAGGAGCAACCCATGTCTAAGACGGATAGAAAAAACAACGCTTGACAACCGTCCTGTCTTTCCGATACGATGGTGATGTAATCGATTACATAAGCGAGAGGACTACGACCAATGGCAAGCATAAAAGATGTAGCGAAACGGGCGAACGTATCGACGGCGACCGTGTCGCGCGTGTTGCGCAACACGGGCAATGTCACCGAAGAGACAAGGCAGCGCGTGCTTGAAGCCATTGAAGCGCTGAACTACCAGCCGAACGTGCTCGGCCGGTATTTGCGGCGGATGGAGACCGAGACGGTGCTCGTCGTCGTGCCCGATATTACGAACCCATTTTTCTCGAAAGTGCTGCGCGGCATTGAAGCGGTCGCCCTCAAGCACGGCTATCAAGTGCTGCTTGGCGATACGCAAAACGATGCCCGGCTTGAGGAGCAATATTTGAACGTATTGCCGCAGCGGCAAGTCGACGGGATGATTTTTTTGACCGCCCGCATCCGCAAAGAGCTGATGGAAGAGATGGCGCGCCAGTTTCCGATCGTCTTGGCGTGCGAGTATCTCGAAGGGACGGATATCCCGACCGTGTCCATTGACAATATCAGCAGCGCCCGCAAAGCGACAGAACACTTGATCCGCCTCGGCCATCGCCGCATCGCCCACTTATCCGGGCCGATGGACGTCATTTTAAGCCGCGATCGGCTGCGCGGCTATTATCAAGCGTTGGCGCAGCACGAGATCGAAGTCGATGCGGCGCTCGTGCAGGAAGGTGATTTTACCTATGAGTCCGGATATCATTTGACGCTCAAGCTACTCGCCCTTGAGAAGCCGCCAACCGCGATTTTCGCCGCCAACGATGAGATGGCGATCGGGGCGGTTAAANCCATTCGCCATCGCGGCGGGCGCGTTCCCGACGATGTCGCCGTTGTCGGATTTGACGACATTCACATGGCCTCGATTTTTGAACCGAGCCTTACAACCATCGCCCAGCCGATGTTTGAGATCGGCCAAAAAGCGATGGAGTTGCTGCTTCGGCTCATTGAAGGAATCGATGTCGAGCGGCGCCAGCTCGTTCTTCCCGACCGGCTTGTCATCCGCGATTCGTGTGGAGGCGGGCGCTCTGTCTGAAGAATTGGACAGAGCGTCCCGTTCCGGTCCTGGGGGACGGGCGGATTTTCTGGCGATGATGTAATCGATTACATCAAGCAAATGATGGGGAAGCGATGGAATATGGAAGCCGCAAACATAAAACGCAAGGGGGAAAAAGCATGGGGAACACGATTCCAATCCGCCTCGGCTTGATTGGAGCTGGAGGGATTTCCAATGAACACATCAAGGCGGCGCTCACCCTGCCCGAGCGCGTCGTCTTGCAGGCGATTTGCGACGTCAATGAACAAGCGGCCGCGGAGAAAGCGAAAACGTACGGCATCCGTGAAGTGTATCGCGACTACAAGGAACTGCTCGCCTCACCAGATGTCGATGCCGTCATCATCACGGTGCCGAATTTTTTGCACGCCCAAGTGGCGGTCGACAGCTTGCGGGCCGGGAAACACGTGCTTTGCGAAAAGCCGATGGTGACGAAAGCGGAAGAGGCCGACGCCATCATCCGCGCCCGTGATGAGTCGGGAAAACAGTTTATGGTGTCGTTGAACAACCGCTTCCGCCAAGCGGCGCAATGGCTGCATGAGCGAATTCAATCCGGTGCGTTCGGCGAGATTTATTACGCGAAAACGGGCTGGGTGCGCCGCCGCGGCATTCCCGCATGGGGGGCATGGTTTTTTGACCGCGAGCGCTCCGGCGGCGGTCCGCTCATTGACTTGGGTGTCCATATGCTCGATGTGACCCTTTGGCTGCTCGGCAATCCGAACCCGGTTGCCGTGACGGGGAAAACGTACGCGAAGTTCGGCCCGCGTCGCCAAGGGGCATGGCCGGGAACGACGTTTTCGCCTGATGCCGCCTATACGGTCGAAGATTTCGCCGCGGCGTTCATCCAGCTCGAAAACGACGCGACGGTGCTGCTGGAGACGAGCTGGGCGTCGCACATTGAAGAAGAGCGGGCATATGTCGAATTTCTTGGCACGGAAGGCGGCGTGCGCTGGGAGTGGAACATCGCCGGCAACCGCCAAGAAGTGAAATGGTTCCGCAACGAACACGGCGTTCCGGCCGATGTCACGCTCCATTTTGAGGACCAGGGCGAACGGGTGGCGCTCCTTGACCACTTTGTCACGAGCATCACGGAGGAGACGGCACCGCTTTGCACGGCGGAACAAGGGCTTATGATCGCTAAAGTGTTGGAAGCGATTTACGAGTCGTCCGAACAAGGGCGGCAAGTCCGCATTGAATGGTGAGAAGCGGTGCTGGCTTCCCGCGAGCTGTGAACCAAAAACAAGCCGTCCTTGCCTTTATGAACGCAATCCGAAAAAAACAAGGGGGATCCATGAATGACTACACCCATCCGCGTCGTCGTTTGGAACGAATTTCGCCATGAAAAGAAAAATGAACAAGTAAGAGCGATTTATCCGGAAGGCATGCATACTGTCATCGCGAGCTACCTGGCTGAAGCGGGATTTGACGCCGCGACCGCTGTCTTGGATGAACCGGAGCACGGCTTGACCGACGAGGTGCTCGACCGGTGCGACGTCCTCGTCTGGTGGGGGCATATCGCCCATGACGAAGTGAAAGATGAGGTGGTCGAACGCGTCCACCGCCGCGTGCTCGAAGGAATGGGGCTCATTGTCCTTCATTCCGGCCATTTCTCGAAAATTTTCAAAACGCTGATGGGGACGACATGCAATTTGAAATGGCGCGAGGCGGATGAAAAAGAGCGTCTCTGGGTCGTCGCCCCGGGCCATCCGATCGTGGAAGGAATCGGACCGTACATCGAGCTTGAGCAGGAAGAAATGTACGGCGAGTTTTTCGACATCCCAGAGCCGGACGAAACGATTTTCATCAGCTGGTTTGAAGGCGGAGAAGTGTTCCGCAGCGGCTGCACGTTCACGCGCGGGAAAGGGAAAATTTTCTACTTCCGCCCCGGCCATGAAACGTATCCGACGTACCATCACCCGGATGTGCTGAAAGTGATCGCCAATGCCGTCCGCTGGGCCGCGCCGGTCAACCGCGGGGAAATCGTCTTTGGCAATGTCAAGCCGCTTGAGCCGATCAAAGCGAAACAAGGAGGAGTGACGCAGTGAAACCGATCAACGTCGGCATTATCGGCACGGGCTTTTCCGCTTCTTCCCATATTGAGGCGCTCCGCCGCCTGCCGTTCGTGAACATTGTCGCCATCGCTTCAAGCAGCCAAGAAAAAGCGGAGGAAGCCGCGCGCCGATTCGGGATTCTGAAAGCGTACGGCGATTACCGCGCCTTGGTGGACGACCCGGACGTCGAAGCCGTGCACAACTGCACGCGCAACGTCCTCCATTTCCCGATCAACAAGGCCGTGCTTGAGGCGGGAAAACATTTGTTGTCGGAAAAACCGCTCGCCATGGACAGCGAACAGTCAGCGGAATTGAAGCGGCTCGCTGAACAAAGCGAAAGCCTTAGCGCGGTCTGCTTCAACTACCGCCACTACCCGATCGTTGTCGAGGCGAAAGAGCGGCTCGCCCGTGAGGCGAAGCGCGTTCATTTCGTGTACGGCGGTTATGTGCAAGACTGGCTCTTGTATGACACGGACTACAACTGGCGGCTCGACCCAGCGCAAAACGGCCCGTCGCGCGCCATCGCCGACATCGGTTCGCACTGGTGCGACACGGTGCAATACGTGCTCGGAAAACGCATCGTCGAAGTGTTCGCCGACTTGCGCACCGTCCATCCGGTTCGCTACAAGCCGAAACAGGAAGGGAGCACGTTCACATCCGGCCGCAGCCAAGACGCCGAGCCCGTCCAGATTGACACGGAAGACGGCGGCAGCGTGCTCGTCCATTTTGACGACGGCACCCACGGGGCGTTTACGATTTCCCAAGTGAGCGCCGGCCGCAAAAACCGGCTCTATTTTGAAATTGCCGCCGATGAGATGACGCTCGCCTGGGACCAAGAGCACCCGAACCGCCTCTGGGTCGGGCGCCGCAGCGGCCCGAACGAAGAAATCGTCCGCGACCCGGCGCTTTTGTCGCCGCAAGCCGCCGCTTACGCCCATTACCCGGGCGGCCATGAAGAAGGCTGGCCGGACGGGCTGAAAAATTTGTTCCGTGATTTTTATGGCGCCATCATCCGGAAACAACGCGGCGAGGCGCTTGGGGAACTGCCGTTTGCGACGATCGCCGACGGCCACCATACGATGAGGATCGTCGACGCCATTTTGGAAAGCCATCGCACGAAACAATGGGTGCGGGTGGCGGAATAAGCGTGGGAGTTCGTTCGATCCGCTCATCCGACGAGAAGCAACAACAGCGCGGCGCGGCGGCCGTCCGGCCGTTGCGCGCCGTCAAAAGGGGGAGAATGACAAAATGAAAGTAGGCGTATTCACCGTCTTGTATCAACAGCTGCCGTTTGAGGAAATGCTGGACAAAGTCGCCGCCATGGGCATCGAAGCCGTTGAGCTTGGCACCGGCAATTACCCGGGCAGCGCCCATTGCGATCCCGACGCGCTGTTGGATCAGCCGGAAAACATCAAAGCGCTGAAAAAAGCTGTCGCCGACCGCGGCCTCGTCATCAGCGCGTTAAGCTGCCATGGCAATCCGCTTCATCCGGACAAAACGTTCGCGAAACAGTCGCATGACACGTGGCGGAAAACGGTCAGACTCGCTGAGCAGCTTGAAGTCCCGGTCATCAACGCCTTCTCCGGCTGCCCGGGCGACCATCCCGGCGCCAAATACCCAAACTGGGTCACGTGCTCCTGGCCGCCGGATTACTTGGAAATTTTAAAATGGCAGTGGTACGAAGTCGTCATCCCGTACTGGCGCGAGGAGGCGGCGTTCGCCAAGGAGCACGGCATCACGCAAATCGCCTTTGAAATGCATCCGGGCTTTGTCGTCTACAACCCGGAAACGCTCCTCAAACTGCGCGAACACGTTGGCGACGCGATCGGCGCCAACTTTGACCCGAGCCACTTGCTTTGGCAAGGCATCGACCCGGTTGAGGCGATCAAGCTGCTCGGCCGCGAAAAAGCGATTTTCCACGTCCATGCGAAAGACACGTACCTAGACGAAGCGAACATCCGCAAAAACGGCGTGCTCGATACGAAACATTACAGCCAAATTCTCGATCGCTCATGGGTGTTCCGCACCGTCGGCTACGGGCAAAGCGAAAAAATGTGGCGCGACATCGTCAGCGCCCTGCGCGCCGTCGGCTACGACTACGTGCTGTCAATCGAACACGAAGACATGCTCGCTTCGATCGATGAAGGGCTGTCCAAAGCCGTCGCGCTTTTGAAAAAGGTGCTGTTCAAAGAAGAACTGCCGGAGATGTGGTGGGCGTAAAAAGAAGGCGGCAAGGGAAAACGATCCCTTGCCGCCCGCCGTTTCAGCGTAAAAAAAACGGACCGGATACTCCAGCAGCCCGGCCCCCGCCACGATCGAACCGAAAAAACTCGCTGCATACGCATTCAGCAAAAACGACACCCATACATCCCACGATGGCAAAATGTGGAAACTCAACAACAAAAGCCCCACCCCGACCGCAACAAGCAGCCAAAGAACGAAACGCTCCATATGATCCTCCACACTCGAATGATGTCGATTTTTCAAAAATCATGTCGATTTTTATTATGACACGTGGGAGGGGGGAGTATGTAGGGAGGGGGCGGCAACTACCATACAGAAGCCTTTAGCAGTTGCCGCGATAAGGATTAGTTTATTCGTGCCAGCACTTCATTTGGTATCCTTCCTAAGAAGTAATCTTCAATGTACTCCCAAAACTCGTCGGACCGAACCTCGTTTTCAAACAGGAAAGTGAGCATTGCGACCGATATTTGGTGCCGTTTGTACACATTTTCGAGAATATTATTTGTATACCTTGTTGGTTGGCTTATAACACGATCGAGTTGCAATTTAGAGTTTACGCGTATATAAATTTCCGGATTGTCTCCCCCGCATATTTTATATACCAATAAGCCGAGTGATTCTAATACCCCTAATAGGATAAATGTTTTTTCCAAATGATTTCTGTTGCTTCTTGCAATAAATCTCTCAAACAATGATTTGCTGTGTTGCTTGATAAAATCTTTGTTAAATAGGTTTTTTATATCGTTTTTAAGCCAATCAGTAAATTCAAAAAATCCACTTGTAATTGTATAGGTATTTCTATCCTCGTAAAAATTTATAAAATTAGTGTGAAAATTTTTTGTCTCCTTTAACAGCCGATTATAGCCTTCTGCACTTTGCAGTAAAATTGAAGCTAGGCTGTCACAATAATAAGGGCTCTTCCGAAACGTTTTTTGAAGCAATCGCGAAAGAGATGAAATATCAAAAGAACGTCTGGTATGGACGAACTGTCCAAACAAATCAGCGATTTGGTTTATATCACTTTCAGCTTTGGAAAGAAAATCATAAAGATTCTCGGCTTTAATTTCCAACTTTAATTGCAAAACGGGTTGAAGATATTTGATAAAAGGCAAATCAAGAGTTTGATGATGAAAATGATGTTTAAATTGAGCGAACGATAAGTGATTATATTGACTTTCCCATAATTTTTTCATATCACATGTATAAACATTACCGTAAATGTTATTTTGGTTGTTGCTATAAGCTCCGACTATTTGAAAATAAGAGCAGTATTCTGATTGGAGAATTTCCTCGTATCCACGGTCTACGATAAAATATTCGTTTGTAAATAGGTTTCTGGGCCTTGCCACTATTGGAGAGTATCCGAGCTTGTTAATAAAATCTTTTTCAATAATCAACAATGCAGTTTTTAATTTATTGTCTATATCTTCATCTTGATCGCTTCTTGTTCTTCTTTCAAAGATGTATCTAAACTCTTCTGCGTTAACCAATAGGTTTCTGGAAAACTTCCCCTCTTTGGCGGATTGTTCAATAATTCTCACAATCTTTTCAATAACTTGTATTAGTTGATGCTTTTTTATCGTAGAAATGCCGTGCAATCGATTGACGTGAACGAAGTCCCGGCTAAAATAATCGAAAAAAGCTCGGCCTCTCTCTAATTGTCGGGCGGCCCTTCCGATTTCCTGAATGTAATCACATACATTGCCCGTGGGGGCGAAGTGCAGAACATTATAAATATCAGGTATATCAATCCCCATTCCGAACGCCTTAGTAGCCAGCATGATTAATGAGTCGCCATTGCGGAATTTAAGAAAACTCTCTGTTTTCTCCTCTTTGGTCATTGAGCCGTAATATTTTACAATCTGTTCTTGCATCTCTTTTGTCCCTTTAGATTTTACAAACTCTATAAAATCGCGAATGTAGCGAATCATAGGAAAGTACACAAGTGTTTTTTGCTTTTTGTCTAGAAAATGGGAAAGTCTTTTTAAGAGTAATGAATATTTGAGTGAAAGATATTCTCCGAAAGAGTCCTCTTCTATTCTTGCCTTTTGGATATTGACGGCCAAATCATCACGCTTTATATAACCAAAGTAGCTAATTGGATTGATCATATTTAAACTGTCCCTTGTTTCCCCGTACATGTCCTCGATGCCACCATAGATGGCAGTAGCAGTGAACGTAGCTACAGGGAATCTGTTTTCTTTTCTAATTTTTTGCAAATAACTCCCCAAATACCAGTAGTCCGAGCGAAACGCTTTTCCCCAAGTTGTGACAATATGGGCTTCATCGATCACAAATAGGCCGATTTGTCGGTCGCCAATCAATTGTTTAATATCTGATCGGCTTAACAACGTTTCTGGGGAAATATATAAGATAGATACTTGACAATCTTTAATTTTTTGAATGATCTCCGCTTTTTCCAAAGGGGTGATTTCAGAATTGATGGTTGCAGAAATTTCAACATTCCTTTCTTGCAAGCTGTAAACTTGATCTCTCATCAAGCCGATTAATGGTGAAATAACGATCGTCATTAGCCCATATTTTTCTGCCAGGTAAATTGCAGGAATTTGGAACATAATAGATTTTCCCGCTCCGGTAGGAGAGGTTACAAATATATCTCGAAACAGGAGACCTTTTTGAGCATTTTCAGCTTGTTTCACAATATCATCAATAATTTGCCCTTGAGAAATGGAGACTGTCTCTTTTGAAGAAACATCATTGATATTTTTGTACATTTTTAAAGGCCGAAATGAGGAGAATCCCCAATATTTTTTTAGTATGCTAATATAATCATCATCGTAAATTTCCTCCCTTGGATCAAGAATTTTTGGAGAGAGTATAAACTCAATATCGGGAAACAAAAATTGCAGAACGCTTAAACGGGCAGGATAGTTATTTGGAAAGAGATTGATATCTCCATTGTAGGAAATATATATTTTTGACTGTTTAATCTGCCCCGACATTAATTTTTCAGTAAATTCTAGAAATTGATCTTCTTCCTCTGTTAACTCAATCAGTGGCTGGTTGCTTATAGACCGGTGAAGAGCGATAGAGCCGGATTGACTTGGAAAGAAGTCAATTCCATTTTCATAAAGGGTATAAGAAACGTAGAATCGATTGTTAATTTTTTTGATGTCCCCGTACATATTTAACAAATCATTCAAAAGAGGATGGGCAAACTCTTCAGAAGAGTATTCATCATTAGCAAAAAAACCTCTATATATCTCTTCTAATTCATCTATTTGATAGATCAAGGGAAACTTCCGATGGTACACGTTATTTTGTAAAAGGTAGTGGTCAAAGTACAAAGATATTATATCAGAACCAATTATTAGAAATTCCTCATATGTACACCAGTATATATGCTTCTCGCAACTAGTAGTATTCAAGATAAGTTCCTGAACGAGCGAGGGTTTAGATTGTATCAATGTATTCAAACTCGTTTCAAGGTCGATGCTTAATAACTTTTTTACGTGTGAGGGCATATAACTTAGCGACTGTTTATCGAATCCGATAAAAACCAGCAATTTGCTTTTTGATTGAGGTTTTCCCATGTTATTCAAGTGTTGGTTAAGGACGGTTGTAAATGTCGGCTGCAACTTTGTCGCTCCTTTCATCACACATGTATTTTCAAATCATCATTTAAATATTAATATAGTGAATGTAAGCAAATCAAATACAATTGCGAAATTTTTAAGTGATTATTTTCCCTTTTAGGCAAAAAGAATTAAACAGTAAAGAAGATGGTGTAAAATGGAGTGGGAAGAAAAAATAATTGAGGATGATGACTTTGATATTAACGAGTTTTTAGCCACAGTAGATATTCAGGAAACGGATCCAAAATACAACGGAAATATAGAGTTGCTAAGACAGCTTCACGATTGCTCGACTGACAAAGAAGGCTTGTTGGAGGAATTAATTGAGAAAAATATAGGGTTAGTAAGAAAAATGGCCATGTATTATTCAAAGTATGTAAATCATAAACTGAGCGAAGAGGACTTGATTGCTGAAGGAACACTTGGTCTCATAAAGGCTATTCATCGATTTGACATAAAGTCTAATACTCGTCTGTCGACTTATGCTGTTTGGTGGATTCGTCAAGCGATATTGAGAGCTATTATTAACGGTGGATTCACTGTTCGAGTTCCGGTTCATACGTTCGAGAAAATTCGCAAGGTTTTTGCCAAGGAAAACGAGTCGTACAAGCTGTTCCGAAAGATTAATGTTGATTGGATTTGTCGAGAACTTGATATGTCAAAGGAAAAATATTATGAGTTAAAAGCCATTGACAAGCGTTACCTTCATATGGCTTCGCTCCATTCTCCTGTTGAAGACGGTGAAGAGGAACTCATAGACTTTATCCCTAATCATGTGGAGCATGCTTATGAATCTTACAACAAAGAGCTAGAAGATCCATCAGAACTTGCATCTCGTTCAGAAGTACGGGAGAAAATTTTTGCATCGTTAGATAGATTGACGGAGAGAGAAAGGCATGTCATTATAGAGAGATTTGGTTTAGAGGATGATCATAATAAAACCTTAGAAGAAGTAGGGAGAAAAATGGGTATTACTCGAGAAAGAGTTCGACAAATTGAAGGAAAGGCTTTAAACAAACTAAAAAAATATTTACGTGGATTTGAAGATTATTAATATTCAAAAAGGGGCGAGGATTATGATTTACAACAAACTCGTTCGCGACCGCATTCCAACCATTATTGAACAAGCGGGAAAAACGTTCACAACCCGCATACTTGACGATGAAGAGTATAGGAAAGAACTGCAGAAAAAAGCGTTTGAGGAGCTTGAGGAATACGTCCAAGCGGAAACGGATGAGGCGGCTCTTGAAGAGCTCGCAGACGTGTTGGAAATTATCCATGCTTTGGCTGAATGCCATGGCGCTTCGATCGAGCAAGTGGAACAAATCCGCGCCAAAAAGGCAGAGAAGCGCGGTGGTTTTCGAGACAAAATTTTTTTGATCGAGGTTCACGATGAGTAAGGTGGAGTTGATTTCCAGACGTCTTCTCGACAAGCTGCAGGAACAGATGAGCCGCTCGTCGACGATATACATACTGACATCGTTTGCCATGAAGTCCGGGGTTCGCTTATTGAAGGACAGTTTGCGGGCAGCTGCAGAGCGGGGGGCGGATATCAAAATTTGCGTTGGTGATTACTTGTTTGTCACTCAGCCAGAGGCGCTGCGCGAGCTCATATCCATCCACCCGGACATCGAGGTCCGCTTGTATCGGAGCGAGGGAATGTCCTTTCATCCGAAAGCGTACCTATTTGAAGATACAGAAGGCGGCTATTTTATTGTTGGTTCCTCCAACTTGTCCCGCTCGGCGCTCACTGACGGTGTCGAATGGAACCTTGGGCTGGATAAGAGCGTTGATGAGGATGTATTTGCCGAAGCAATGGAGCAGTTTTTAAAGCTGTTTTACGCTCCGGAAACCGTGCCGGTCAATACCGAAACGGCCGCTGACTATGAAAAGCAGCATCAAGACTATCATCAGCGGCACCCCAATTTAGCCCGCATATGGGCGGAGAATGAAGAAATCGAGTTGATGCTTCCGACGGAAACGGAGAAGAAGCAAGAGGGAGAGACGGCGGACAAGGTTGATGTTGTCCATGAAACGGCGGCGCCATATGGAACGATCCAGCCGCGCTTTGCCCAAGTTGAGGCGTTGGAGCGGTTGGAAGCTGCCTATGAAGAAGGGTACGACAAAGCGATGGTTGTCATGGCGACCGGGCTGGGAAAAACATACTTGGCCGCTTTTTTTGCCCGCCGTTTTTCGCGGGTGCTGTTTATCGCCCATCGCGAAGAAATTCTTCGCCAGGCGAAGCAGTCGTTTGAACGCGTGATTCCTGATCGAACAGCAGGACTGTACGATGGCAATCAAAAAGAAGGAAATGCCGACATGGTGTTTGCCTCGATCTTTACACTAAGCATGAAAAAACATTTGCATTCGTTTCGTCCCGACGCATTTGACTTGATCATTGTCGACGAGTTCCACCATGCGGCAGCCCGCTCGTACGAACGCGTCCTTTGTTATTTTCAGCCGAAATTTTTGCTTGGCATCACTGCTACTCCAGATCGGAGCGACAACAAAGACGTATACGCTCTTTGCGACGGCAATGTCGCGTACCGCATTGATTTTATCGAAGCGGTGCAGCGCGGTTGGTTGGCTCCCTTCCATTATTACGGGGTCTACGACGACACAGACTATTCGCAAATCAAGTGGCTTGGCAATCGCTATGATGAGGAAGAATTGCTTCAAGTGCAGCTTCGCGAGGAGGTGGCGGAGAAAATTTTGCGAGCGTGGGAGCAGTATAAGAAAACGAGAACACTTGTCTTTTGTTCATCCGTTCGGCAAGCCGATTTTTTGTCCAAGTATTTCCAACGCCATGGCTATCGAACTGTCAGCCTTCACTCAAAACAGAGGTCTATTTCGCGCAAGCAGGCCATTGCCATGTTGGAATGCCGTGAACTGGACGCCATTTTCACCGTCGATTTGTTCAATGAAGGGGTTGATATTCCTTCTGTCGATACACTTTTGTTTGTGCGGCCGACAGAATCGTTAACCGTCTTCACCCAACAAGTCGGGCGCGGGCTGCGGCTGTACGAAGGCAAGGACTATTGCGTGATTATTGATTTAATCGGAAACTACCGGAATGCGGATGTCAAACTGCGTCTGTTTGATACGCGGCGAGAGGAAACAAAGAAAACGGCGCGGGAATCCGTTGTGCCAACCGTTCCAGAAACGTGCGAACTGCATCTTGATATACAAGCCATCCATCTTCTCGAGGAGATGCAGAAAAAACGCCAGCCGCGCAAAGAGCGGCTGCTTGCTGATTATCGGGAGCTGAAACAGGAGCTTGGCAGACGGCCGACTTATTTGGAACTGCATCTCCAAGGCCGAAGTGAAGCAGCGGAGTACAAACAAGAGTTCGGATCTTATGTCGGCTTTTTATATTGGGCGGGGGAGTTGTCGGAGCTGGAAAAGGAAGTGTTTCTAAAACACGAACCGTGGCTTGTTGAAGTGGAACGTACGGTGATGTCAAAAAGCTATAAAATGGTTGTTCTAAAAGCCATGCTTGAACGTGGACCGTCCGGATGGCACCAACCAATTACACCGCAGGAGGCTGCCCCGTTTTTCCATCGGTACTTAACGGAAAAAGAATACCGAAAGCGCATCGATTTTTCCGACGGAGAAACGAAGCGCCTCTGGGAATATGACCAAGAAAAGGTGAGCCGGTTGATCGCCCGCATGCCGATGACGAAATGGAGCGGCAGTTCGAATGGGCTGATTTCCTTTGAAAACAACGTGTTTGCGCTCCAATTTTCCATTGCGCGGGAGCATGAAGAAATCTTGTACAATTGGACGAAAGAAATTTGCGAGTATCGGTTGCATGTGTATTTTGAGAAAAAGGATGGACTGACGCACTAGGAGTGCGAGTGCAGCAATTCCTTAATCCAAAATTGTGGATCTGTTGGAAGTATTTGATAGATCATTCCGCGTCTTCAAATAAATTAGGAGTCTAAGGGGGGAGAAACCAATTTATTAACTGTAGATGAGCATTTTT
>NZ_LDPD01000226.1:0-771 GCF_001026865.1 Geobacillus sp. ZGt-1 | reverse complement strand
AAACGCAGGACCATCTTTGGTCGAAAGAACCGACCATTTCGCTTTCGGATGACGAACGACAAGAGAGGCAACCGTTTGCCGTCCTTCTTTCACGTAAATGGGCGTTCGGATCACATCCCGTTCTGTCCAACGAACCCCTAACAGCTTCTCACGGTCCGTGCATTGTTGTAGTTCGTAATCATGCAAAAAGCACACACCGCTAAGGGACAGCATTTTCTTTTTTTTCGTATCTTCTGTCCAACTAGCAGGGTCAAGGGTAATATACGGAATTCGAAGCGTTGCGCTATGTTCATCACTGATCGCAATCAGACGGTTAAACCGAAGCGGGCGAATGAAGGAGCTTTGCCTGAAAAGTTCTTCCGGATTCGTTAGCATGGACAGATACGAAGAAGCATGCAATAATGGAGTAGCTTTAAAGACATCAGTCAATGAAGCGTCAGTCGCATAAACCCAAATGGTGTGCCGGATCTCATGATACCTCGTTAATAAATCGATGACTCCTCGCACCACTTCCTTTTTAAGCGCCCGTTTCGTAAACACAATACTCTTGACGTGTCCCCACGAGACCATTTGCTGAATGGACGTGTAAAGTTCATGGGCGGCTATTTCGGGTGTTTCTCCTGCTGACCGGCCAATGGCCACGGCTGCGACCTGCCTTCCTCCGCCATACTCTGCTTTTGCCAATCCGCTGAAGTTGATGAGCTGTACGTACAAGACGAATTGGCGATGATCATAATCAATTCCGATCGAGTGAATATAGACGATTTGATC
>NZ_LDPD01000225.1:0-965 GCF_001026865.1 Geobacillus sp. ZGt-1 | reverse complement strand
CGCGTGGTGCATAAACGCCATGCCGCGCGGCAGCCGGTGGGAGACGACGGCGCGGGCGACGACGACGCCGTTTTCGTTGAAACATTCGATCCAGTCGTTGTCGTTGATGCCGGCTTCGGCCGCATCATCTTTGTTCATCCACACGGTCGGCCCGCCGCGGAAAAGCGTCAACATCGGCAAGGAGTCGAAATACATGCTGTGGATCGACCATTTGTTATGCGGCGTCAAATAGTTCAAGATGACTTCCTTTCCGTTTTCTTTCGGGCGTTTGTTTGAAAACGGACGGTGCGGCAACACCGGCTTGAACGTCGCCATCGTTTCGCCAAACTCGCGCATCAGTTCATGATCGATGTAAAACGACTGCCGGCCGGTCAACGTCCGCCACGGGATGAGCCGTTCGACGTTCGTCGTAAACGGCGAGTAGCGCCGCCCGCCTTTTTCCGAGCCGCTGAACGCCGGCGAGGTGATGACCGTTTTCGGCTGGGCGGTGATTTGTTCAAACGTAAAGCATTCTTCCTCGCGTTCTTTCGCTAAATCGGCCAATTTCAAATCCGTCTTTTTCTCAAGCGCCTCCCACGCTTTCACCGCCATTTTGCCGTTTGTAGTTGATGACAGCGTCAAAATCGCTTCAGCCGCTTTTTTCGCTTCGCTGATATCCGGGCAGCCGTCGGCGATGGAAGCGCGCCGGACAGTGCCGAGCCGGCGTTTCAACTGTTCATACTCGTCTTTCGCTGACCAGGCAATCCCTTTTGTGCCGATCGGCTGGCGGGCGACATTTGGACCTAAGGCGGTCATTTGGTCGTAAAGAAGGGTATAGTCGCGTTCAATGACGTGAATGTTCGGCATCGTTTTGCCCGGAATCGGTTCGGTTTCGCCTTTGCTCCAGTCTTTCACTTCACCGAACGGCTGCGCCAGCTCTTGCGCCGTATCGTGCAACAGCGGAGTGGCGACGACTTCTTTCATCG
>NZ_LDPD01000224.1:0-2105 GCF_001026865.1 Geobacillus sp. ZGt-1 | reverse complement strand
TGTCAAGGCCGATTATTTTTTCCCCAAAATCGCCGGTTTAAAATTCCCCAGAAGGACCTCATTGATCCTTCTGTTTTTCTTGTTGGAGCCTTTTTTCCCGCAATCGATAGCTTTCCCCCTTTAGGTTGAAAATAATAGAATGATGCAGTAATCGATCTAACATCGCTGTCGCAAGAACCGAATCTCCCACGATTTCTCCCCATTCCCCAAAGCTTTTGTTGGAAGTGAGGATAATCGGGGCATGTTCATACCGACGGGCGATGACCTGAAATAAGTAATGAGCGCTGTTCGGGTCCAATTTTAAGTACCCCATTTCATCAATAATGAGAATGGTTGGCTTCACAAACATGCGAAGCTTTTTTTCCAGCTTTCCTTCCTGGTCGGCTTTTCTTAACTGAGTGACCAAATCATGGGCGGTAATAAAATACGTTTTATACCCTCTTGCGATCGCCTCCATTCCAATCGAAATAGCCAGATGCGTCTTTCCAATCCCCGGCGGACCGAGAAAAAGAATATTCTCCTTTCGATCAATAAACGATAAGGTAAGCAGCTCTCGAATCCGACGCTCATCCACGGAAGGAAGTGCGTTAAAATCAAACGTATCGATCGTCTTGCGATATGGCAGTTTGGACAGCTTGATGAGCGTTTGGATCGATCGTTCCTGTTTTTCGACGATTTCTGCCTCTAATAAGCGGAATAAAAACTCCGAATATGGTATATTATGAGTAGCTGCGTATTCTGCCATGGCGGACCATCGTTCCGCCATGACAGGCAAATGGAGTCGGTGGCAATACTCGTGTATTCGTTCTTTCATGAGCTTTCCCCTCGCAGGAATGCGTCATAAACGGACAATGGACGAGTATCCACTTCCACCGAAACAGGCGAAATGGTGGCGGCCATTTCCGTCTGTTTCTTTTTTATTTTTTCGGCGAATGAAATCACTTTTTTCTGTTGGTCCACGTGAGAAATCTCCTCCCCTCGAAAGTACAATCGAATATCTCCATTTAATCGCTCCTTCACCAGAATTTCTTTGCCCGCATACTCCGACGATAAGAGCCATTGTTCCCCTTTGTAAGAGAAACTGCCATCCCAATGCACCTTCCGATAGGAAAGATAGCTCGTATCGTAATCTTTCAACGGAAGAGGCTTGAGTGACTCCTCGGCCCAACGCTCTTGCGGAGAAATACCGGTAGTGGCGTTTGGCTTCCGATTCGCCACTTGATCGAGCCAACGATGGAGAAGGAAATTTAATTCCTCGATGCTTTCAAACGCTGTCCCCACATAGAAGTGATCCATGATATACTGAATGGCTCGTTCGACTTTTCCCTTTGTCTGGGCCCGGTAAGGCCGGCATACTTTTGGAATAAATCCATAGTAACTCGCAAATTCGGAAAATCGTTGATTCCATTTCACCACTCCTTGTTCTCGCCCGTCTGTAACGGTCTTCATATTGTCAAATAACACCTTCTTCGGAACCCCGCCAAAGTACTTGAAGCTCTGAATCAGGCATTCCATTAAGTGTTCCTGATCCTGGCTGGTCGTAAATACCGCGTATTTCATCCGCGAATAGCCTAACGTGGCCACAAATAGCGATAACTTGACTTTTTTCCCTTCGATCACGACCTCCCCAACTTCTTTCCAATCGACTTGCATTTGTTCGCCAGGAAGCGTTTCATAACGAACGGTGTATTTCTTTTTCGCCGTCTCTCGGAAAGGTTTCATATAGTCTTTTAAAATCGTCTTTCCTCCCGTATAGCCCTGTTGTCGAATTTCAAAAAACAACTTTTCGCTATTAAACACCCCATCTTCTAACATTCGTTTTTGAAGATACGGCTTAAATGGATCTAACTTGCTTTTTCTTTGTTTTCGCTTGGATTTGGAAGGAGGATTGGGGGAGTGAATATATTTTCGGACGGTTTTCCGATCGATCCCCAATTCCCTCGCAATATCGGAAATACTCATTCCCCTTTCATACATCTCTTTGATCATAAAAAATTCCCCTCTCGTAATCATGAACCATAGCTCCTCTCGTTGACACTATGGTTCTATTGTAAGTGGGGAATTTTATTCCGGCTATATTGGGGATTTTATCATCGGCTTTAACA
>NZ_LDPD01000223.1:0-1762 GCF_001026865.1 Geobacillus sp. ZGt-1 | reverse complement strand
CACAAACGAGGTCATCACCCAGCAGCAAACGATTGCAGATCAATTTCGCCAGCTAGGGTTGTTGCCAAAGAAAATCGATGTAAACGAAGCGGTTTGGCGTGAAGCCAAATGAAGCGGAGACGGAATGGGAAGGGAAAACGGGGGGTGATTCGTGACAAAAAGTCATCGGCTGGCTTCGTTCGCAGCGTCATCCGTCAACAAGGACGCAGGACGGCGGCAGCTTGGATGAGAAACCACACTAGGAATGCGGAGGGGGAACGCGATGAAATCGTCGAGATGGACAGAATGGACTTGGGGGAAGGCGGTGCCATGGGTGTTGCCTGTTGCTCTGCTTGTGGCATGGCAAGCGGCTGTAGAAGCTGGTTGGTTGTCTTCGCGGGTGCTGCCGGCACCGACCGATGTGATCGCTGCTGCTTGGAATCTCGCATCAAAAGGAGAGCTATGGCAGCATTTGTCCATTAGTTTCTGGCGAGCTCTGACTGGATTTGCGATCGGGGGATCAATCGGATTTCTGCTCGGCTTGCTCAACGGGGTGTTTCGTCCGGCGGAACGTTGGTTGGATACATCGATTCAGATGATTCGGAATATTCCGCATTTAGCGATGATTCCACTCGTCATTTTATGGTTTGGCATCGGGGAGGAGGCGAAAGTATTTCTTGTTGCGCTAGGTGTGCTGTTTCCGATGTATGTCAACACATTGCATGGCATCCGCAATGTCGATGCTGGTTTGCTTGAAATGGGGCGCGTCTATGGACTTGGACCATGGCAGCTTTTTTGGCGCATTTGGCTGCCGGGCGCGTTATCGTCGATTTTGGTCGGGCTGCGCTATGCGCTGGGCATTATGTGGTTGACGCTCATCGTCGCGGAAACGATCGCTGCTGACCGCGGCATCGGGTATTTGGCCATGAATGCACGTGAATTTATGCAAACAGATGTCGTTGTGTTCAGTATTTTGCTTTACGCGCTGTTTGGCAAGCTCGCAGACAGCATTGCCCGTTTTTTGGAAAAACGTTGGCTTCGCTGGAATGTCAACTATCAAAATCGGTAACTGACATAAACGGAGTGGGAAAGGAGAGCGAGAGATGGAAACAGGACGAGGAGCAGAGCTCGTATTTGCGCAAGTGGCCAAACAGTTTGGCGATCAACAAGTGTTGCGCCGCATTGATTTAACGGTCAAACCGGGGGAGTTTATCGCCATTATTGGTCGCAGCGGCTGCGGAAAAAGCACACTATTGCGCTTGGCTGCTGGATTGGAGACGCCGACTTCCGGCATGATTCAGCTGGATGGACAGTTGCTTCATGGGTTGAATACAGCAGCTCGCGTCATGTTTCAAGACGCTCGTCTGTTGCCATGGCGGCGCGTCATCGACAATGTCGGCCTCGGCTTGAAAGGTGACTGGAAAGAACAAGCAATCACAGTGCTCGAACAAGTCGGTTTGGCAGACCGCGCGAATGATTGGCCATCGGTGTTATCCGGCGGCCAGCGTCAACGGGTGGCGCTCGCCCGCGCATTGATCAGCCGTCCACAGTTGTTATTGCTTGATGAACCGCTCGGTGCGCTTGACGCGTTAACGAGAATTGAAATGCAGCGGCTGATCGAACGATTATGGAGGGAACAACGCTTTACGGCTTTGTTGGTCACGCATGATGTTGATGAAGCAGTGATGTTGGCGGACCGCGTCGTGCTCATTGAGGACGGGGAATGCGCGCTTGATTTGCCTGTGCGCTTGCCGCGGCCGCGTCAGCGCGGCGATGCGGCGTT
>NZ_LDPD01000222.1:0-1747 GCF_001026865.1 Geobacillus sp. ZGt-1 | reverse complement strand
TTTTTTGCTTGCAAAAAACAGAGGATGTCTCAACAGCAACGAGGCATCCTCTTTCTATATATACCGTATTGAACGAATTCACTTCTATATCCGGTGTTTCATCGAGAGGACAGACATCCTTTTAAGCCAGCCCTTTTTGATCGCTTGTGTTGACAACTCCTTAGTCCGCTTCAGCTTCTTTTAAGCCATAATGGACCTTTTTCTATATTTACTCTTAAGGGAAAGTGTTCATATCACCCCCCTTGTTTCCTGACCTCCAGCCTTTCCTCTGTTTTGCGAAATACACGCAATGCGCCGCTCATCACCACCAAGGCGAGCGAACTGATGCTGAAAAACGGGATCAGCCCCGGAATATACATCAATAAGACGAACAAGACCCCAACACTCATCAGCATCACGAGCGTCATGAGTGGATTGGCCATTCCAATGAGAAAGGCATATTTGATATATTGCCAAAAGCGCAATTCGTAATGCACATAGATCGGAAATACATATAAAAGCGTCACTGTATAAAAAATGAAAATGATCAGCAAAGCAACAGAAAACGGAAATCTCCATTCTATTGGCACGTGAGCGAGGTATAAAAGATCGATATAGAAAATATACGCTGCCGCCATCAACAAAAGCCCAATCCGGTTCGCCCGCCAAAATTCACCTTTATACGTACGAACGAATGTTTTCAGCACTGGAACATCGTGATCGTGAAAGAGAAGCCACTTCCTTACGATCGTAAACAGCGCCACCGTCGCCGGCGCAATGCCGAGAATGACCAGTCCAAGGACGGTAAAGACAAACCATAATAGATTGATATATGCAAGTCTTGTAATCCATTCACAAGCCCGATACAACTTTCCATCCAGCAAGCCGGTGCGCATAATTCATCCACCTTTTCTTGTTTTTTACCAGTATATCATAAGTCAAAAAAAGAGGGGAGGCTTTGTTTACCCTCCCTTCAAACTCCGGCATAAGCCAAAAAGCCGCCGTCAACAGGAACAGTCGTTCCAGTGACAAATCCACTCATTTGATCATCCACAAGCCAAAGCAAAGTCCCCAGCAAGTCTTCCGGCTTGCCGAGCCGCCGCATCGGTGTATGCATCAAAATTTTTTTCGTCCGCTCTGTATACGATCCGTCAGGATGTTTCAAAAGATGTTCATTTTGTTTCGTCAAAAAGAATCCCGGGGCAATCGCATTGACGCGAACCCCGATCTCTGCGACATGCACAGCCAGCCATTTCGTGAAGTTTTCAATTCCCGCTTTAGCCGCACTGTACGCCGGCACTTTCGTCATCGGCCGCGGAGCGCTCATCGAGGAAATATTGATGATGGTTCCCCCTCTTCCTATCATCTGTTTAAGAAAATGCTGCGTCGGGATGATCGTCCCAAGAATATTTAAATCAAAAACATAGGAAAACCCTTCTGTCGTCAAGTCGAAAAACGTTGTAATGTCTTGATTCTCTAGATCCTGCAACTCGAGTATTTCCTTTGTCGTAATGCCTTGCGGATGGTTTCCGCCTGCCCCATTAATCAGGACATCGCACGGCCCGTAAACGTCCGCTACCATTTCTGCCGCCTGTTTGACGCGTTCGACATCCAGAACATCGCACGAAATGGCCAGCGCCTCACCTCCTCGCTCTTCAATTTCATTCTTGATTCTTTCAGCTTTCTCGAGCGTTCGGTTTAAAATCGCCACTTTCATTCCTTGGCGGGCCAGTTCTTTCGCCATGCAGCTGCATAATACCCCACCCCC
>NZ_LDPD01000221.1:0-5971 GCF_001026865.1 Geobacillus sp. ZGt-1 | reverse complement strand
GGGTGCGAAATGTGAGTTAGTAAAGAAAAAGAGTGAATGTAAAACATATACATTTTTTGCTTACCCGTTTGAATCAAGCGAGTGTTTTGATGCAATCGTAAACTTTTGCACCATTTCTTGCAACGTTTCGGATACATTCGCCAATGAAGCGGCTGCTGACGCAATCTCTTCCATGGAAGCGAGCTGTTCTTCGGTGGAATGGGCCATTGTTTTGGACGTCTCCATCGTCTTTTCGGCTGCAGCGGCGAGTTCCGCAACGGCTGAATCCAGTTCTTGAATACCGGCTGACAGCTGCTGTACGGATGCTGATACGTCTTCCAATTGGGTTGAGATGGTTTGCGAGTTTGCGAAAATTGTGTTGAATTTCGCTGCTGTTTCTTGGGAAGCATCGATGCCGTCTTGAACATTTTGCATCACATCTTCCATGCTCGTTGATGTGTTCTCTACATCTTGATGGATGCTAGACAACAAATGGGTAATTTGTTTTGTCGCTGCTTGCGTTTGTTCGGCCAATTTTCTCACTTCATCGGCCACGACGGCAAATCCCGCCCCATGTTCTCCTGCTCTCGCCGCTTCTATGGCGGCGTTTAAGGAAAGGAGATTCGTCTGCTCCGCGATTTGATGAATCGTGTGGACGACCGCTTCGATTTCTTTTGACCGCTCCTGCAACGTGTGAATCAGTTGTTCTGACCGGAGCACGGCTTGATGAATGTCCTGCATCTGCTCGGCATTTTTTTCGACCGATATTTTCCCGTCTTCGGCTAAGTTTGTCATATGGACGGCCAAGTGGGCGATGGCTGTCGTACGCTCCGCGATTTGCGAGACGCCCTGCGTCATTTGCTCCATGGCGGCGGCGATTTCATCGGTTTGGCTGCTTTGGCTGTCCGCTCTGCTGGCGACCTCTTGGATGCCGACAGAAACTTGTTCCGTTGACAAGGCTGTTTGCTCCGCGCTCGCTGTCAGTTCCTCTGCAGCCGCGGCGACTTGCTCTGATGCATCCGCGACTCGGGTCAGCATTTGAGAAAGATCGTCTTTCATTTTGTTATAGCTTTCGACAATTTGTCCAATTTCATCACGAGTTTGGTCATTGATGGCAACCGTAAAGTCTCCATTCCCTGCTCGCTGGAGGGCGCTGGAGACGGCGGCCAATCGAGCATGGATGCGACGCGAGAACCATATTGTGGCTGCTGATGCCATCACGAGTATGATGACGGCAGAAAGGATCAATGTTTTCAAAAGGGAAGACACGGCTGTGTCCACATATGTTTGGGGAATCCCCACATAAAACATCCCGATCGTTTCTCCGCGATCGTTTTTGATCGGCATATATGCAGCTTGATACCATTGATGCAAAATATTCACTTCACGGAAGAAGGTGTTCCCTTTCTTTAACACTTGTTCCACCACTTCTGGAGGCGCGGTTGTGCCAACAGCCCGTCGATTGTTCACGATAATGTTGGTGGCAACCCGTGTTTCATTTTGAAAGATCGTGGCCGTTCCGCCCGTTAGGTTTCCGATTTCGTCAACGAGTTGATTGTTGCCATTGATTTTCTCGCTTCCTTTATAAAGCGCTCCGTTTTTGACAGCCCAACTCCCTTCATATTTTTCGTCAAGATAGTGATAGGCCAAGGAAAGACTGGATTTGACTCTTTCAAGCGTTTCTTTTTGGATTCCTTTTTTGATTTGGATGATGGCAGCAGCCGTCAAAACAATGGTTAATAGAATAATGATGCAAAAAATCAAAATATTGATTTTTGTTCCTAGCTTCAACGTTTTCAATGAGCGCTCCCCCTCTCTATTCTTTGTCAAACATATCCATTATTATAGTAATAAAAGAGGAATTCATAAATAGTGTATTGTTCCTAATTGGGGTTCTATAATGGATCGAACGGATGGAGCGGGCGATACGATTGTCTTTTTGATGTTGCAACGGAACTTTGTGTCCGGATTGACATTGGGTGGAATCAAAGGATGATGCAGGGAAAGGAGACGACGTAATGCCAAAATATGAACGAACGTATACAACACAAGCGAACTTCATTCTTCATGGAGGAGATTACAACCCTGATCAATGGTTGGATCGGCCGGATCTTTTGCAGGCGGATCTTGAGTTGATGAAACTCTCCCACACAAACACATTCACGATTGGTGTATTTGCTTGGTCTGCTCTCGAACCGGAAGAAGGGGTTTATCGTTTTGAATGGCTCGATAAAGTGTTTGACGACATTTACCGTATTGGCGGGCGGGGGATTTTGGCTACGCCAAGCGGCGCCCGGCCAGCATGGTTGTCGCAAAAGTATCCGGAAGTGTTGCGGGTGAATGCGGCGCGTGTTCGACAGTTGCATGGCGGGCGTCATAATCATTGTTTTACCTCGAGCGTATACCGTGAAAAAACTCAACATATCAATCGATTGCTGGCGGAACGGTACGGAGATCATCCTGCTTTGCTCATGTGGCACGTTTCCAATGAATACGGCGGGGAATGCCATTGTAATTTGTGCCAAGAAGCGTTTCGTGAATGGTTGAAAAACAGATACAATCATGATCTTGACGCGCTGAATGCCGCTTGGTGGACGTCATTTTGGAGCCATACGTACACCGACTGGTCGCAAATCGAGTCGCCGTCTCCGATTGGTGAGCATACGATTCATGGGTTGAATCTTGATTGGAAACGGTTTGTGACAGATCAGACGATTTCCTTTTTTGAAAACGAGATCGTTCCGCTTCGGGAGTTGACGCCTCATATTCCGATTACAACGAATTTTATGGCGGATACGCATGACTTAATTCCTTTTCAAGGACTTGACTACAGCAAGTTTGCAAAGCATCTTGACGTCATTAGTTGGGACGCCTATCCTGCTTGGCACAATGATTGGGAGAGCACTGCTGATTTGGCTATGAAAGTCGGTTTTATCAATGATTTGTATCGAAGTTTGAAGCAGCAGCCATTTTTACTGATGGAATGCACGCCGAGTTTAGTGAACTGGCATAAAGTGAACAAAGCGAAGCGGCCAGGCATGCACTTTTTATCTTCGATGCAAATGATCGCTCATGGTTCCGACAGCATCCTCTATTTTCAATGGCGCAAGTCGCGGGGGGCGTTTGAGAAACTTCATGGTGCAGTCGTCGACCATGACAATCGCACGGATAACCGTGTATTTCAAGAGGTTTCTAAAGTTGGGAAAGCGCTCGAGAAAATGTCTGGCATCGTCGGAACCAATCGGCCGGCGGAAGTGGCCATTTTGTATGATTGGGAAAACAATTGGGCGTTAAATGATGCGCAAGGATTTGCGACTGAAACGAAACGGTATCCACAAACGCTCGTACAGCATTATCGTCCCTTTTGGGAGCGGGATATCCCCGTTGATGTCATTACAAAGGAACAAGATTTTTCCCGCTACAAATTGCTGATTGCGCCGATGCTTTACTTAGTGAGCGAAGAGACGATTGCTCGTTTGAAACAGTTTGTAGGGAGCGGAGGGACGCTTGTCATGACTTATATAAGCGGAATGGTCAATGAATGTGATTTAGCGTATTTAGGTGGCTGGCATCCCGATTTGAGGAAAACATTCGGCATCGAACCGATCGAAACGGATACCCTTTATCCACGCGATCGAAATTCGGTTCATTATCGTGGACAGTCTTACGAGTTGAAAGACTATGCAACGGTGATCAAGGTGTATACTGCAACAGTCGAAGGAGTTTATGAAGATGATTTTTATGCGGGTACGCCCGCTGTGACGAGCAACCAATACGGGAAAGGTCAAGCCTATTATATTGGCGGCCGCCTAGAGGATCAATTCCATAGAGATTTTTATCAAGAATTGATGGAAAAGCTCGATCTGAGGCCTGTCTTGTTTGTAAAGCATGGAAAAGGAGTATCCGTGCAAGCGCGGCAAGCGCCGGAATGTGATTATGTGTTTATTATGAATTTTACAGAGGAGAAACAGGCTGTTGTTGTTGAGGAAAAGGTGAAGGATCTGTTCACTGGCGAGGAAATCGTAGGGGAGATCACGCTAGGTAAATACGAGGTGCGAGTCGTGGAGAAAAGGAGATAAAGGAGAGAGAATCGTTCAAGCACCAAATCAAGTAGGACGGTTGGGTTTCATAAGGTAGCCAATCAAGTATGTGTGCTATGTTCTGAAAATATTCATGGAGGCGGGGGAGAGGATGAGGAAACGATTTTTTTTCATACTAGTCGCCATGATGGTGATGATCATGCCGTTTTCGTCCAATCATATTCATAAAGCAGCGGCTGATTCGTATAATTATTTAATTAACGGGGGATTTGAATCGGATTTTTGGGCTGATGGGTCATGGACAGTCATTACACAGGATTGGAGTTCTGTTGATCTACAGCGCTTTTCTTATTCAAATGATGCATGGATCGTTCCGAATGAGGGAGATAGCGCCTTTAAATACTGGGTCCGCGATATAGCGAACGGAAATCAAACATTTACATTGAAGCAAACGATCGGACAGCTGCCGCCAGGGAGTTATGAACTTTCTGTTCAATCAATGGGAGGAGCAGGAGACGAAGCGGGTCATATTCAATTGTTCGCAGGCGATCAGATGGCGGAGGCTGTTGTTACAAAAGGATATAATTCTTGGGAGACGGTTAAATTGGAATTCACACTGGAAGAAGAAGCGTTGAACTTTGAAGTCGGTGCAATAGTTACTGGGAAACCGAACGCTTGGGGCTATATGGATCATTTTCAGTTGATATCGCTGAACAGTGCGGGAGGCCGAGAGGGGCCAAAGCCTGTTCCGGCTGATATTTTCGTAAAAAGGGTAGATGGCCTAAGCAAAGGGTTCGTTAAAGGAGTTGATGTTTCGAGTATTATCGCACTTGAGAACAGCGGAGTGAAATTTTACAACGCGGCTGGTAAGAAGCAAGATATTTTTAAAACGCTAAAAGAAGCCGGGATCAATTATGTACGGGTGCGCGTATGGAACGATCCTTATGATGCGAAAGGGCATGGGTATGGAGGCGGGAATAACGATTTGGAAAAAGCCATTGAGATTGGAAAGCGAGCTACGGCCAATGGGATGAGGGTGCTAGTGGACTTCCACTATTCTGATTTTTGGGCCGACCCTGCCAAACAACGTCCTCCCAAAGCATGGGCAAATCTCAATTTTGAAGCAAAAAAGAAAGCTTTATACCGATTCACGAAGGAAAGTTTAAAAGCAATGTTGAAAGAAAAAATTCAAGTCGGAATGGTTCAAATCGGAAATGAAACAAATGGAGCTTTTGTCGGGGAAACGGATTGGGCGAAAATATGTGAGTTGATGAATGCAGGAAGCAGTGCAGTAAGGGAGATGAATCGGAATATACTGGTTGCGCTTCATTTTACGAATCCCGAAACTCCAGGCAGGTATGCATCCATAGCGAAAATGCTTGCTGAACATAAAGTGGATTACGATGTGTTCGCTAGCTCCTATTACCCGTTTTGGCATGGTACTTTAGCCAATTTAACGTCTGTGTTGAAACATGTAGCCAATACGTATCATAAAAAAGTGATGGTGGCAGAAACATCGTATCCATATACGAAAAAAGATGGAGACGGCCATGAAAATACAGCTCCAAAGAGTTCTGGACAAATACTGAACTATCCGATTACTGTCCAAGGGCAAGCGAACTCGATTCGAGATGTGATTCAGGCGGTGGCGGCTGTAGGTAAACGGGGGATCGGGGTGTTTTACTGGGAACCTGCATGGATTCCTGTTGGCCCTCCTGAACGTCTGAAGCAAAACGAGAAAAAGTGGGAAAAATATGGATCTGGTTGGGCGTCTAGTTTTGCTGCTGAATATGATCCTGATGCGGCGATATGGCATGGGGGAAGTGCTGTAGATAATCAAGCGCTGTTTGATTTTAATGGTCGACCTTTACCATCATTATATGTGTTTAAATATGTAAACACAGGAGCTGTAGCTCCTTTGAAAATCGATGAAATCAAAGACATATATATTC
>NZ_LDPD01000220.1:0-242 GCF_001026865.1 Geobacillus sp. ZGt-1 | reverse complement strand
AGACATAAAAAGTTAGCACTCGCCCTTGTTCATGCAAGTGTTGGGATTCCAATGTTTGTATTCGTCTTGCCTGCGATGGATGGGCAGGCGGCGCCCCGGTTTTATTCACCGCATGACGAGCGCTTGCCCTCGCTTAGGCAAACAGCAATCGGCAAACAAGGCACGCCAAACGCTAGGAAGCAGTCTTCGTTTGTCGTCGACCTCCAATGACGCAAAAACCCCAGGGGGTCGACGACATTGGT
>NZ_LDPD01000219.1:0-725 GCF_001026865.1 Geobacillus sp. ZGt-1 | reverse complement strand
CAAATATTTTACTCACACATCAAATGAAGTGGGCAACAGTATGTTGTTCAAAAGACCGGAGCGAATGATCCGTCCCTTTTGTTTTCGCCATCGCTCTTGACATCATTTCACCCATAGAGATTCGTTCCCAAACCGTCAGTCTAGCGGGAACGTGTTGACGTTTTCCATTCCATCAAAACAAACTAAAAAAATAGTAACCGAACAATCCGGTAATCAGCAACAACAAAGCCGCTAAAAACCAAATTAACGGGCGTGACGGTCGGAATGTCTGCTCATTAATTTGTTTTGTTTTTATCACGTAACTAACCGTTGAAAATATAATCGTGCAGATCGCAATCACAACCGCCAACGCTCCGATCCATTGGACAATCACCGTAGACAATGCGCTGCTTGTTGACTTTTCATGCAAATTGATAACCAAAAACGCGATCCCGACCACCGCGATCGATGTACGAATCCAAGCGAGAAAGGTTCGCTCGTTCGCCAAATGTTGTTGAATATATTTCGAATCCTCCGTCGTCTGTCGTTGTTCCTTTTCCATCCTCACTGTCTCCTTTGCCTTTAGTCTATTTGCTTCATCTGCTCCACCATCCAATCTTTGCTCATTGGTCCAATCATTTTATTCCGTATGATTCCTGCTGAATCGATCACATAGCTTGTCGGAATCGCCTGAGCTTGGTATCGTTGAGATACTTCCCCTTGTTCATCAAGAACCACTGTAAATG
>NZ_LDPD01000218.1:0-399 GCF_001026865.1 Geobacillus sp. ZGt-1 | reverse complement strand
ATATGTTACATCTTCAAAAACAATGAATCCCTCAATCATTTCAGGATCTTTAGTTTCGTCATAATCAAATTGCTGCCATTTACATAACTCAGTTTCAATAGATACTCTTTTTGTAGTGGAATCATATTCCACATTATTAATTAAACTCCCATGTAAATTATATCTTTTAAGAAAATCAGATATTCTCATCATTTCTTCCCCCTATTAATCACAATATGCGAAGCTTTTGATCCCTTTGCCACCGGGTTACCATTTATGTCCAAATACATATCATTTTGGATCTTCGCCAAAAGTGGTACTTGACTGTTTCTAGAATAGAAGGGAATGAAGCAAAAAGGATTCCGCCAAGTTGATCTGGCAATGGAGGAACTGCATCATGCCAAATAGCCGTGCAAAATT
>NZ_LDPD01000217.1:0-4676 GCF_001026865.1 Geobacillus sp. ZGt-1 | reverse complement strand
TCATCTGCATTTCCCGGTTCAACCTTTTCCTTGTCGATCGGTCCAAATCACCCGCCAACTCATGGCCGTCAAAACGAATCGTGCCAGAAGTCGGAGCATGGAGGCCTACAATCATCTTCCCTAACGTCGATTTTCCACTTCCACTTTCTCCCACTAATCCAAATGTTTCCCCTTTGCGAATCGAAAACGAAATGTCATCGACCGATTTTACCGTTTGATTCGGGCCAATCCGAAAATATTTTTTTACGTTCTCCACCTGCAAAATCTCTTCGGACATTCACTGCTCCCTCCCCGTTGCAACCAGTGGTTCCACCTTTGGAGCTCTCGGATCATTCAGCCAGCATCTCGCTGTATGTCCTTCGGAAATAACGAACTCCTGAGGGCTTTTTTTAACACAAATTTCCATTGCATATTGGCAACGCGGAGCAAACGGACAGCCTTTTGGCGGTGAAAAAAGGTCGGGAGGTGCCCCTTCGATCGGCACTAAACGTCTTTTTTCCTTTTCGTGCAAATTCGGAATCGATTGCAACAGCCCCCATGTATACGGATGTTTGGGGTTTTCAAATATATCGAAAACATCCCCCGTTTCCACGACCGTCCCGCCATACATAACGATCACCCGTTGCGCCATTTCGGCCACTACTCCTAAATCATGGGTAATTAAAATGATCGACGTGCCCATCTTTTGCTGCAGCTCTTTCATTAAATGGAGAATTTGCGCTTGGATCGTTACGTCCAATGCCGTCGTCGGTTCATCAGCAATAAGTAGTTTGGGATTGCAGGCTAAAGCGATCGCAATCACTACTCTCTGCCTCATTCCGCCGCTGAACTCATGGGGATATTGGTGATATCTTTCTTCCGCGTTCGGAATCCCTACTAGCCTCAACAGATCGACTGCCTTTTGTTTCGCCTCGATCTTTGATAGTTTTTGATGCTTCCGCATCCCTTCTGCAATCTGTTTGCCGATCTTCATCGTTGGGTTTAATGAAGTCATTGGATCTTGGAAAACCATCCCAATTTCTGAACCTTTTAATTTTCGCATGTCTTTTTTGGATAAATGAGTGAGATCTCTTCCGTTGAAGAGAATTTTTCCTTCTTTAATATTTTTTCTTGGAATTAACCCCATAATAGTTTGCACGGTCACGGTCTTGCCGCTCCCGCTCTCCCCGACAATAGCAACCACTTCTCCTTGATCAATGTAAAACGAAACATCTCGAACCGCCTGCACTTCCCCACCGTAGATCGGGAATATCACTTTTAAATGTTCTACTTCCAATAGATGGCCCATTGAAATGATCACCCCCTACTTTCTTCTCGGATCTAATGCATCTTGCAAGCCATCTCCAAATACGTTAAAAGCGAACATGGTTAACGAGATCATGAGACCCGGAAAAAACAGTCTCCACCATTGGCCGCTTAAGATGACCCCCAAAGCATCATTCGCCATCGTCCCCCAGCTGGCAAATGGGGCTTGTACGCCTAATCCTAAAAAACTTAAAAATGATTCAGCAAAAATGGCCTGAGGAATCGTAAACGTTAAATTTACAATAATGATTCCTAACGTGTTGGGCAGCAAGTGTCGGAAAATAATTTTTGCATGAGACGTTCCCAGTTTCTGGGCCGCCATAACGTATTCTTGTTGCTTTAACTGAAGAATTTGGCCGCGAATAATTCGGGCCATCCCTACCCATCCAGTGATCGAGAGCGCGACAATGATCGTCCATAACCCCGGCTCCATCACAACCATGAGCAAGATCACAACTAATAGGTAAGGAATGCCATACAATACCTCGACAATTCTCATTAAAATGTTGTCGATTCGATCTCCTAGTTTTCCTCTTCCTGCCATATATCCTGAGACGCCACCAATCAACACCCCGATAACCAAATCGATGAGAGCGGCCACAAAACCAACCGTCAACGATATGCGAGCGCCATACCATGTGCGCGACCACATATCTCGCCCTAAATCATCTGTTCCAAACCAATGTTTGCTGGAAGGCGGTTGATTTCCGTTCGTTAAACTTTGATCATCGTAACTATATGGAACTAAGTGAGGTCCAATAATGGCCATAATAACGATGCATAATAAGAGCAACGCCCCGAACATCGCCATTTTATTTTTGATGATTTTCAAACCGGCTTCCTTCCAAAAACTGAGACTCGGTCTTTGAATGGCATCTGACTGAAGCTTGCTACGGTCGATAGGACGAAATAAGTCGGCCTCTTCTTTCGCTGAAATCACGCTCATTCCCCCCTGCTCGTCAACTTAATTCTTGGGTCAATCAAGCGATATGACAGGTCGACAAGAAATAACGTAATGACAAGAATCGTGCTGAAGAAAACCGTCGTGCCTAAAATAACCGGATAGTCACGGTTAAAGATGCTGTCGACAAAATATTTTCCTAACCCTGGTATAGCGAAGATTTTCTCAATAACGAATGTTCCGGTAATTAAAACAGCAAATAACGGGCCGATAAATGTAATGACTGGTAAAATAGCATTTCGTATGCCATGCTTGATGACAATAGCGATCGGGGATAGCCCTTTTGCCTCTGCCATTTTGATATAGTTTTGTTGCATCACTTCCAACATGCTAGAACGCATAAAACGGGCGATCACTGCCATCGGGGTGGCAGCCAACGCGATCGACGGCAAGATGGAATGGGCCCATGTTCCCCAAGACGCTACAGGCAAAACTCCCCACTCAACAGCAAAATATTTGATTAACAATGGCGCTAAAATAAAACTTGGTACAGAAATGCCTACAATGGCAATAAACATCGCTATATGATCAAGCAGCTTATTATGGTTTAGCGCAGCGATAATGCCAAGCAACAATCCAAACACAACGGCAATCACCAACGCTTGCAATCCAAGAAGCGTGGAAACAGGGAATCCGTCTGCGATAAGGGTATTTACGTCCCTTGTTTCAGACTGAATCGATGGTCCTAAATCAAACGTTATTAAATTTTTCATATACAATGCATACTGGACTGGCAGTGGCTTGTCCAAGTTGTATTTCGCCCGAATGTTTTGCAATACTTCTTCAGGCAACACATTAGCGTCGGAAGCAAATGGATCACCGGGAATCGATTTCATGATGATAAAAGTTAATGTGGCGATGAGCCAAACGGTGACAACCATTGTCACCAGACGTTTCATGACGTACACGGTCATTCCCCTCCCTTGTTCTAAGCATTCACATGCCCTAGCACGCCGTTCGTCGCCGTCATGGCGATAATGACACATCCCCACATATGTTTATAGGCAGTGACGATATCATTGCATGTAAACGTGATCGTTTTCGGGCCGATTAATGTCACTGTCGGTAATGTCGTTGTCATCATCGCTTGGTTTGGTCCTTTAAATCCAATTTCAAAGGTAACCGGCCCTTCTAGTTTCAACGGAGGGCATTGTTTCGCTTTCTGTACGGCCTGTTTCGCTTTTTCTCTAATTAACTCATGCGCTTTTGTCGGGTGAAGCAACTCCGCCGCAAAGCGGTCAATCCCGCGCTTGACTACAGCCGCTTCAACGTGAGGCAACGTTTCAAGCACTTCTTTCACATAAGCATCATCACCCGAGATAAAAATGGCCGGTACGTTGTAATAACCTGCAACAAACGCATTCATCTCTGTTTCCCCAACAACACGGCCATTAATCTTGATCTCATTCACACAGATGCCGGCCAAACTATGACTGATTACGGTCCTTTCCGATCCACCTTCACGTCCATGATGGCCAACAAACATAATCCCGTCAAAGCTATCATCAAGCCCCTCGAGCTGACACATCACGCGATTGTTCCCAGAGACAAGGCGCGCCCGCGGATCCAATTCCTCGATCAGGATGTTGGACATATTGCCATGGCCATCAGCAACCACTACTTCCGTCGCTCCTCCTAAAAAAGCACCCTCAATCGCTGCATTGACGTCCTGAGTCATGAGCTTACGGAACCGCTGGTATTCACTGTTCGTTTTTAATTGTTGGTTGGTTGCCACACCAGAGATCCCTTCCATATCGGCTGAAATAAAAATTTTCATAGCAACAACACCCCTTCTTTTTCAATTTATAAACAGCTAACGATTTTAAATATAATCAAACGTGTTTTTATATACTTCGAGCTGTACGATCGTATCCATTTCAAGAATCCCGTGTACACCATTTAGCATTTTTACTACTTCAGTGATTTCATCTTGACTGGGCACTGCAATTTGGATTAAAAGTTGGTAGCTTCCAGAAGTTAACGTAATATAGCGAACTTCTTTTATTTTCTTCAGCTGTTCAATCACATCCATTAACTTGTTCGCTTCCGTTTTTAAACGAATGATCGCCCCTGCGCGAATCCCAAGAGCTATTGGATTCACGACTCCCACCACTTCGAGAATCCCATGATCGATTAAATTTTTGTACCTCATCCGCACTGTTTTTTCCGTAACATTCAAATTATTGGAAATTTCTGTAAAAGACATCCTACCATCCCGAGATAACAGTTTAATGATTTGTCGATCCAGATCATCGATTTCGTACTTCATAATTTCCCCTTTTCTATACCGTTATGGAATTTTAATAACGAAAATAGATACAAATAAGAAATAAAATTGGTTATTTACAGCACAAAAAACTTGTTTTAGTATCTTAATTAGGACTATTTGATTTTTTATTATAATCACAAT
>NZ_LDPD01000022.1:82051-82172 GCF_001026865.1 Geobacillus sp. ZGt-1 | reverse complement strand
TCTATATAAGTTGAAACTTTGTTTTACATCCAGTAGAACGCCCGCTGCATTCTATCAAAATGACTTGTTATGAAGGAAAACAGAATCGAACAATCGGAAAATCTTTATTGCAACTTATATA
>NZ_LDPD01000022.1:74906-77798 GCF_001026865.1 Geobacillus sp. ZGt-1 | reverse complement strand
AGCTCAGCTGGGAGAGCGCCACCTTGACAGGGTGGAGGTCGCTGGTTCGAGCCCAGTCGGAATCATCGAGTGAAATCCCTTGAGCTAGAAGGCTTCAAGGGATTTTTTGTTTATCCCGAATCTGTGACAGAAGTGTATCCAAAATGCTGGGAAGCCCAATCGTGCCGAGACTTCGACTCCATTTCGAATGTTCACCTATTTAGGTGAAAAACCCCGAGTGCAATATTTTGTTGATTGATCCAGTTTTCTTGGCAGCTTTGAACGCGTCTTTATCACGGATTCAGGTTTATGTTGTCGTTTTTATTACCACGGGTAATAAAACTATATTGAGCAGGTAAAAAGGGATGCATATGAAAAATCATCAAACAAGAACAGTCTATGTCATATCAGGCCCCGCTGGAGTTGGCAAATCAACAATTTCAACAGCATTGGCGAACAAGTTGGAGCGTAGTGCGTATATTTCCGGCGATGACATCAGCCATATGCATATCAATGGACGGAAAAAACCGTGGGAAAGTAAAGAAGAGCTTTCATTAATTTGGGATAATATTCTAAGTCTTGCAAGAAATTTTGTAAAATACGGCAATGATGTGGTAGTGGATTATATTGCCTTTCCCCAAGAAGCGATATGGTTGTATGAAAATGTAAAGGATTTAAACGTAACGGTTATGTATGTTGTTTTGTGGGCAGATGGGAAAACGTTAAGGCAAAGGGATGAGATGAGGGCCCCCGAGCAACAAATGGGGGAACGCTGCCTCATTTTGCTGAATGAGTTCCATGCATCAGGATTCGATCGAAAGCATCTTTTGGATACTAGCGGGAAACGTAAGGATGACATAGATGAGATGATTGATGAAATCATGAGCAATCAAAGATTTCGAATTGGTTAAAAGATGTTTCATTGGCGCTGCTCTTTCCTTGCCATCGCGAGTTGATTCTCACATCAGCAATGACACTGAGGACAGCAACCGCCCTTGTTCGCTTTTTTATGGTCCTGTCTGGGAACACAAACAGCCCGTTTTCAGCGGGCTTTTTTTCATGATATGATAATGGCAAAAGAAGAAAGTTGCAAAAGAGACAAAGATGAGGGATGGACATGGCGCATAACTTTCAATTTCTAGAAGGAAAATGGGATGTGCTTGCCCGAGTAGGGGAGACGGCCGAGCGGCATGTGCATCAAAACCCAAACGTGGCGATCAGCGAGCTGCGAAAGTTGGCCGAGGCGATGACGAAATACATATTGGCGCTCGAAGGCATTCGCGAAGAGCGCGGCACCGATCAGCAAGACCGCCTCAAGGTGCTGCTGTATGAACAAATCATCCCAAAAGAGATATATGACATCTTCACGATGATCCGCTTAAAAGGCAATCAAGCGGTGCATGATCCCCATTATGGGGACGTGCATGAGGCAAAGACGCTATTGCACATGGCGTTTCGCCTAGCTGTATGGTTTATGGAAGTGTACGGTGACTGGTCGTTCGAAGCTCCCCAGTATCGAGAGCCGCTGCCGCCATCATCTGAATCGACGGATGAACTGAATCGGCTCATCGAATCGTATAAACAGCGGCTTGCCGACTTGGAAGCGGAGCTTTCGCACATCCGCGAGACGGGGCTGTATACGAGTGCCGAGGAAAAACAAAAGCGGCGTGACTATTCGCGGCGGGCGGTGGCGAATTTCGAACTGACTGAGGCAGAGACGCGCCTCATCATCGATGAACAGCTGCGGGCGGCTGGCTGGGAGGCTGATTCGGAAAAACTGCGCTTTGCCAAAGGCGCGCGGCCAGAGAAGGGGCGGAATTTGGCGATTGCCGAATGGCCGCTTCGGCACGGGGTTGCCGATTATGCTCTTTTTATCGGCTTGGAGCTGGTCGGCCTCATTGAAGCGAAACGCGCAAGCAAAGACATCCCCGCCGATATCGAACAGGCAAAACAATACGCCCGTCTCGTTGTGCGCCATGGGCAAGAAGTGATTCACGAGCCGTGGGGGGAGTATTTCGTTCCATTTTTGTTCGCCACCAACGGCCGTCCGTACGTGAAACAGCTTGAACAAAAGTCCGGCATTTGGTTTTTGGACGCCCGGAAATCGACGAACCATCCGCGCCCGCTGCAAGGCTGGTATACGCCGGACGGGTTGAAACAGCTGCTGGAACAAGACATTGAACGATCCGAACAGCGGCTGCGTGATGAAACGTTTGATTATTTGAAACTGCGGCCGTACCAAGTGCGGGCGATTCAGGCTGTTGAGCGGGCGCTTGAAGACAAGCGCCGGAGCGTGCTTGTCGCCATGGCGACGGGAACGGGAAAAACGCGCATGGCGATCGGCTTGATTTACCGCTTGCTCAAAGCGAAACGGTTTCGGCGCATTTTGTTTCTCGTTGATCGAAAAGCGCTCGCCGAACAAGCGGAAGCGGCGTTTAAAGAAAGCCGAATGGAGCACTTTCAGACGTTTGCCGAGATTTACGGTTTGCAGTCGCTGTACGACCAAAAGCCCGATCCGGAGACGAAAGTGCATATCGCCACCGTTCAAGGAATGTTGAAGCGCATTTTTTACAACGACCGTCCCGAAGACGTTCCGCCGATTGACCAGTATGACTGCATCATCGTCGACGAAGCCCACCGCGGCTATACGTTGGATAAAGAAATGAACGAAATCGAGCTGGAGTTTAAAGACCATCGCGATTATGTAAGCAAGTATCGGCAAGTGCTCGATTACTTCGATGCCGTCCGCATCGGTTTGACCGCGACGCCCGCCTTGCATACGACGGACATTTTCGGCCCGCCCGTGTTTACGTATTCGTATCGCGAGGCGGTCATCGACGGGTATTTGGTCGACCATGAGCCGCCGTATCAGTTTGATACGGTGCTGAAACGGGAAGGGATTACGTGGGCGAA
>NZ_LDPD01000022.1:72261-73670 GCF_001026865.1 Geobacillus sp. ZGt-1 | reverse complement strand
GATATCGCCCAAGCCATTGCCCGGTTTGTGGACTACATTCATGAACGCCCCGGGGAAGTGCTGCAACGCCTGGGGTGTGCAGCGTAATCGAGAAGTTAACTTTTCATGGTGCATCTATATAGGATGTATTGGAGATTACATACAAGGAGGAGTCCGCGACACAAGGCGGCCCCTCATTGTCTTACAGGAAGGAAGAAGGGGAGTTCAATGTGTGCAGTATAAAGAAAAAAAGAGAGCGCTCTAGGGGGGATCATACATGCTACAATGAGGAGTAGAACACATACAATGGGGTACAGAAGATAGCGAGACAAGGTGCAGATGCAGGCAACAGGCATATATATATATCATCATGTCGGAAACTTTGTGGTTCCATGCAATGGAGGGGCCATCATGTTTATTCACACTGTTCAGCCTGGAGATACGCTTTTTTCCATCAGCAGGCGATACGATTATCCGTTGGAAAGTCTGCGTCTTGTCAATGGCTTAGTTGAAACGAATATTGTGCCTGGTCAAGCATTATTGATCCCGATCTATACGTATACAGTACAGCCAGGGGACACGCTCAGCGCCATCGCACGGAAGGCATTTGTGACGGTCGAACAGTTGCGGTCCGCCAACCCGACAGTGAATCCGTATAGAATGTATCCAGGAATGAAAATTTTTATTGCTGATATTTCTTCGTATCGAGCCATAACGTTAGCCTATTATATTCTCCGTGAACCGAACGTAGATCGGGCGCTCGTGCGGGATTTTGCTCCGTATTCATCATACATCGCTTTGTTCGAATATCGTTTCGCTCCCAATGGCGATATTGTCACGATACAGGATGACGCCGCAGCGATTGAAACAGCATGGCAAAACCGCGTCACACCCATTGCGGTAGTGACGAATCTAACATCCGACGGGTTTAGTCCGAGACTGGCGAGCCAAGTGCTGAACAATCCGGAAGCGAGAGCGAATTTGGTTGAGAACATTTTTTATTTAGTGTCACGAAAGGGCTATGGTGGTGTCAATATTGATTTTGAGCAAATTCGCGGCGAGGATCGTGATTTGTTTACTGGCTTTTTGCGTCAACTGCGCGATCGGTTAAAACCGGCTGGATATGTTTTGACGATCGCCGTTCCAGCGAAAACAAGCGAGGAGATCCCTTGGCTCAAAGGCTACGATTACGGCGGCATTGGCGCTGTCGTCGACTATATGTTTATCATGGCATACGATTGGCACCATTTAACAAGTGAGCCAGGTCCAGTCGCTCCGATTCAGGAGGTGAAATCCGCTCTTCAGTTTGCTGTCGAACGTGTGCCTCGAAAAAAAATACTGCTCGGACTCCCATTATATGGATACGATTGGATCATTCCGTACCAGCCCGGGACATTGGCGGATGCTCTCTCCAACCAAGAGGCGGTTTT
>NZ_LDPD01000022.1:66977-72193 GCF_001026865.1 Geobacillus sp. ZGt-1 | reverse complement strand
ACTGCTATGCGGTATCAATCGCCCATTCAGTATTCATTGGAATATGAATCGCCGTTTTTCCGGTATAAGGATGAGCTAGGAAATATCCATGAGGTATGGTTTGAAGATGTCAGAAGCATGGGGCAGAAAATGAAATTGGCTCGTCAATATCGGATTGCAGGCGTTGGGGCATGGGAGTTGAAGTTAAGATTTGCGCCAGGGCCGTGGCTTCTGAGAAAGTTTTTTACCGTAATCAAAGTGTAATGAATCGTGCGAAGTAGTGTTGATGGGGATATGAAAATGGAACGAAGTAATAGTAAGAAGTAAAGAACACGGGTGGCTGTTTTCTTTGCCGTTCGTAAAGAAAGTGTTTATAGCCATCGTCTTAGTTCGTGTCTCAATAGGGGTTATGGTGGATGGTTCTTTGGAGCATCAACGTGAGTGACTGTGGAATTGGATACAGGGGAATATGGGGATGCGCCGAAAAAGCAGCGAAAATAACGCTGCTTTTTTGTTGACAAACAAAAAAGCATTCGATAACATGGTTAGTGTAATACACATACATGTATATGTATGGGTCTAGGCAGCATGTATGTATAGAATTGAGTTAAGTACTCAAACATAATGACGAAAATATTCAAGGAGGTTGTTTTCGATGAAAGTGGCGATTATTGCAGCAAACGGCGGGTTGTTTGATGCGTACAAAGTGTTTAACATTGCGACAGCGGCTGCGGCGGCAGACGCGGAGGTCGGGGTGTTTTTCACGTTTGAGGGGTTGAATCTCATCCATAAAGAAGCGCACAAACAATTGCCGATTCCGGAAGGGAAGGAACATTTTCAACAAGGGTTCCAAAAAGCGAACGTTCCATCGATTGCCGAATTGCTTCAAATGGCGCAAGAGATGGGTGTGAAGCTGATCGCTTGCCAAATGACGATGGATGTCATGGGGCTTGACAAAGACCAATTCGTCGATGGCATTGAAGTAGCGGGGGCGGCGACGTTCCTGCAGTTTGCGAAAGACGCCGATATTACATTGGCCTTCTAATCGAAGGAGAGGAGGAAAGAGAATCATGGCACAAGTTACTGTTTATACTACAACGACGTGCCCGTACTGCGTCATGGCGAAAAACTTTTTGCGCGCTCAAGGGATTCCGTTTAAAGAAGTGAATGTCGAATTCGACCCGGAAGCAGCGCGCAGACTGGTGGAAACGACGGGGCAAATGGGCGTGCCCCAAATCGAAATCGGTGGCCGTTGGGTGCTCGGGTATGATCCAGATGCCATTATGGCATTGTGGAATCAGACGAATCATCGTTGAGAATAATGGACCATTGACAAAACCATAAGATCAGGAGGGGATATCGTTGGCAAAAACGATTTCGGTCAAAGAGATCGCCAATAAAATTATGCGCGGCGAGGAGTTGTTTATCGTAGACGCCCGCAATCCCGAAGATTTTGCTGATTGGCGTATTGAAGGAAAAGGAGTCGAAGTCGTCAACATTCCGTATTTTGAAGTGTTGGATGGCATTGAACCATATTTGGACCGTTTGCCGAAAGAGAAAAGCAAAACGATTTATGCCGTTTGCGCGAAGGGCGGTTCGTCAGAGTTTGTGGCTGAGCAGCTGGAGGCGGCAGGCTATGTGAACGCCTATTCGATCGAAGGCGGGATGAAGGCATGGAGCGAGCATTTGGAACCCGTAAAAATCGGTGAGCTGAAAAGCGGAGGGACGATTTACCAATTCGTCCGCCTTGGCAAAGGGTGTCTCTCGTATCTTGTCGAATCGAACGGTGAGGGGGCGTTGATCGATACGAACCGCATGACTGACGCTTACGTCCGTTTTGCGAACGAACACGGCATTACAATCAAGCATGTGCTCGATACGCACTTGCATGCCGACCATATTTCTGGCGGGCGTAAGTTGGCGGAAGAACTGGGTGCGACGTATTACTTGCCGCCGAAAGACGCAGAAGAGGTGACGTTTACCTACACACCGATTCAAGATGGCGACCGCATCCACGTTGGCCATGTCGTGATTGAAGCGTTGTATTCACCGGGACATACGATCGGCAGTACATCGTTTATTGTAGATGATCAATATTTATTAACCGGCGATATTTTGTTTGTTGATTCGATCGGACGCCCAGATTTGGCGGGGAAAGCGCAAGACTGGGTGAGCGATCTGCGGGAAACCCTTTATCGTCGTTATAAACAATTGGCGGATGATTTAATTGTGTTGCCAGCCCATTATATGGGGCCGAAGGAAATGAACGAGGACGGCAGTGTGGCGGAACGGTTGGGGATTTTGTATAAGAAAAATCACGGACTGAATATTTCTAGTGATGAAGAGTTTCGTCGTACCGTGACAGAAAACTTGCCGCCGCAACCGAACGCTTATCAGGAAATTCGGCAGACCAATATGGGGAAACTGCATCCGACAGAAGACGAACAACGGGAAATGGAAATCGGTCCAAACCGTTGCGCCGTTCGATAAAAAAGGAGCCGGCGTTTTCGAATGCCGGCTTTTTTCATCGGGTTGAACAATTGAGATTTCGTAGTTCTGGAAACCAAACCGCGCAGCAGTTGTTTAATGCTATGATCCTGTGTTGATGAAGGAGAAAATGGAGAATACGATTAAAATGAAAAGTCAGGAATCGGAGGGGAACGAATGACAGGGCATCGTTTTCATCATGAACATGCGGAACGGTTGTTGGATCCGAAGCGCAAAGAATGGATCGACCCGGAGAAGGCGGTTTCGGTGTTGTCAGTGAAACCGGACGATACGATTATGGATCTAGGGGCAGGGAACGGTTATTTCACGATTCCGTTGGCGCAAGCAACAAACGGAAACGTATATGCGGTTGACGTGCAGCCTGAGATGATCGAATTGCTAAAGCAGCGGGCGCAACAGCTAGGGATGACGAACATACAATACCAAGTCGCGGATGTCGTTTCGACGTCGCTACCTTCCCGCTCCATCGATAAAGGTATCATGGCGTTTGTCTTTCATGAAGTGGAACAAAAAGATGCTGCCATTGATGAAATTCGCCGTGTGATGAAGCCGGACGGGACGTTTCTTTTGATTGAATGGGAAGCGATAGAAAGCGAAATGGGGCCGCCGCTCCATGAGCGGATTCCGTCGGATGAACTGTTTTCCTATGTGAAACAAAAGGCGGGCAACGTGGAACTTGTCTGTTTTCACCCGGCTGTCTATGGTCTTTTGATTCGCTGGGAATAACCAATTGTTGAGGAAAATATTTCTTATTGTCATTATACCGTATAGGGTATATAATGATCATGCATAGGGTGAATAGAGGGGGTGAACCGTTGATCGTTAGCAGTTTGTTATTCTTTCTCATTCTTTTGGGCGCAGCGTTGTATCGACGCTACTATCCTGTAAAACATATCCCATGCCTTCCGGTAGAAGAGGTGCCGGACGGCTTGCTTCTTCTTGACTTGCGCGATTATAATGAAAGCAACGGCTCCATATTTGGCCAAGCGTTGCATATTCCGGTGGCGTATTTGAAACGGCATGCGCGGGATATTCCGCCAAAGCCGCTTCATATCATCGTTCAGGATGACATCGAAAAAAACGTCGGCATCCGCCTGTTGCGCCGCTACGGTTATGAGGTGAAAAGCTACTCAATCGCGGCTTGTGATTGTCAAGAAAGGGGGAGAACGAGCCGGTGGAATATAACAAAGAAGTCAAAAACCGCTTAAAACGGATTGAAGGACAAATTAAAGGTGTCCTCGGCATGATGGAACAAGGCAAAGACTGCAAGAGCGTCGTTTCCCAGCTGTCGGCGGCGCGCAATGCCATTGACCGCGCCATTGCGGTGATCGTCAGTACCAATTTGGAACATTGCCTGCGGGAAAACATGGAAAAAGGAGAAAGCACAGACCATCTTGTCAAAGAAGCCATCGAACTGTTGGTTAAAAGCCGTTAATGCGTTGCTCACAAAAAGGTGTTGACAACGTTCTTTTTCTCATGGTAATATACCCATAGGGGTAATAGTAATAAAATTTCTGGTGTGAAGGAGGTCATCATCATGAACGTCGCAAAAGTATTAGATGCCAAAGGATTGGCTTGCCCGATGCCGGTGGTGAGAGCGAAAAAAGCGATGGACGAATTGCAATCAGGTCAAGTGCTCGAGGTGCACACAACCGATAAAGGGGCGAAAAACGATTTGCCGGCATGGGCGAAAGCGAGCGGCCATACGGTGCTTGATATGAAAGAAGACAATGGTGTGTTGATGTTCTGGATTCAAAAAGGATAATTTTCACCTTTTTGTATACCCATACAGGTATAAGGAGAGGAGGTAGCAAGATGACACAGCCGAAGAAAAAGACGACGATCATTTTGTTCAGCGGCGACTATGATAAGGCGATGGCGGCTTACATCATCGCCAACGGCGCCGCTGCCTACGACCATGACGTGACGATTTTCCACACGTTTTGGGGGCTGAATGCCTTGCGGAAAGAGGCGCCCGTTCCGGTGCAAAAAGGGTTTCTTGAAAAGATGTTCGCGAAGATGATGCCGCGCGGCGCGGACCGCATGGGGCTGTCGCGCATGAACTTTGCCGGCATCGGCCCGAAGCTGATCAAAAAGGTGATCAAAAAGCATAACGCCATGCCGCTTCCGCAGTTGATCGAGATGGCGAAAGAGCAAGGCGTGAAGCTTGTCGCCTGTCAAATGACGGTCGATTTGCTTGGACTGAAGCCGGAAGAATTGATCGACGGCATTGAGTTTGCGGGGGTGGCTGCCTATTTGGCCGATGCTTCGGAAGGAAATGTGAACTTATTTATTTAAAATGAGGGAATGGTATGTCGCAAACCATCATCAACATCGTGTTGTTCGTTTTGCTTGCTTGGTTTCTCGCCAGTCGTTTCATTCCGCCGAAAGGAGTGAGGATGATCACGACGGCGGAATTGAAACGCCGGTTAAAAGAACCTGACGTGCAATATATTGACGTGCGCACTCCGATGGAGTTTCGCTCTTTCCACTTGCCGGGCTTTCGCAACATCCCGCTGCACGAATTGACAGCACGCGTTCACGAACTATCCAAAGAAAAAGAAGTGGTGGTCATTTGCCAAAGCGGAATGAGAAGCCAAAAAGCGAGCAAATTATTAAAGAAAATGGGATTTCAGCACGTGACGAACGTCAAAGGCGGCCTAAACGCCTGGCAGTAGAGGAGGATGAGGATGAAAACGATCACGCCTAAAGAAGTGGAGGAACGTCTT
>NZ_LDPD01000022.1:59819-66547 GCF_001026865.1 Geobacillus sp. ZGt-1 | reverse complement strand
GTGCAGGAGAATCTCTTCATATTATCGACGTGCGCGAGCCGGGTGAAGTCGCTGCGGGCAAAATTCCAGGAGCGGTCAATATTCCGCTCGGTTTGATCGAGTTTCGCATGCATGAATTGGACAAAAATGAGGAATACATTCTCGTCTGCCGTTCCGGCGGCCGCAGCGGCCGTGCCGCGGAGTTTCTTGACAGCCGCGGTTACCGCGTCATCAACATGACAGGCGGCATGCTCGCCTGGGAAGGGCCTGTCGAATAAGCCGTAAGGAGGGATTCGTTCATGATTAAAGTTGATATGACCGTTGATGCGAAAGGACTGTCCTGCCCGATGCCGATCGTTCGAACGAAAAAGGCGATCAATGAATTGCAGCCGGGGCAAGTGCTGGAAGTGCAGGCGACGGATAAGGGATCCAAAGCCGATATCAAAGCATGGGCGGAAAGCACAGGGCATCAATATGTAGGAACAATTGAAGAAAATGGGGTTTTGAAACATTATATCCGCAAGGCAGCAGAAAGTGAAACACGCAAAGAAACGACATTCCCTCATGTCGTATCGAATGAACAATTGCAAGAAAAACTTCACGATCCTGATTCGTTTGTCTTGGATGTCCGCGAACCGGCGGAGTATGCGTTTGGCCATATTCCGGGCGCCGTTTCAATTCCGCTTGGGGAGCTTGAAAATCGGATGGCCGAACTTCCGAAAGACAAAACGATTTATGTCGTGTGCCGCACAGGGACACGGAGCGATTTGGCTGCGCAAAAGCTGGCCGAAAAAGGATTTGACCGTGTGCGCAACGTCATTCCAGGCATGTCGCAATGGAACGGGCCGCTTGATTCCGCTCAATCGTAATGAGCGGCCTTTTTTAACAATCAAATATACATTAGGGGGTATGTTAATATGGTGAAAGAAATGACCGTGCAACAAATGACGGAAAAGGTGTTCAACAAAGAATCGCTGTTCATCTTGGACGTCCGCAACGAAAGCGATTTTCGCGATTGGAAAATCGAAGGGAAAAACTTTGACTATTTGAACGTGCCGTATTTTGAATTGATTGATGGGGTTGACTCGATTGTCGACCGTCTTCCGAAAGACAAAGACATCGTCGTCGTGTGCGCGAAGGGCGGATCGGCGGCGTTTGTCGCTGAACAGCTAGAAGAAGCCGGATTTCACAATGTCTACACGCTCGCAGGCGGAATGCAAGCGTGGAGTGAGCATCTCCATCAAGCGAAAGTATACGAAGATGATCAGTTGAAAATTTACCAATTCATCCGCGTCGGCAAAGGATGCCTGTCGTATATGGTCATCTCCGGAAGCGAAGCGCTTGTCGTCGATCCGTTGCGGTTTATTGACGTGTACGAACAAGTGGCCCAACAAGAAGGGGTGAAGATCACGCATATCGTGGACTCGCACTTGCATGCCGACCATCTTTCCGGCGGCAAGGCGCTGGCCGAACGAACGGGGGCAACGTACTACTTGATGAAAAGCGAGGGAGCGGTGTTTGATTTCGAGCCGCTAGAGCAGCATGACACGATCGACTTTGCCAACGTTCATTTGGAAGTGTTGGCCGTGAAAACGCCAGGCCATACGCCAGGCAGCGTCTCGTTCTTTGTCAACGGCAAATGGCTGTTCTCGGGTGACACGATTTTTGTCGGCGGTCTCGGGCGGCCGGACCTTGGCGGCAAAGTGGCGGAATGGGCGGAAGACTTGTATCACACCGTATATGAAAAAGTGGCGGCCATGGCGGATGATGTGATCGTCTTGCCGGCGCACTACGCGAACTTGGATGAAGAAATCAACGCGGAGGGGTATGTCGGCGATACGTTGGGCCGCATCCGCGCCCGCAATGAGATGATGCAAAACAAACCGAAAGACGAATTTATCGATCTTGTCATCCAAAGCGCCAAGACGGAAACCCCGCCGAACTTTGAAGACATTGTCGCCATCAACCGCGGGCTCAAAACCGTGGATATCGAAACAGAGCGGGAGCTTGAGATCGGCCCGAACCGCTGCGCGCTGCATCATGCCCATGCCTAAAGAAGCGGCACAGATTGACAGGGGGCGGGGGCGTGCCCCGTCCCTTTTGAAACGAAAAGGGAGGAATGATCGATGGATGTTTCGCTCGCGTTTCTCATTGTCATCTTTTTCATCGGTTTTGTCGGTTCGTTTATTTCTGGGATGGTGGGGATCGGCGGATCGATTATTAAATATCCGATGCTTCTGTATCTTCCGCCGTTGTTTGGGCTGGCGGCGTTCAGCGCCCATGAAGTGTCGGGAATCAGCGCGGTGCAAGTGTTTTTCGCCACGATCGGCGGCGTGTGGGCGTATCGAAAAAGCGGCTATTTGAACAAATCGCTCATTTTGTATATGGGCGCAAGCATTCTTGTCGGCAGTTTTGTCGGCGGTTATGGCTCGAAGCTGATGAGCGAGGGAACGATTAACGTCGTTTACGGCGTCTTGGCGGCATTAGCCGCGATCATGATGTTTGTGCCGAAAAAAGGGATCGATGACATTCCGCTTGACCAAGTGACGTTCAACAAAGGGGTGGCGGCCGCCTTGGCGTTCCTCATCGGCGTCGGGTCCGGCATCGTCGGGGCGGCGGGGGCGTTTTTGCTTGTGCCAGTCATGCTCGTGGTCCTGAAAATCTCGACGCGAATGACGATCGCCACGTCTTTGGCCATTACGTTCATTTCCTCCATTGGCTCTACGTTCGGGAAAATCGCCACCGGCCAAGTCGATTACATCCCGGCGCTCATCATGGTCGTCGCGAGCTTGCTTGCCTCTCCGCTAGGGGCGAAAGCGGGGCAAAAACTAAACACGAAAGTGCTGCAAGTCATCCTTGCTGTGTTGATTTTGGCGACGGCGGTGAAAATTTGGGTGGATATTTTATGATCGAAGCGCTTGAAAGGCGACGGGTCACGGGAAAAGACATGTGAACGCTGGAACTGATCATGTGTCGCCGTCCGTTTTCTGCGTGATGGTGAGCGATCGATTTGGGCATGCTAAACAACGGGAAAACATAACGAAGGGAAGAAGGAGCGATGTTCCATTACACGGTTGACGTGCCAACAGGCATGGACGAAACGATCGAGCGTTTGGAAGAGAACTTGAAACAAGAAGGATTTGGCGTGCTCTGGCGGTTCAGCGTGACCGAAAAGCTGCAAGAAAAGGGGCTTGATTTTTCCACACCGATGGTCATTTTCGAAGTGTGCAACCCGCAAGAAGCGGCGCGGGTGTTAAATGAAAACTTGTTGGTCGGTTACTTTTTGCCGTGTAAACTCGTTGTCTATCAAGAGAACGGCACAACGAAAATCGGCATGCCGAAGCCGACAATGCTTGTTGGCATGGTGAACGAGCCGGCGTTGAAGGAAATCGCGGAAGATATTGAGAAAAGGTTGGTCGCTTGCATTGACCAATGCCGTCAGTGAAAAGGAAAAAGGTGTCCCACAGACGGGGCACCTTTTGGTTGTGCACATATAAACGGAAACGCAGGTTTGCCGAAAGAAAAGCGCTCTTTTCCCCTCTTCGCCGCTATTTGATCCACATAGGAGGCGGACGGCCGCAAAGCCCATCCTTTCTACAAATTCCCTTGCCCCGCTGCTTTTTTTGTTTTTGCCCGTTTTTTGGCTGCGCGCGGCTGTTTTTCCGTTTCCAGCTCGCGATGCACAATCCGGTCGGGGTTGAGCCCATTGCCGAGCGTGCCGTACACATGGCCTTGCTTCGGCTCGATGAGCTCGTTGTGCTCGTAGTAGACGCGCGGCGTTTTCCAAAGGGCGGCCAACGCTTTTCCCATCGGCATTTCGTGGTAGCGGTCGGGCCACATTTGTTTGATGTGTTTTTTCACGAGCGGGTAGTACTTCGAGCTCATCGCTGGAAAGAGATGATGTTCAGTATGGTGCGAAAAGTGGAAGTGAAGGATATCCACCCACTTTGGCACGGTGACCGACAAACTGTTCGCCAACGGATCGTTGACCGGCACTAACGGATTGAGACGATGGTTGGTTGCGATATAGCTCATGACGATCGTGTTGGCGACGAGCAGCGGAAGCAAAAAGGCGAACAGCCATTTTTCCCAGCCGACAAGCCATAACAGCCCGAGCCATGTCGCCCAAGGCAAGAAAAATTGAAACAGGACAACCGCGCGGTTCTTCCGGCGAAAGTCTTTGAAAAAGTAAAACAGCATCCGCACCGAATGAAGGGTAAACATCACCGACAAGGAGCTAAACGAGAAAAACGCGCGAATCGGAAACGGGATGCGGTATACCCAAGAGAGCAGGCGGCTTTTCGCTAATTTCTCCATGCTTGGCCACGCGTCCGGGTCTTTTTCTTCATGCTGGGTATGCACATGGTGGCTGGCGTTATGCCATTTTCTCCACAACTTCGGACCGGTGCAAAGCGGCCAAAAGGCGATCGCTCCGAGAAGATCGCGCAGCCATGGTGTACGGACGACGGTGCCGTGCAAAATTTCATGTCCTAAAAATCCTAACGCAGCAAAACTGAAACCAAGCACAACCGAGATGAGGAGGTTCCATACAGGATGGAGGTGGAAAAGGGACACAGCGAGGATGCCGGCGATGACGAGCCCTACATAAGCCAAACCTCCAAACAAGCGGGACTTCACGGGTTGAAACGCTTTTTTCGGCAAATGCGGGGCCATTTTCGCCGCGTACCAGCCGAACGGGTGAAAATCATTCATTCAGTGATCTCCTTTCAAGCTACTCTCCGTTTGACAAGCAGCGGTGAAGCCATTCACACACTCTTGGTCGCAACGAAGACCTTATTTCATAAGGTGATCCCCAAAGCTGTCCTCTATGCCGAAATGATGTGGAGGGCGGAGAAAAGCTCTAGGTCACTATAAAATTTATCATAACATCTTTTGGATTGTCCTGTCTATAGGCTTGATGGAAAACTGCCAAAATTGAGTATGGCGGCAATATTTCGAGAAGAACAGGCTAAACGATTGAGAAGGCGGCTGGCTAAAACATCATGATCAATGTCCCGATGGTAATGAGCAGCACCCCGATCACCACTTTCGCGGACAGCGGTTCGCCGAGAAACATCGCCGCAAACAAAATCGTCAGCACCAAGCTCGACTTGTCAATGGCGGTGACGCGCGAGACATCGCCGATTTGGATTGCTTTGTAGAAACAAAGCCACGACAATCCGGTTGCTGCTCCTGAGAGGCAGAGAAACACCCAGCTTTTCGTTGAGATCACTTTGACGCCTTGATGGGCGCCTGTCATCCAGACGATCAGCCATGCGAGCACGAGCACGACAACGGTGCGAATAGCGGTCGCGAGATGGGAATTGACGTTTTCAATGCCGATTTTTGCCAGCACCGATGTCAGCGCCGCAAACACCGCCGCCAACAAAGCATACACGATCCACATATCGATCCCTTCGCTTTCGTTGAGAATTTTTCTCATCTATTATACTATGAGAAGGAAGAACATTTCACCATTTTTCCATTCGTTTGTTATAATGGAGGGCAAGCACCACTTTTGTGAGCTGGGCGTTAAGATGAGCACAAATCCCCCTCGTTCTGATGAAGTGCGCCAATGGTTCGCACCGTTTGTGATCGAAGAACCCGACAGCTATCAGAATAAAAAGGAAGCGTTGCAGAACAAGAGCAGATGGAGTCAGGCGCTGACGTGCGGAGAGAAGAGGGCGGACATTTCCAACTTTCCACTAGCCCCTGCTTCTGTCGGAACACCGTTTTTCCAGCCGCTTTTGGCATGACGAAAGAAAGAGGGATCAGAGATGTTGATTGCACTCGATATGGACGGAACGCTATTAAACGGGGAAGGAAAAATCAGTGAACGAAACCGGGCGGCCATCACCGCAGCGCAGGCGCAGGGCCACATCGTCGCCGTCGTGACAGGGAGGGCGCGCAAAGACGCGCTCGCCCCGCTTCGCGAGGCGGGCATTATCTGCCCGATTGCCAGCTTAAACGGCGCGGTCGTTTCGCTCGAAGACGGCACGGTCATCAGCGAGGCGCCGCTCGAGCGGACAATCGTCCGTCCGACGCTTGAGTGGGTGCGCGAACAGTCCGATTTGTATTGCGAGACGTACACGGGCGATGCGGTCTATGTCGGCCTGCACAACCGCGCCCAATGGGAGGCGCTCGCTTCCGGGATGGCCGATGCGGCGCCAGAGGTGAAGTGGCTCGTGAACAAGCAGTTCCAGCAAGCGCGGGTGACGTATGTCGACGACATCCGCACGGTGTGGGACGACCCGAAGCGGGTGATCTATAAGCTGCTGATTTTCGCCCTTGACCGCGAGCGGCTGCGTGATGCAGCGTCGCGATTCGCCGCGCTCCGTGGCGTCACGGTCACCTCGTCGCACCCGCACAATATTGAGATGAACAACGAACGGGCGACAAAAGGCGAGGCGCTCAAACAGCTGGCCGCCCATTACGGCATCGATGTGCGCGACTCGGTCGCCTTTGGCGACAGCCATAACGATTTGTCGATGTTTAAGGTCGCAGGCTATCGCGTGGCGATGGACAATGCCGAGCCGGAGCTGAAAGCCATCTGCGACATGGTGACGTCCTCCCACGAAGAAGATGGGGTGGCGGCGGGGCTTGAGCGGGTGCTTCGGCAACGGTGAGCAGAAGCGCCCTTTTCCCCATTTTGTACACCCCGGCTGCAAAAACGGGAGAGGTGTGCATGAGGATTTTTTCTTCGATTATCGAAAGAAAGAAATAATTGATCTATATAGGTTGTAATAAAG
>NZ_LDPD01000022.1:53035-59073 GCF_001026865.1 Geobacillus sp. ZGt-1 | reverse complement strand
CAAAATTGCAACTTATATATCAAGCTTTTGGACGATGATGATTTCAGTCAACTGTACAAGTTGACATAACCACATTTATTTTCGAGGGATGCAAGGGGGCAAAACAGCCTTTTGTTGCCTTAGAAGATCAATAGTAAAACAAAGGTGCTCTTGATCAAGTTGGGTCTCGTTGAGAGGACGTAAGTGACAATGAATAAGGGAAAAGGAGACGATTGAAGCATGGCGGGAAGAGAGGGGGCAATCGGATTATAATAAAGAGCAATTTGCTTTCCGTTTGTATAAGCGTAGCAGAGTCATCGCGAGATCCAGATGGGCCATGCTGTTCTGCCCACTTGGTAGTTTTTTTTGCGGCTAGCCGCCGCTTTCTGTTCGACAAACCATGATTGGGGGAACCATCGATGAATATTTCACCGAAGGCCATCAAGGTCAGAAATATATGGATCGGCGGTACTGAGCCGTGCATTTGCGCTCCCGTTGTTGGGGAAGACGACCGGAAAGTGTTGCGCGAGGCGGAGGAAGTGTGCCGGAAGCAACCGGATTTGCTTGAATGGCGGGCTGATTTTTTTCGGGCGATTGATGACCAAGAGCGCGTATTGGCGACGGCCAACGGGTTGCGGAACATAGCGGGAGAGATTCCAATTTTGTTTACGATCCGTTCCGAGCGGGAAGGGGGGCAGCCGATTCCGCTCAATGAAGCGGAAGTGCGGCGGTTGATCGAAGCAATCTGTCGAAGCGGGGCAATCGATTTAGTAGATTATGAGCTAGCTTATGGGGAACGCATCGCCGACGTGCGCCGCATGACGGAAGAATGCAGCGTCTGGCTCGTCGTGTCGCGCCATTACTTTGACGGCACTCCGCGGAAGGAAACGCTCTTGGCTGACATGCGCCAAGCCGAGCGGTACGGTGCCGACATCGCCAAGGTAGCGGTTATGCCTAAATCGCCGGAAGATGTGCTTGTTTTGTTGCAAGCGACGGAAGAAGCGCGGCGCGAGCTTGCCATTCCGCTCATTACGATGGCGATGGGGGGGTTGGGCGCCATTACTCGGTTGGCTGGATGGCTGTTTGGTTCGGCGGTGACGTTTGCTGTCGGAAACCAAAGCTCCGCTCCGGGGCAAATTCCGATCGATGACGTGCGGACGGTGCTTTCTATTTTGCAAACGTACAGCCGTTGACCGGTTTTTGTTGAAAAGCAACTGCGATTGGAAAACGATTATTTGACCATGACTTTTCCTCCTGCTATACACGGAAATATAGCGGGTTCGGCACGAAAGGGGGATGCATCATGAGCAGGCAAACCACCATCCCGCTCCGCGAGCGGAACATCATTTTAATCGGCTTTATGGGAGCGGGGAAAACAACGATCGGGCAGCTGGTGGCGAAAAAGCTGTACCGCGATTTTATCGATGTCGACGCGGAAATCGAGCGGCGGCAAGGGATGTCGATTCCGGAGCTTTTCGCGCAAAAAGGAGAAGCGTATTTTCGAAAGGTGGAACGGGAACTCATCGTCGATTTATGCACAAATACAAGGTTGAAAATCCTTTCGCTCGGCGGCGGCGCGTATTTGCAGGAAGACGTGCGGCGCGCCTGTTTGGCCCACGGCATCGTCTTTTTCCTTGACTTGTCGTGGGAGCATTGGAAGGAAGAGCGGCTGCCGCTCATTGTCGACAGCCGCCCGGTGCTGAAAAACAAAACGTTGGAAGAGGTGGAGCAGCTGTTTTTCCAGCGGCAGTCGGCTTACGCCCTCCATCATTCCCGCGTGGTGTTGAATGAGCTTGAAGCCGAACAGGCGGCCGAGCAAATCGTCGAGTCGATCAAATGGACGTGGGATGTATATGAACCAAATCGATAGATGGTCATGGCGAAAAGGCAGGCTCTTGTTGGGAGCTTGCCTTTTCGTGTTGGATGGCCGCGGCGAGAGCCGGTGGCGGAGCGGTAATCTGACGGTAATGATGCAGGCCGACTTCGTGCCCCGGTTGGATGGCCGCATCGAAAGCCGGTGATGGAGTGAGGGAATGCAACACCGTCATCGCGGTTTTTCCAATAGCAGGTTTTGCGGACGCGGCCAAAGCGGTTCGGCGCTGGGGAGCCGGATCCGCTTGTCCTCACCTTGCGTTCAGTCTCACATCCTTGATCGGCAAGGGTGTGGATGTGAGTGATGGACGGACTCATGTTTTCGGAAGCCATCAGAGAGGCCTGTTTCGTGTCCGGGGATCGGACGTTGGGTCGCGTTCAGGGAGCGGAGGGAAGACGAACGACCCTGCGTTTCTTTTCTTTTTTGGGCAGAAATGCCTGTTTGTTCTTGCCGGACAAGCGCTCCTTTTGTTATAAGGAAGATACCGGGTGTGAGGGAGAGTGGGAAGATGGAGAAAAAGGTGTTACGCTGGCTTTATGTGTATATTGTCTTGGCGGTGCTGCTTCTGTCGGCGCCGTATTGGCTTTGGTGGTTGAAGCCGGAAACGGAGCTTGAGCTGCTCATTGTCGATGACACGGTGCCGGATCGGTCGTACCGCGAGCACCAAGGGCTTGTTTGGCTGCTCCGGGCGCAAAAGTACGTGCACCGGAATGGTGAGGCGTATGATGCGGCGCGCGATTATGTCGGATTTGTGCCAAAGGGCGGCGGGGCATACGAAGTGCGCCCGTTTCCGAACACGATGGATCGCTATGATGCCGTGTATGTCGCCGACACGTACGGCGTCTATGAAGAAGAATTTGTTCGCCAGCGGACGGACGGGGCGCGGTCGGCGAAAGTGCACGGCGGGCTGGACGGCGAGACGGTGAAGGCGCTTTGGCGGTTCGCCCGGGAAGGGGGAAACACGTTGATCGCCGAATTCAACTCGATGGCCCACCCGACAGCGCAGGAGGTGCGCGCGTCGTTTGAATCGCTGTTCGGCTTGCATTGGACGGGGTGGATCGGGCGCTATTTCCCCGATTTATCCAGCCGGGAAGTGCCGGCGTGGGTCAGGGAGAACTACGAACAACAATATGGAACGCCGTTTGCGTTCCGCGGTCCGGGAATTGTGCTTGTGGATGAACGCGATCGGTTGATGGTTTTGGACCGGCGCGATCTTGGCGGCGATGGCGTCGTGTTTTCGTATACGAAAGCGGGGAAAGCGCGGTGGGGCCAACACGAGCGCGTTCCTTATTCGTACTGGTTTGACATCGTCCAGCCGCTTGATCCGGACGATGTGTTGGCGACCTATACGTTGTCGCTTTCCAAACGCGGGAACGAGAAGCTGCGCGCCATCGGGGTTCCGGTTTCGTTTCCGGCCGTTGTCCGCTATGAGACGCGCACGTACCAGTCGTACTACTTTTGCGGCGATTACGCCGATCAAGGCAGTGTGCCATCGATTTACCAAACGGTTGGATTCGATCGATGGCGCAAGTGGACGGCGAGCAGCCGCCCGGATGATGAGACGGCGTTTTATTGGAAAGTGTACGTGCCGATGATGAAAGCCATTTTGCAAGAAATCAAAACGTATCAGGAGGAGAAGAAGCGGCCTGTCGCTACAGAAACGGCGGAGCAGGACGGCATCCGCTTGGCGGGGACGGTCGGGCGCGACTATCTTCAAGTATATCGCAATGGACGGTGGGAGCCGCTGCTTATTAAAGGCGTCAACCTCGGCATCAGCAAACCCGGCGCGTTTCCGGGCGAGGCGAACATCACGAAGGAAGAATACTTCCGCTGGCTTCAGTATATCGGGGCGATGGGGGCGAACGCCGTCCGCGTCTATACGATCCATCCGCCGGCGTTTTACGAAGCGCTCTATGAATACAATCAAACCGCCAAGCAGCCGCTCTATTTGTTTCACGGCGTTTGGATCGATGAAGCGATGATGCTTCGGATCAAAGATGTTTGGTCCCCCGCGGTGGACGGGGCGTTTCGTGCCGAGATTCGCCGCACGATCGACATCATCCACGGCAACGCCAACATTCCAAAGCGGCCGGGCCACGCCGGGGGAGTGTACCGATATGACCTTTCCCCTTATGTCCTCGGGTGGATTTTCGGCGTCGAATGGGATCCGGACGTTGTTGCCGCCACGAACAAAGCCCATCGCGGATCAGGGGATTACCGCGGGACATATGTGTATACGAAGGGAGCAAGCCCGTTTGAAGCGTGGCTCGCGCGTGCGGTCGACGAAGCGGTCGGCTATGAGACGGAAACGTATGGGTGGCAGCGGCCCGTGAGTTTCACCAACTGGGTGACGACCGATTTCCTTCGTCATCCGGCCGAGCCGTTTGTCAAAGAAGATCTTGTTTCCGTCAATCCGAATGTCATGTACGCCACCGACAAGCTGCGCGCCGGATGGTTCGCTTCGTATCATATTTATCCGTATTATCCGGATTTTTTGAACAGAGAAGAAACATATATCCGCTATATTGACTCGCGCGGCGAGCATAACAGCTATGCCGGCTACTTGCATGAGATGAAGGCCGCTCACCGGATGCCGATTCTCGTCGCCGAGTTCGGTGTTCCTTCGTCGCGCGGCATGGCGCACCGAAACGTGCACGGCAAACACCAAGGGTTTCTGTCGGAACATGAACAAGGGATGATCGACCGGAAGTTGTTTGAAGATATCGTTCATGAGCGAATGGCCGGCGGGCTGTTGTTTTCGTGGCAAGATGAGTGGTTTAAACGAACGTGGAATACGATGGAGTATGACAATCCAGACCGCCGTCCATTTTGGCTGAACGCACAAACGAACGAACAACATTTCGGTCTTCTTCGCTTCGACCCGGGGCCAAGCGCAGCGGCGACGATCCAAGTCGATGGGCGGAAAGATGATTGGGCGTTCAATGGAATCGATCCCGTATGGTCGGACGGGGAGCGGGCGCTGTATGTCACGAGCGATGAAGGGGATTTGTACGTGCGGCTTGACGGTGCGCGCATCACCGATGAAACAACGACGTACATTGCGTTTGATACGATTCCAGGCCAAGGGCAATCGCGCCTCCCGGGCCTTTCCGGCATGCGTACGTCGGGGATTGACTTTGCTTTAGTCATCCATGGAAAACAGCGCGCCCGGCTGCTTGTCGACAGCTACTATGACACGTTTTCTTATCATTACGGCTATCAGCTGCACATGATGCCGGCGGCGCCGTACGCCCATCGCAAAGATAACGGAGTATACCACCCGATCCGGTTGACGCTGAATAAAAAGCTCGAAGAAGCAGATGGCAAGGCCGTGCCGTTTGACTCGTATGAAACCGGGGTGCTTCGCTTCGGCACCGCCAACCCGGCCGATGCGGCCTATGACTCGCTTGCCGATCTCAGCGTGAGCCGCCGCGGTGATATGTATGAAATTCGCCTGCCGTGGGCGCTGTTGAATGTCACCGATCCAAGCCGGCGCGAGGTGATGGGCGATATCTGGTCAAAAGAAGGTCTAAAAAGCCGAGAGATCATCCCCGGCATCCGCCTCGGCGTGTACGTCGCCAACGGGGAGCGCTCATTTTCGTTCCCGGCGATGGAAGGGAATGTGCTGCCGGTTCAGCGGTTTTACACGTACACGTGGCCGACATGGGAGACGCCGCGCTACCACGAGCGGCTGAAGCCGTCGTATGAAGCGATGAAAGCGGCGTTTTCCGGCGCGGACATCGCCAAGCAGCAAGGAAACGAATAAGAAGAACGCCCCGCAACATTGGCTGCTGTTCGACACAACGATGATCGGTCAAGGCGGTTGTCTGTCCAAAAAAGAAGCCGGCAAGCACGAGACAAAAGCCCAACCGGCCGTCAAGCAAAAAACATGCTGGCGGCCGGTTGGCTTGTTTCTTTTTCGTTTTTAGGAGATTTCGTTTTGTCCAGCCCGGGAACGGAGTTTTCGTTCATGTTGGAGGGTTTTGCGGGCGAGGAAGTCAACCGTTTCCTGCGTTTCCGACCATTCAAGGCGCCAATAGTTCATTTTCGTTTCCAAGCGCTCAAATCGAGCATCCGTGCGCTTTTCCAAATCCAAAAGTTTTTGGTGCAACCGGTCTTCCGTCTCTCGAATTTTGGCATACAGCCGATTTTCTGTATCCTGAATCTCGGCGCGCAATCGATTTTC
>NZ_LDPD01000022.1:49576-52973 GCF_001026865.1 Geobacillus sp. ZGt-1 | reverse complement strand
TTTCTGTATCTTGGATTTCGACGCGCAATCGATCTTCCATTTCCTTCATTTGTTGACGGAGTTGACCGGAATGCAGGTCAAGCGCCTTTAGAATTTGCTGCACGATCGTTTCTCCTTCCATGAGTTTCACCTCCTTTACTCTGATCATAGCACATGGCCGGCATCGGGAAAATGAAAATCTAGTCCGCTCGTTTCATTTTTTCACCAAACCGTGGGCCGGACAGACAGCGGCGCGGTGGGCAAGTTTCATCTTTTCTTGCTCCCGGTGTTCGTCGCTGTGGCGCGGACGAACAATATTGATGCCGTATTGGTGTTCATATTGCTCTTAGCGACTTGGATGCTGATGAAGGCGGTGATGACGCAACGATGGACGTGGCTGGTTGGCAGTTTTGCGGTCGTCGGTATCAGGTTCAATATGAGAAAGATGAGACGGTGAAGTACATTGACTTCTCCCGCAATTTCGGCCATCAAATCGCGATTACAGCAGGAATGGATTACGCCTCTGGCCAGGCTGTCATCATCATTGACGCCGACTTGCAAGATCCTCCTGAACTGATTTTGGACATGATTGCGCGTTGGAAAGAAGGGTATGATGTTGTCTATGCTCGGCGCGTCAAGCGGAAGGGGGAGACGTTGTTCAAGCGATGGACAGCGTATGTGTTCTATCGCTTGCTGCGGGCGGCGACCGAGATCGACATTCCCGCTGATGCCGGCGATTTTCGTCTCATTGACCGTAAAGTGTGTAATCAGTTACGCTATATGCGAGAGCGAAATCGTTTTGTCCGGGGGCTTGTCAGCTGGGTCGGTTTTCGGCACATAGCGGTGGAATACGAGCGAGAGCCGCGGCTGGCTGGGGAGACAAAGTATCCACTTAAGAAGATGATTCGTTTTTCGGTAGACGGCATTACGTCTTTTTCGCATAAGCCGCTCAAATTGGCGAGCTGGCTTGGGTTTGCTTTGTCGGCGGCAAGTGTGGTCGGCATGATGGCGGTATTGTACTTGAAATGGTTCACCCATTCGACCGTGGCCGGATGGGCATCGCTTTTGATAGTCATGCTGTTTTGCAACGGAGCGACGATGACGATGCTTGGAATTACCGGTGAATACATCGGCCGCATTTACGATGAAGTGAAAGAGCGGCCTCTATATATTATCAATGAAACATGGGGAGTCGGAATGAGACATGAACGAAAGCCTTCCTACCTTCCGTAAAGAAAAACAAGCCATATGGCGGTTTGCCGTCGTCGGGGTGGGCAATACGATGGTCGACTTCGCTGTCTTTTTTCTGCTCACCGCCGCGGGCGTTCCCACGGCCATCGCTCAGGTCGTGTCTTATGGCGCCGGGGTGGCGAACAGCTACGTTTGGAATCGGCGCTGGACGTTTCAAATGAAGCAAAGGGCGAATATTGGGGAATTGCTTCGGTTTCTTGCGGTCAACGGGCTGTCGCTTGGGGTGTCGCTTGTTGTCTTGTTGGCGGCCGAACGGCTTGGACCGCTTTGGCTCGCGAAAGGTGCGGCCACGATCATGGGCATGGCGGTGAATTTCATCGGCAGCCGCTGTTGGGNGTTTGCGGCACCGCGAAGCGAACGTTGACAGAAACAAATCTATAGGCGACGTCTTGCCCTCTACCTGGGGATGAAAACCATGGATTGCCGGCCAGGGATTTTCACAGAAAGGGCTCACGAGCAACGGTTTGCCCTCCACCCGGAGACGAACATCATCGCTTCCCGCATGGGATTTTCACGGAAAGGTCCATGAGCCGCGGTCCGCTCTCCACTCAGGGTGAAAATCATGGCTCGTCGGTGCGACATTTTCACAGAAACCCCGGGCGGCAATGCGTCAAGATGGCGACTTGATTTCCTTGCGTGCCGCTCGTGACGAACAAGGCGTCTTCTTTTCCAAGCATTTTGGCCGCCAACGCTTCTAAACGATTGAGGGTCGGATCTTCGCCGTATACGTCGTCGCCGACTTCGGCTTCCGACATCGCCCGGCGCATCTCTGGCGTCAGTTTGGTCACGGTATCGCTGCGAAAATCAATGAACGGCATCGTGGCCCCCCTTCTTTCCTAATCGTTGTATGCGTCAAAAGGACGGGAGCGCAGGGGCGGGGGTCCCGCTTCCCGCCCTTGGTTACACGGTTCGAATTTGCCCCGTCCCGTACACGAGCGATTTTGTCGTCGTGATGGCGACAAGCCCCATCGGCCCGCGGGCGTGCAGCTTTTGCGTGCTGATGCCGATTTCCGCCCCGTAGCCGAACTGTTCGCCGTCCGTGAAGCGGGTTGAGGCGTTATGGTACAAGACCGCCGCGTCGACCGCCTGGAAAAAGCGGCGGACGTTCACCTCGTTTTCCGTGATGATCGCTTCCGAGTGCTTCGTCCCGTAGCGGCGGATGTGGCCAATCGCCTCGTCGACATCGGCGACCAGTTTGACCGCTAAAATCGGCGCCAAATATTCCGTATACCAGTCATCTTCTGTTGCCTCGCTGATAAACGGATAGGCGGAGGCAAGACGTTGGTCGCCGCGCAATTCGACGCCGCGGGCGTGAAGCGTCTCAAGCAAGTCGGCGGCATATGGCCAACGCTCATGGATGAGCACCGTTTCGACGGCATTGCAGACCGATGGGCGCTGCAGTTTGGCGTTTAGGACGATCTCGATGGCCATTTGCCGCTCGGCTGATTCATCGACGAAAATATGACAGTTGCCGACGCCGGTCTCAAGCACCGGCACGGNGGCGTTTTCGACGACCGAGCGGATGAGCCCGGCTCCGCCGCGCGGGATGAGCACATCCAAGTAGTTGTTGAGACGGAACATACGCTGCGCCGTTTCCCGGCTCGTGTCTTCGAGCAGCTCAATGGCTGTTTCCGGGATGGCCGTTGTGCGAAGCGCCTCTTTCATAACGGCAACAAGCGCTTTGTTCGAATGAAGCGCTGATGTGCTGCCGCGAAGCAAAACTGCGTTGCCCGTTTTCAAGCAAAGGCTCGCCGCATCGACCGTCACGTTCGGGCGCGCTTCGTACACCATGCCAATGACCCCAAGCGGCACGCGCACCGTTTGGATGCGGAGCCCGTTCGGCCGCGTCCACTCTGCGATGATTTCTCCGACCGGGTCAGGCAGCGAGGCGACTTGGCGGACGCCGTCGATGATTTGGTCCAGGCGTTCATTGGTGAGTTGGAGCCGGTCAAGCAAAGCCGGCGACAGCCCTTGTTCGCGGCCTTGGGCCATATCTTTCTCGTTTTCTTGCAAAATGAAGGCGCGTTCGCGGTCAAGGGTTTGGGCGATCTGTTCCAACGCCTCATTTTTTTCCTCCGCTGACAGCATGGCGAGCGTTTGTGAGGCGGTTTTCAACCGTTCGGCTTTTTCGAGCAGTTCGCTCATTTCGATACACTCTCCTTTCGCA
>NZ_LDPD01000022.1:38771-49554 GCF_001026865.1 Geobacillus sp. ZGt-1 | reverse complement strand
GATGACTTCCGGGCGGTGAAGGTAAGAGTATTGCCGGGCCTCTTCGCTCGGCCGCCCTTTCACTTTTTTCAAATCGGCGGCGGCGTAATACACTTGGCCGCGTCCGATCGTGATCCCTTTTTCATTGACGACATCCACGACATCCATCGCATGGAAGTCGCCGGAAACCGCTGTTACGCCAGCAGGGAGCAAACTTTTCCCACGCATAAGCAACGCTTCTTCAGCCCCGCTGTCGACCGTGATCATGCCGGCGACAGGAGCATGATAGGCAATCCATTGTTTGCGCATTTGCATTTGTTTCGGAAACGGAACGCCGATGTACGTGCCGTCTCCTTTTCCAGCTAAAATATCAGCCAGTTTTTCTCGGCCGCTTCCCGTGCCGATGAACACGCTGACGCCAAACGAAAGTGCTTTNCGAGCCGCGAGAAGCTTCGAGCGCATCCCGCCGGTGCCGACGGCTGAACCGATGCCGCCGGCGGCTTCGATCATCTCATCGGTGATTTCCGGCAAAAAGGCGTATTTTTTCGCCTGCGGATTCGTTTTCGGATTGGCGTCATACAACCCGTTAATGTCCGTAAGCAAAATGAGCGCATCAGCGTGCAAAAAGCCGGCGACAAGCGCCGAAAGCATGTCATTGTCGCCAAATGTCAATTCTTCGATGGAAACGGAGTCGTTTTCATTAATGATCGGCACGGCGCCGTTCTCAAGCAGTGTGGTGATTGTGGCAAACAAGTTGCGGAACCGCTCGCGGCTGTAAAAGTCGCTGCGCGTCAACAACAGCTGAGCGGCCGTAAAGCCGAATTGGGCGAACGCCGAGCTGTACGCCTGCATGAGCAAACTTTGCCCGACGGCTGCGGCTGCCTGTTTCCCAGCGATTGTCGTCGGGCGCGCCGGGTAGCCTAAAGGTCCGAAACCAGCGGCGACAGCGCCGGACGTGATGAGAATGACGTCATGGCCGAGCTGTTTGAGATAAGCGATCGCCTCAACGTGATCGAACAGTTTGTCATGGCAAAGGCCGCCTTTCGGATCGGTGAGCGAGCTGCTGCCGATTTTGACCACCACGCGCTGCCGTTTCATCGCGTTCCTCCCTCCTTTGCGTGTTGAATGGCATGAGTTGGATCGCCTAGCCGCTCTGCGAAGCGGCCGGCCAATAAAAAACGCTTTTCCTCCTTTTTTGCAAAAGGACGGAAAAGCGTTCCGCGGTACCACCTTTTTTGGCGCACAAAGCGCCCACCTCTGGCCTGTAACGCAGGCGTGCGGCTTATGTTTGCATAAGCGGCCGTCTAGGGCAGGTTCAACCGGCTTCCCGCGAGGAACCTTCCAGCCTGTGGGTTCCACTCTCTGGCGCGTTCCCTCGGTTTACTAATCCCGTGCCGTTCTCGTTGTTTCATTGTCAAGGATAGACTTGCGATTTATAATTTGTAAGAAATTATGACGCCAAATGCTCCGGTTGTCAAGAGGAGCGGCTGATTTTTCTGACTCATTTTCGCAGAGTAGATCATGAAAACGCATTCAGAATAAAGATAATTGTCTTTTTATTAGAAAAAGTGGTACAATACTAGCAACCTAGCAATCTGCACGATGGAGGGACCAGAATATGAAAAAGCGGCGCAGCGACATGATCAAAAAAGGATTTGACCGCGCCCCGCACCGGAGTTTGCTGCGGGCGGCCGGGGTGAAAGATGAGGATTTTGACAAACCGTTCATCGCGGTTGTCAATTCGTACATCGACATTATTCCGGGGCACGTTCACTTGCAAGAGTTTGGGAGAATCGTGAAAGAAGCGATTCGCGAAGCAGGCGGCGTGCCGTTTGAAATGAACACGATCGGCGTTGATGACGGCATCGCCATGGGGCATATCGGGATGCGCTATTCGCTTCCGAGCCGGGAAATCATCGCTGATTCGATCGAAACGGTCATCTCGGCGCATTGGTTTGACGGCATGGTATGCATTCCGAACTGCGACAAAATTACGCCAGGGATGATGATGGCGGCGATGCGGCTCAACATCCCGACGATTTTTGTCAGCGGCGGGCCGATGNAAGCTGGTGTGACGAAAGACGGGCGGAAAATTTCGCTCTCGTCCGTGTTTGAAGGGGTCGGGGCGTATTTAGGCGGAACGCTCGATGAGAAAGGGCTCGAAGAACTCGAACGCTACGGCTGTCCGACGTGCGGATCGTGTTCGGGCATGTTTACGGCCAACTCCATGAACTGTCTCGCTGAAGCGCTCGGGCTCGCTTTGCCGGGCAACGGCACCATTTTGGCGGTTGACCCAGCGCGCAAAGAGCTTGTCCGCCAATCGGCAAAGCAGCTGATGTATTTGATCGAACATGACATCAAACCGCGCGACATCGTAACGGAAAAAGCGATCGACAACGCGTTCGCGCTCGATATGGCGCTTGGCGGCTCGACGAATACGGTACTGCATACGCTTGCGATCGCCAACGAAGCCGGCATTGACTATTCGCTCGAGCGGATTAACGAAGTGGCGTCACGCGTGCCGCATTTAGCGAAGCTCGCTCCGGCATCGGATGTCCATTATATTGAAGACTTGCACGAAGCCGGCGGCGTCTCGGCGGTGTTGAACGAGCTGGCGAAAAAAGAAGGCACGCTTCATTTAGATACGCTGACTGTCACCGGCAAAACACTCGGTGAAAACATCGCCGGCTGCCAAGTGAAAAACTACGATGTCATCCGCCCGATTGACAACCCGTATTCGGAAACGGGCGGGCTCGCCATTTTGTTCGGCAACTTAGCGCCGGACGGCGCCGTCATCAAAACCGGCGCGGTCCAAGGCGGCATCACGCGCCATGAAGGTCCGGCGATCGTGTTTGATTCGCAGGAAGAGGCGCTTGAAGGCATCGCCAGCGGCAAAATCAAGCCGGGTCATGTCGTCGTCATCCGCTACGAAGGACCAAAAGGCGGCCCAGGGATGCCGGAAATGCTTGCGCCAACGTCGCAAATCGTCGGCATGGGGCTCGGTACGAAGGTAGCGCTTGTCACCGACGGCCGCTTCTCCGGCGCCTCGCGCGGCTTGTCCGTCGGCCACGTTTCACCGGAAGCGGCGGAAGGCGGACCGATCGCTTTCATCCAAGACGGCGATATCATCGAGATCGATACGGTGAAACGAACGATCAACGTCAAGCTGTCCGATGAAGAGCTCGAACGCCGGAAAGCGAACTGGAAAGGCTTTGAACCAAAAGTGAAAACCGGGTATCTCGCCCGCTACTCGAAACACGTCACATCGGCGAGCACGGGGGGGATTATGAAGATTTAGCGGATTTCTGTAAGAGCGTTGTCCCCTTCCAAGCGCGCGAGGGACGCCATTAGACGATCAGGATCAAAAGAGGCGGTTTTTCCGCCTCTTTCATTTATTTTGGAAAGGAGCGTCCATCGCCTCCTTTTTTTACAGCTTTGTTGGTCTGAAAATATGTTGACATTTTCAAATATTTAGCCTATTTTAAAATTAGATATCATGATAAAACTATATAACGTTTGTATAACGTTATATAGTTTTGTATTTTCCATTTTTATGAAAGCGCTTTAAAAGAGGGGGCGGAAACGATGATTTTGCATGACATTGAGACGGCCGCACGCAGCGAACTGGAGGCGATCCAGCTTGTGAGGCTGCGGGCGACGGCGGAGCGTGTGTATGAGCGGGTGCCGTTTTACCGGCAACGGTTTGATGAAAAGGGAGTGAAGCCGGAGGATATTCGCACGCTTGAGGATGTACGCAAACTCCCGTTTACGACAAAGCGGGATTTGCGGGACCATTATCCGTTTGGTTTGCTCGCGGTCGATCTTTCCCAATGCGTCCGTGTACACGCTTCAAGCGGCACAAGCGGCAAACCGACGGTGGTCGCTTACACGAAACAGGACATTGAGCGCTGGGCCGACATTGTGGCGCGGGCGATTGTCATCGCTGGCGGGAAACCGGGGGATGTGATTCACAACGCCTATGGATACGGGCTGTTTACCGGCGGGCTCGGGCTGCATTATGGCAGCGAGCGGCTTGGGGCGGNGACGGTGCCGGTATCCGGAGGCAACACCGACCGGCAAGTGATGATCATTGAAGACTTTCAGCCGACCGTCATTTGCGCCACGCCGTCCTATGTATTGAACATTGCCGAGCGGATGAAAGAACTGGGCAAAGATCCGCGGCAAACATCGCTGAAATACGGCATCTTCGGTGCGGAACCGTGGTCCGAGGAAATGCGGCGCACGCTTGAAGAGACGTTTGATATGAAGGCATGTGATATTTACGGACTGAGTGAAGTGATCGGCCCGGGGGTGGCGATGGAGTGCCATGAAGCGCAAAACGGCCTCCATATCGCCGAGGACCATTTCCTTGTCGAAGTGATCGACCCGAAAACGCTCGAGCCGGTGGCGGAAGGGGAAGAAGGAGAGCTTGTTTTTACGAGCTTGACGAAAGAGGCGTTCCCGGTCATCCGCTACCGGACAGGCGATATCGCTTCCGTGACGAGAGAGCGTTGTGCTTGCGGGCGGACGACGGCGCGCATGTCGCGGGTCAAGGGGCGGGTTGATGATATGATCATCATCCGCGGCGTCAATGTGTTCCCGTCGGAAATTGAGCACCATCTGCTTCGCGTCTCGGAACTGGCTCCGCACTATCAGCTGCATCGTCTCCGCCACGGCCATTTGGAAGCGCTCGAGCTGCATGCGGAAGTGACCGATCGTTTTTACAGCGAGGTCGGCGGAGATTTGCAAAGCGAGCAGGCCGCTCTGCTTGCCCGGCGCATTCAGTCATTGTTGAAAACGCACTGTCTCATTTCGATTGACGTCCGTCTCCATTCGCCGAAAACGCTCCCGCGCTCGGAAGGGAAAGCGGTTCGCATCGTTGACCGCCGCCATCTTGAAGAGCCGCAATCCATCTGATAGAGAAAAAAACGATTGCAAAATATATGACATTAAAATATAATAACGTTAAACAAACGTTATATATTTTAAACGAGAGGTGGATGGGGGATGGCGGCTATGATGACGTNCACCCGCCTGTCAGATGAGGAGAAATACGAACGATTTATGCAGCGCATCGAGGCGGGGGAAAAAATCGAAGCCGATGACTGGATGCCGGATGAGTATCGGGTGACGCTGATCAAGCTCATTGCGATGCATGCGGTGAGTGAAATTATGGGAGCGCTTCCGGAAAAAGAATGGGTGCCGAAAGCGCCGTCGCTGCGCCGCAAGCTTGGCATCATGGCGAAAGTGCAGGATGAGATGGGGCACGGCCAGCTGCTGCTTCGGGTGGCGGAAGATTTGATGGCCCCGCTCGGCAAAACGCGGGAAGATATTATCGAAGATTTATTGAACGAACGGTTGAAGTTTCATAACGTGTTTCATATGCCAGCGCCAACATGGGCGGACGCCGGGTTGATCGGCTGGCTCGTCGACGGAGCGGCGATTATGACGCAGACGAACATGCTGGATGCCTCATACGGACCGTACGCGCGGGCGCTGAAGCGCATTTGCGCCGAGGAAGTGTTTCACGCCCAGCACGGCGAGTCCATCATTTTGGCGCTTGCCGAAGGGACGAAGGAGCAGAAAGAGATGCTGCAAGAGGCGCTCAACCGTTGGTGGGAGGCGTTGCTCATGTTTTTTGGCCCGCCGACGGCCGATACGACGGGAACTTCGAAGCAAGACATCACGATCAAATACCGCATCCGCACGAAAACGAATGAACAACTGCGCCAAGACTTCTTTACGAAATATGTGCCGCGCATTTGGGCGCTCGGACTGAAGATTCCTGATGAGACAATGCATTTTGACAAAGAGAAGGGTCAATGGATTTACCGGCAGCCGGATTGGGAGCGGTTTAAAGAAATCATCCGCAACAACGGGCCGAAGTCGCAGGAGCGGCTTGAGCTTCGGCGGACGGCGTATAAGCAGAACGCGTGGGTGCGGGAGGCGCTCAGCGCCGTACGGACGGCCGGATGAGGAGGGATGGCCATGGCGGGGAAAGAACAAGGATTTTATCAAGTGTTTGAAGTGTTCAGCCGCAAAGCGCCGGATGCGCCGATGCAGCATCAATTCAGTCTGCTTGCCCCCAATGAGGAGATCGCGCTCGTGATGGCGCAGGAAAACTTTATGCGCCGCGAGCCGGTCGCGGACCTTTGGGTCGTGAAGCGGGACTATATCCGGCGAATGAGTGAGGAGGAAAAAGCAGCGCTCAAGCGGCTTGACAACAAAGATTACCGGTTGACGCGAGGATATGGGGATTTAAAGAAACGATGGCGCAAATATGAGCAAAACGTGCTTGATGAGAAGGAAATTTTGTCATGGAAAGGCGAGATTCGGCGATGAGCGAAAAACCGATTCACTTCCATCCAGACGGTCAAGAGGCGCTTGTCGAGCTATTGTTTCAGCTCGCGGATGATGATTTTTTGCTTGCCTACCGCGGCTCGGAATGGCTTGGGTTGGCGCCGCATATCGAGGAGGATATTGCGTTTTCTTCCATCAGCCAAGATACGATGGGGCATGCGGCCATGTATTATCAGCTGCTTGAAGATCTTGGCTGTGGATCAGCCGACGAACTGGCGCACGCACGTCCGGCTTCGGCCCGGCGCAATGCGGTTTTGCTCGAACGGGCGAACGGCCCGGGGCATTATTTGCGTGAGCCTCGCTATGATTGGGCGTTTACCGTTGTTCGCCAATATTTTTATACGCAGGCGAAGCGCGTCCGTCTCGAGTCGCTCACCAAAAGCAGCTATGCCCCGCTCGCGGAAGTGGCAGCGAAAATTCAAGTGGAGCTGCACTACCATTTGCTTCATTGGCATACGTGGTTTGTCCAGCTGACGAATGCCCCTTTGGAAGCGCGGACGCGAATGACCAAAGCCATTCAGGATGTGGCCGCTGATTTTGCCGGCGTATTGACGCTCGGGGCGAAAGGAACGGAAATGGTGCGGTGGGGGCTGATTGATGAGGAAAAGGTGCTGACGGAAAACACGATTGCCGCGCTGGCGCCGGCGTTTGCCGAAGTGGGGCTTGATTGGCCGATGCCGTTTGGCATGAAACATGGCAACGGCCGCAACGGCGAACATACGCCGGATTTGGACGAAGCGCTGGCGACGTTGTCAGAAGTATACCGCGCCGTCCCGCATGCGATATGGTAATGTCCGCGCCGCTGTTGGCCAACGTGCGGCGTTGGGCATGACGCCTCTTTGTGACGGCGAAGTGTTTGTTGAAGGAGCAAAACGGCGCAGCATTGGCGGCACTAGGCAGCCCAAGCGGGAAAACGGCAGCGGGTTGGAAAATGTGAGGGAGAACCATGACAAATGAAGAGGTTTGGAAAGCGTTAGAAACGGTGAAAGACCCAGAAATTCATTCGATTAGCATTGTCGATCTTGGGATGGTGGAACAGGTTGACGTTCGGGATGGAGCGGTCTCGGTCTGTCTGCTGCCGACGTTTCTCGGGTGTCCGGCGCTTGATATCATCCGCACGCGGGTTGAGGAAGCGGTGAAGCAAGCAGGGGCCTCGGCGGTGACGGTTGAGTTTCTCCGCCATCCGCCGTGGACGTCCGACCGGATCAGCGAAGCCGGACGGGAGCGGCTGAAGCAGTTTGGCATCGCTCCGCCGCCGCGGCAAATGCCGTCAGGGGCATGGCAAGTGGCGTGTCCATATTGCGGGGCGGAGCGGACCGTCATGGAAAATTTGTTTGGCCCGACCGCCTGCCGCAGCATTTTCTACTGCAAACAATGCAAAAATCCGTTTGAGGCGATGAAGCCCGTATTAATTTCAGGATAAGAAAAGGGAAAGGGGACGTTCGTGATGTTTAAAATGATCGCCTTGTACAAACAGCCGAAAGATAAGGAGCAGTTTGACGCCCATTATTATGGGACGCATGTGCCGTTGACGGAAAAAATTCCTGGCCTCCGAAAAATCAAGGTGACGAAAATTACGGGGACGCCGATGGGGACGGAAAGCGAGTATTATTTGTTGTGTGAAATGTATTACGATAGTCAAGAGGCGTTTCAAGAGGCGATGAAAACGAAAGAAGCGAAGGCATCGGCAAAAGATGTCATGTCATTTGCCGGCGACCTCGTCACCTTTATGGTCGGTGAGGAAGTGGAACATGAGTGAGTTTGTTTCCATTGCGGCGCGTCAAGAGGGAGCGGTCGGCATCATCGAGCTCGCCCGTCCTGATGTATTGAATGCGCTGAGCCGTCAAATGGTGGCGGAAATCGTTGCGGCAGTGGAAGCGTTTGATCGGAATGAGAAGGTGCGTGTCATTGTGTTGACCGGGCGTGGACGGGCGTTTGCGGCTGGGGCGGATATTCAAGAGATGGCAAAAGATGACCCCATTCGTCTTGAGTGGCTGAACCAGTTTGCCGATTGGGATCGCCTGTCCATCGTGAAAACGCCGATGATCGCCGCTGTGAACGGGTTGGCGCTAGGGGGAGGTTTTGAGCTGGCGCTTTCGTGCGACTTGATTGTCGCGTCGTCGGCGGCCGAATTTGGCTTTCCAGAAGTGAACCTTGGCGTCATGCCAGGTGCGGGAGGCACGCAGCGGCTGACAAAGCTCATCGGTCCGAAGCGGGCGCTCGAGTGGCTTTGGACTGGGGCGAGTATGTCGGCGAAAGAAGCCGAGCAGCTGGGGATTGTCAACCGCGTCGTCAGCCCGGAGCTTTTAATGGAAGAAACGATGAGGCTGGCCGGGCGTCTCGCTGAACAGCCGCCTTTGGCTCTCCGGCTGATCAAAGAGGCGGTGCAGAAAGCGGTCGACTATCCGCTGTATGAAGGCATGCAATTTGAGCGGAAAAACTTTTACCTATTGTTCGCCTCGGAAGACCAAAAAGAAGGAATGGCGGCATTCCTCGAAAAACGAAAGCCGCGCTTCCAAGGAAAATAAGGGGGGCGTTCGATGTACGAAACGATCCGTTATGAAGTGAAGGGACAAGTCGCCTGGCTGACGCTCAACCGCCCTGATCAGCTCAATGCGTTTACGGAGCAGATGAATGCGGAAGTGACAAAGGCGCTAAAACAAGCAGGGGCGGATCCAAACGTCCGCTGCGTGGTGATCACAGGCGCCGGCCGGGCGTTTTGTGCGGGGGAAGATTTGAGCGGCGTGACGGAAGAAATGGACCATGGCGACGTGTTGCGCTCCCGATACGCGCCGATGATGAAAGCGCTTCATCATCTTGAAAAACCGGTTGTCGCAGCGGTGAACGGGGCGGCGGCCGGCGCGGGCATGAGCTTGGCGCTGGCGTGTGATTTCCGGCTTCTCTCGGAAAAGGCGAGTTTCGCTCCCGCGTTTATTCACGTCGGTCTTGTGCCGGACGCGGGCCATCTCTACTATTTGCCGCGTCTTGTCGGGAGGGCGAAGGCGCTTGAGCTTGCGGTGCTCGGGGAAAAAGTGACCGCCGAGGAAGCAGCTGCGCTCGGACTGGCGACAAAGGTGATTCCTCTCTCTGATTGGGAGGAGGAAGTAAAGCAGTTTGCCGAGCGGCTCTCTGCCATGCCAACGAAGGCGATTGGACTCATCAAACGGCTGCTTCGCGAAAGCGAGGAAACGACGTTTGACCGCTACCTCGAACGGGAAGCGGAATGCCAGCGCATTGCGGGATTGACATCCGACCACCGCGAAGGCGTCAAGGCGTTCTTTGAAAAACGAAAACCACTATTCCAAGGAAACTAAGCAAGGGGGAAAAAACGATGGCGACTGTCAAACAAAAGAAAATGGAACCGATGCCGACCAAACGTGATTTCTATCATTTGATTGTGAACGGGGAGCGGGTCGAAAGCGCCTCGGGCGAAACATTTGTGGTGACCAATCCGGCCACTGGCGAACCGGTCGCCCGCGTCGCCAAAGGGACGCGCGAGGATGCCGAACGGGCGGTGCAGGCGGCAAGGCAAGCGTTTGACCGTGGGAAATGGCGTCATTTTCCGGTGCAAAAACGGGCGCGCATCTTGTACCAAATTGCGGCCATCATGCGCGAACGTTTTAATGAATTGGTGGAATTGGAAATTTTGAATACCGGCAAAGCGTTGTCGGCTGCTCAAGGGCAAGTGATGCAGGCGATTGAAGACTTTGAATTTTTCGCCGGGGCGATCATTGGGCACCGCGGGGCGGTCAACCCGATGCCGGGCGCGTTTCACAACTATACAGAAAAAGAGCCTGTCGGTGTGTGCGCCCAAATCATTCCTTGGAACTATCCGCTCATGATGGCGGCTTGGAAAATCGCGCCTGCCATTGCCGCTGGATGCTCGGTCGTCGTTAAACCGGCGTCGCTGACGCCGCTCACCTGCCTTGTGCTGGCGGAAATTTGCCATGAGGCCGGCGTGCCGGAAGGGGTCGTCAATGTGGTGACGGGCGCCGGAGCGGAAGTTGGGGACTATTTGGTCGAACATCCGCTCGTCGACAAAGTGGCGTTTACCGGATCGACGCCGGTGGGGAAGGAAATTATGGAGAAGGCGTCGAAAACATTAAAACGGGTGACGCTCGAGCTGGGGGGCAAATCGCCAAGCCTTGTGTTTGCGGACGCTGATTTAGAAGCCGCTGTCGCCGGCTCATTGTTCGGCATTTTCTACAACAGCGGCCAATCGTGCGAGGCGCGTTCCCGCTTGTATGTGCATGAAAGCATCTATGACGCGTTTATGGAAGCGTTCGTGGCCAAAACGAAGCAGCTGAAACTCGGCGACCCGTTTGATGCCGGCACGCATGTTGGGGCGATCATCAGCCGCGGGCAGCTGGAAGTGATTGACGAATACGTGCAATCGGCTGTCGCCGACGGAGCGACGGTCGCCGCCGGGGGAAAAGAGGCGGTT
>NZ_LDPD01000022.1:28925-38750 GCF_001026865.1 Geobacillus sp. ZGt-1 | reverse complement strand
TACTGGTATGAGCCGACGATTTTGACGAACGTGAACCATCAAATGAAAGCGGTTCGTGAAGAAATTTTCGGACCGGTTGTCGTCGTGATGAAATTCCGCGATGAAGCCGAAGCCATTGAATTGGCGAACGACAGCGACTATGGACTGGCCGCCGCGATTTGGACGAAAGATCATGGCCGCGCCGTTCGCGTAGCGAAACAGCTGCGCTCCGGCATTGTCATGGTCAACAGCCCATTCTCCGCTTTCCCAGGCACGCCGTTTGGCGGCTACAAACAGTCCGGATTTGGGCGTGAGCTGTCTGTCGAGGCGCTTGATTTGTACACAGAAACGAAAAGCGTGCTGTCGTATTACGGTCCGCGTCCGCTTAATCCGTTTGGCGTCTAAGATTTTCTCCGTTTTGCGTTTGCTACTATACGAGAGCGGGTCGCGTCCTTGGAAGCAACGTTCAGTTTGCCGCCCTTGAAGGCAAGAGCCGGTTAGGGCAAGCGTGGAGAGACACGCCCGCTCGTTTGCCGAGCACCCCGTCGCTCGTGATGGGGTGCCCATTCATTTGACGGCGTCCGCTGCTTGGCGAAAGGCACGCCGGCTTGATGCATCAGCCGTCATATGCGAAAGCAGGAGAGGGGGAAGACGATGATCGAACGCCTTGTTGTCGTCGGCAGCGGCGTGATGGGGAGAGGCATTGCTTATGTCGGCGCTGTCGGCGGGTTCCAGACGACCTTAGTGGACATTAAGCAAGAACAATTGGAGAGCGCCCAGAAGGAGATTGCTTCGATTTTTGAACAAGCGGTCGCTCGAGGGAAATTGACCGACAGCGAGCGGCAAGAAGCCGAGGCGCGCCTGTCGTATTCACTTGATTTGGCGGCCGCTGTGCGCGATGCCGATTTGGTGATCGAGGCGGTGCCGGAAAAGCTTGAATTGAAAAAGCAAGTGTTCGAGACGATTGACGCCCATGCACCGGCGTCGTGCTATTTTGCGACGAATACATCCACCATGAGTCCGACCGAAATCGGTTCGTTCACGAAGCGGCCGGAGCGGGTGATCGCCATGCATTTTTTCAATCCGGTTCATAAAATGAAGCTTGTGGAAATCATCCGTGGCCTTGAGACGAGCGACGAAACGGCGCAAGTGGCCAAAGAAGCGGCCGAGCGAATGGGAAAAGAGACAGTGGTTGTCAATGAATTTCCTGGATTTGTCACGAGCCGGATCAGCGCCCTTGTCGGCAATGAAGCGTTTTACATGCTGCAAGAAGGGGTCGGGACGCCCGAAGAGATCGACAAGGCGATCAAGCTCGGCCTCAATTTCCCGATGGGGCCGTTTGAGCTCGCTGATTTAGTTGGGCTTGATACGAGATTGAACAACTTAAAATATTTGCACGAAAAACTCGGAGAAAAATACCGCCCGGCGCCGCTTTTGGAGCAATACGTCAAAGCGGGGCGGCTTGGCCGCAAAACCGGCCGCGGCGTCTATGACTATACGAATCGGGAAAACAGCTGATTCGCTGGAAAAGGAAGGGAGAGAACATGGGCAGAGAAGTCGTGATTGTGGATGCGGTGCGCACACCGATTGGCCGCTACAAGGGCGCGCTAAAAGAAGTCAGGCCGGATGATTTGGCGGCTGTTGTCATTCGAGCGCTCATCGAGCGAAATCCGAATGTGCCGGTCGAGCAAATTGATGACGTTGTCTTTGGAAACGCCAACCAAGCCGGCGAGGACAACCGAAACGTCGCCCGCATGGCGGCGCTGTTGGCCGGGCTGCCGATTGAGGTCGCAGGGGTGACGGTCAATCGGCTGTGCGGTTCAGGGCTTGATGCGGTCAATTATGCGGCGCGGGCGATTTTGGCCAATGAGGCCGATATCATGATCGCCGGCGGCGTGGAAAGCATGACGCGCGCCCCGTTTGTCATGGCCAAACCGTCAAGCGATTTTCCGCGCGGCAACATCGAGATGTATGACACAACGATCGGTTGGCGCTTTATCAATCCGAAAATGCACGAAATGTATGGCACCGACAGCATGCCGCAAACGGCGGAAAATGTGGCGAAGCGATTCGGCATTACGCGCGAGGCGCAAGATGAGTTTGCTTACGAAAGCCAAATGAAAGCGAAACAAGCGATCGAAACGAATCGGTTTGCCGATGAACTCGTGCCGGTCGTTTATCACGATCGAAAAGGCAACCGCGTTGTCGTCGATAAAGACGAGCATCCGCGTCCGGATACGACGCTTGAGAAACTGGCGAAGCTGCCCCCATTGTTTGAAAACGGCACGGTGACGGCCGGCAACTCTTCCGGCGTCAACGACGGGGCGGCGGCGCTGCTAGTCATGAGCGCAGAGAAGGCGAAGGAACTCGGCCTCAAGCCGCTGGCGGTTTATGTCACTTCGGCTGTCGCCGGCGTCGAACCGGCGGTGATGGGGATAGGCCCGATTTTTGCGACACGCAAAGCGTTGCGCCGCGCAGGGTTGTCGCTTGACGACATCGGACTTGTCGAGCTGAACGAGGCGTTTGCCTCGCAAGCGCTGGAATGCATCCGGCAGCTTGAGCTCGATCGGGCGAAAGTGAACGTCAACGGGGGAGCGATTGCCCTTGGCCATCCGCTTGGCGCGAGCGGCGCCCGCATTTTGACGACATTGATTTACGAAATGCGAAAACGCGGCGTCACCTATGGCTTGGCAACGATGTGCATCGGCGTCGGCCAAGGAATCGCGACGATTGTGAAAAACGCGGACGAACGGTGAGAGCGCCTTGTCTTCGTTCGGCGGAAAGGATGGTTATGTTCAGACGACGGCCCGTCATACAGCCGGTCTGGTTGAATGACGTCTGCCTAAGTTGATGAAGCTGCCGAAGCTGCGGCCGCATGTTTGCATGCCGTTGAGAGCCGCCTGCTTTTTTAGCGGTGCGGCTCTTTTTTATTCCTTTTGTTTTTTCGTCCGTCTTGCCAGCGTGATAAAAGTTTGTTACGATTATATTTCGAAAACAAGATAAAGGGAGCCCATTCACAATGAACACACGCTCAATGATCTTTACGATTTACGGCGACTACATCCGCCATTACGGCGGTGAAATTTTGATCGGGAGCCTAATCCGCCTCCTCCGCGAGTTCGGCCATAACGACCAGGCGGTGCGGGCGGCGGTGTCGCGCATGAGCAAACAAGGCTGGATTCGCGCGGAAAAACGCGGCAATAAAAGCTACTATTCGCTCACGGAACGCGGCGTCAAGCGGATGGAAGAAGCGGCGCGGCGCATTTACAAAACGCGCCCCGAGCATTGGGACGGGAAATGGCGCATTCTCATCTATACGATTCCTGAGGATAAGCGGCATTTGCGCGATGAACTGCGAAAGGAGCTTGTTTGGAGCGGTTTCGGCACGATTTCCAACAGCTGCTGGATTTCACCGAATAATTTGGAGCAACAAGTGTACGACTTGATCGACAAGTATGACATCCGCCCGTATGTCGACTTCTTTCTTGCCGAATACGATGGACCGCATACGAATAAGCAGCTTGTGGAAAAGTGCTGGAACTTAGAAGAGATCAACCAAAAATACGAGCAGTTTATTGCGGTCTACAGTCAAAAATATGTGATTGACAAACATAAAATCGAGCGCGGCGAAATGTCGGACGCGGAATGTTTTGTCGAGCGGACGAAGCTCGTCCATGAATACCGAAAATTTTTGTTCATCGACCCCGGCTTGCCGGAAGAGCTGTTGCCGAATGAGTGGATGGGAAGCCATGCGGCCGCCTTGTTCAACGACTATTATCAACAACTCGCGGCACCGGCCAGCCGTTTCTTTGAAGCGGTGTTTCAAGAAGGGGCAGAGCTTGACAAAAAAGAAGAGGAAGAGATATCGGTGGAATGAACCGGGATGCACGGCGCAACAACAGCTGTGCATCCTGTTTGACGTTCATGGAACGTTCGGTACGGCAACGTGGAAGAAGCATGTTGTCGTCCAAACGATCATCATTGGTGTGGACGCCCACCAATCGTTGTCGATTTTTCATCGCTGTGGGGCGCGGCGTTGACTTACGGCAGTCTTCACTGGTGAAAATAGGCTTCAAAGGAAATTCATACGGTTAAATTGGTGTTCGTTTTTTCTTCGTTATATAAATCAACCATTCGCATCTTCTAAAAAATATGGTATCGTTTATATATAACGTATTTTTCACGGGGTGTGAATATAATGAATGATGTTTGNCGTTTGCTTGATCTTCGTTATCCGATCATTCAAGGGGGGATGGGCAACATCAGCAACGCCGAGCTGGCGAGCGCCGTATCGGAAGCGGGGGGGCTTGGAACGATCGGAGCCGGAACGATGACGCCCGATGAGGTGGAGGCGCTGATTATTGAAACGAAGCGGCGCACCAACCGTCCGTTTGCTGTGAACATCCCGCTGCAGGTGACGCCGCACGCCGCGGAGATCGCCGAACTTGTCATCCGCCATCAAGTGCCGGTCGTTTCGCTTTCAGCTGGCAATCCGGCGCCGTGGATTCCACGTTTTGCGGAACATGGCATCAAGGTGATCGTCGTCGTCGCCTCGGTCAGCCAAGCGAAAAAAGCGGAAGCGGCTGGAGCGGATCTCGTCGTCGCTGAGGGGTATGAGGCGGCGGGAATCAACTCGCCGCTCGAGCTGACGACGATGACGCTCATTCCGCAAGTCGTCAGCGCCGTCCGCATTCCTGTCATCGCTGCCGGCGGCATCGGCGATGGGCGCGGGCTGCTTGCCGCGCTGGCTCTCGGCGCCCAAGGGGTGCAGCTCGGCACCAGGCTTGTGGCCACGAAGGAAGCGCCGTTTCATGAAGCGTATAAACAGCGGCTTGTCGAGGCAAAGGAAAATGAAACGGTCATTGTCGGCCGTTCGGTCGGGCGCATCCGCCGCGTCATGCGCACGCCGTATGTCGAGAAGCTGCTGGAGTATGAACAGCAAGGCATGCCGCTCGAGCAGTTTCAAGAATATACATCGGAGGATCGTCATCGCCGCGGCGCCCTCCTCGGCGATTTCCATGAAGGATTTATCAACGCGGGGCAAATCGCTGGCCTCATCGATGGCGTGCCAACGGTGGCCGAGCTGTTTGAACAAATGATGACAGAAGCCAAAACGCAGTGGCAATCATTATCCACACTATTTCGCTGATCGAACGAAGACGCCTGTCAAACGGCGTCTTTTTTTGGCGATGAAAAATTGGTTGATAGAGGATTGACACTAACAATGAACATCGTTACTATAAAAATAGTATTACGTTATTTTAACGTGATAATATTTTTTGTTATATTAACTTGAAAACGCTTTCAAGCGGTGAAGCAAAGGAGAGGGGAAGCGATGAATGTCATGCTATCGCCAAACATGTCACAAAGATTGGATTTGTTTTTCCAAATGCGTGAACATGAACAGGTGGTGTTTTGTCTCGATGAAGCGACCGGCCTAAGGGCGATCATCGCCATTCATAGCACGGCTCTTGGGCCGGCGCTCGGCGGCTGTCGGATGCATCCGTATGCCACGACGGAAGAGGCGCTCGCCGATGCGCTTCGGCTGTCGAAAGGGATGACGTATAAATGCTTGGCTGCCGATGTCGATTTTGGCGGCGGCAAGGCGGTGATCATCGGCGATCCGCGCAAAGACAAATCGCCGGAATTGTTTCGCGCTTTCGGCCAGTTCGTGGAGTCATTAGGCGGCCGGTTTTACACGGGCACGGATATGGGGACGACGCCGGACGATTTTGTGCACGCGCTGAAAGAGACGAATTGCATCGTCGGCGTTCCGGAAGCGTATGGCGGAAGCGGCGACTCATCCGTGCCGACCGCCGAGGGCGTTGTTTACGGCATTCAGGCGACGAACGATGTTGTGTTTGGCAGCAAGCATTTGCATGGCAAAACGTATGCGGTGCAAGGGCTCGGAAAAGTCGGAAAAAAAGTGGCGCTTCGTTTGCTTGAAGAAGGGGCGGATCTGTATGTGTGCGATTTGAACGAAGCGGCAGTCAAAGAGGTCGTGGCGTACGGCAAGCAAATCGGGGCGTCCGTCAAGCCGGTGAACGGAACGGATATTTATCGCGTCGAAGCCGATGTGTTCGTCCCGTGCGCATTTGGCGGCGTCATCAACGATGAAACGATCGCCGAGCTGCGAGTGAAAGCGGTCGTCGGTTCGGCGAACAATCAGCTGGCTGACAAACGCCACGCCCGTATGTTGAAAGAAAAGGGCATCATGTATGCCCCCGATTATATCGTCAACGCCGGCGGCCTCATTCAAGTGGCCGATGAACTGTACGGAGCGAACAAAGAGCGGGTGCTGGCGAAAACGAAAGCGATTTATGATACGCTGCTCGCCATTTATGCGCGGGCTGAATCGGAAGGAATAACGACGATCGAGGCAGCCGATCAATTTTGCGAAGAGCGGCTCGAGAAACGCAAACGCCGCAATCATTTTTTCACGCACCAAAAGCGGCCGAAGTGGGATATTCGACGTTAATGCCGAGTCTATCCATATGAAAAAATGTCTGAAAATACGTAATATAATACCTTATTTTTTAATTCAGAGAAAAATCCTTTTGGAAAGCAGCGATCAAAGAGGCGAGGAGGAATCATTCATGAAACAAGCGATCAAACGATTCGCGATACCGGTCGTTTTCGGAGTTTTGGCGCTCTCAGGCTGTGGGGGAGAAGAGAAGGCCGCGACGAACGGTGCGAAAGAAGATGGAAAGCAGAAAACGTTTACGATTGGCGTCACCCAAATCATTCAACATCCATCGTTAGATGCTGCCTTCAATGGATTTAAAAAGGCGCTCGAAGACGGGGGATTTAAAGAGGGGAAAAATGTTCGGTACAATATCCAAAATGCCCAAGGCGACATGAATAACAGCCAAACGATCGCCAATAACTTTGTATCGGATGGGGTTGACCTTATTTTTGCCAACTCGACTCCGAGCGCGCAAAGTGCGCTCAATGCGACGAAAGACATTCCCATTGTGTTTACATCCGTGACGGATCCGGTCGGCGCCGGTTTAGTTCCATCGATGGACAAGGCAGGGGAAAACATCACGGGAACAACGGACAGCCATCCCGATGCGATTCGCAAAACGATTCAATTCATCGATGAGCAAACGGATGCGAAAACCGTTGGGCTTATTTATAACGCGGGCGAACAAAACTCGTTGGCGCAAATTGAAAAAGTGAAGGAAGCGGCGAAACATACGGATTTGAAGTTGGTGGAAGCCTCCGTTTCGACCACAGCCGAGGTGAAACAGGCGGCAGAGTCGTTAGTTGGCAAGGCAGATGTGTTTTACATCGTGACGGACAACACCGTTGTATCTGCCATTGAATCGGTTGTCAGCGTTGCCAACGAGAAAAAAATCCCTGTTTTTACGGGAGAGCTCGATTCATTAAAACGAGGCTGTTTTGCGGCGTATGGGTTTGATTACTACGATATCGGCTATCAAGCGGGGCAAATGGCAGTCGCCATTTTAAAAGGAGAAGCCAAACCATCAGAGATCAAACCAGAATATCCGAAAAAATTAAAATTGGTGATCAATAAACAAGCAGCGGAAAAACAAGGAATCAAACTGAAGCCTGAATGGGATCAAATGGCGGAATACATCGAATGAAAGGATGAGTGCTGTTGCTGGCGTCCATCACGGGAGCAGTGGAATCGGGACTGATTTACGCCATTATGGCGCTGGGAGTGTATTTGTCGTTTCGTGTGTTGGATTTCCCTGATTTAACCGTGGACGGCAGCTTTGTGACAGGAGCTGCTGTGGCGGCGACGTTGATTGTCAACGGGATCAATCCGTTTGTGGCGACGTGTCTGGCGCTTTTCGTTGGATTCGCTGCCGGGTGTATGACCGGGCTTCTTCATACAGCAGGGAAGGTCAATTCGCTTTTGTCGGGCATTTTAATGATGATTGCGCTTTATTCGATCAATCTTCGCATCATGGGGCGTTCGAACGTGCCGCTTTTGAATGAGAAGACGGTTTTTACAACCATTCAAGAATGGGGGACGAAAATCGGACTTGACTCGGCCGCGGCGAAAACATGGGGAATTCTCCTGTCGATGACGTTGCTTGCTCTTTTGTTTAAATGGTTCACAGACTGGTTTTTACAGACGGAAATTGGGCTTGCGATTCGGGCGACGGGCGATAATCCGCGCATGATTCGCAGCCTGTCGGCGAACACCAATTTGCTCATTGTCTTAGGGTTGGGCCTTTCCAATGCCATGGTCGCGTTCTCGGGGGCGCTTGTTGCCCAGTACGGCGCGTTTGCCGATGTCGGGATGGGAATTGGCATGATCATTATCGGTCTGGCTTCTGTCATTATCGGCGAAGCGGTATTTGGAACGAAAACGATCGCGCGAGCCACGCTTGCCGTGATCGGTGGAGCGATCATTTACCGCATTGTTGTGAGTCTCGCTTTGCGCGTCCAATTTCTCGAAACAGGGGATGTGAAGCTCATTACGGCATGCATTGTCATTTTGGCGCTCGTTGTTCCGCAAATGGTTCGTCAACAAAAAGAGAAAAAACGCAAAGAAGAAAAAAGATGGAATCGAGCGCAGGTGATGGACGTTGCCGCAACGGGAAAGGGTGAGGCGGATGTTGCAGTTAAAAGGGATTTATAAAGTGTTTCATGAGGGAACGCCTGACGAAAAGATCGCGCTCCAAAACATTCATTTAACACTTCGAAAAGGAGATTTTGTCACTGTGATCGGCAGCAACGGAGCAGGAAAATCAACCTTGATGAATTTGATTTCAGGAGTGTTGTTTCCTGATGAAGGGACGATTTGGATTGACGGTCAAGATGTCACCATGATGCCGGAATACGTCCGCTCCCGCTATATCGGAAGGGTGTTTCAAGATCCGATGGCCGGAACGGCGCCAAACATGACGATTGAGGAGAATTTGGCGATGGCGTATACACGCAATCAAAAGCGCACGCTCCGCCGCGGAGTGACGAAAAAACGGCGCGATGATTTTCGCGAGTTGCTCTCCACCCTTCATCTCGGTTTAGAAAACCGTCTTCAGGCGAAAGTCGGCTTGCTCTCGGGCGGAGAGCGGCAGGCGTTGTCTTTGCTTATGGCGACCTTCACTGAACCTGCCATTTTGCTGCTCGATGAACATACAGCGGCTCTCGATCCAGCCAGAGCGGAGTTGATCACCAACTTAACAAAAGAGATTGTGGAGCGATATCGATTGACGACCTTGATGGTCACCCATAATATGCAGCAAGCCATCGAGTTAGGAAACCGCCTCATCATGATGGATAAAGGGCAGATCATTTTCGAAGTGGATGAGAATGAAAAGAAAAGCTTAACGGTAGAAAAGTTGCTCGCAGAATTCCAACGCATTCGCGGGGAACAGCTCGCAAGCGATCGTGCGGTATTGAGCTGATCGATCAGCCATTCAAATACCATGGGGAGGAGGAATGGCATGGAACTCGATTTTCCGATTGTGCAAGTATTGAATGAAGAAGGAACGATTGTGCAGCCTGAATATCGTGAACAAATCACGAAAGAATTGACGATGACGATGTACCGCCATCTGATTCGCACGAGAATGGTTGACCGAAAATGTATCAGCCTGCAGCGGCAAGGGCGCATCGGGACGTATGTGCCGTACGAAGGGCAAGAGGCGTGTCAAGTCGGAAGCGCGCTTGCACTCAACGATGGTGATTGGATGTTTCCGACCTATCGCGATCATGGGGCGATGATGACATTCGGCCGTTCCTTAACGCAAACGCTTTTATACTGGAAAGGGCGGACGGAAGGGTGTGTTCCACCTGAGGGAAAAAAAATCGTTCCGCCGAGCGTTCCGATTGCCACGCAACTCCCTCATGCAGCGGGGGCGGCGT
>NZ_LDPD01000022.1:24525-28011 GCF_001026865.1 Geobacillus sp. ZGt-1 | reverse complement strand
TATTTTGTGTCTATCCTGAAAACACCATTTAAGACAAAAAACGGAGCCCACCTAGCCTTCGGAATCGGATTCCAAAGGAAGGTATTTCAGTATATATATGGTTAATAAGTGCTATGCACTCGTTTTTTCTAGTTTCACTTCGTACCCTAACCCCTCTAATCGTTTCACCGTTTGACGCACGATGCGCGCTTCTTGCTGCCGATCCCAGTAGTCGGCTCCCAACTCTCTATACGGTTCCTTTCGAGTTAAGATATAATAGATCATTTCTAAAATCGTTCTCCCGACCGCGACACTCGCTCGATTCGCTCCTCTTCGTTTGGCGATCCGATGATACTTGGCCGATAGGTACGTGTTCTTCGTTCGGGCGGCGGCACGGGCGCATTCCACGAGGCACGACCTCAGCTTCTTGTTCCCTTTCCTCGTTCGACCTGACAACCGTTTCCCTGCACTCTCATGATTCCCGGGAGCCATTCCGGCCCATGAGGCCAAGTGCGCGGCGGTAGGGAACCGGCTCATATCCGTCCCGATTTCCGCTGCAATTTGTTCCGCGCTTTGCCGCCCCACTCCCGGGATCGTATCGATGAGCTCCAGCGCTTCATGAAAAGGGCTCGTTCGTTCCTCGATTTCCCGATCCAACCGGGCAATCGCTTCATCTAAATACTCCACATGACGCCATTGCTCGGCCAGCATCATGCGTTGATGCGGCCCCATCACTCCTTTCAATGCGCGCCGGAGCTCTTCCGTTTTTTGTTTCAGCCGCCCTTTGGCGAGTTGGGCGAGGGCCGCCGGATCGTCCTTTCCTTCGATAAGGGCGCGAATGATGAGCCGGGCCGACATCCCGTTGATGTCGGATACGACCGAAGAAAGCTTGATATTGGCTCCTTCCAGCACTTTTTGGATGCGGTTGAGCTCCCGTGCCCGTTCCTCGATCAAACTGCGCCGATAACGGACCAGTTCCCGGAGCTCCCGCTGAGCCCGATGAGGGATGTAACTCCCTTTTAGCAATCCATGGCGAAGCAAGTCCGCGATCCATTCAGCATCTTTGACATCGGTCTTTCGCCCGGGAACCGCTTTGATGTGTTGGGCATTGACGACAAGCACTTCGATCGGCTCTGCTTCGAGGAGATTATACACCGGCTTCCAATATACGCCCGTCGACTCCATGGCAACGTGCGTCACCTTTTTTTCTTTCAGCCAATCCACCAACTCCTCGAGATCGTCGGTCAGCGTACCAAACGTGCGAATCTCTTTTCCTTCAGGGGTAAGGGCGCAAGCCGTAATCGATTGCTTATGCACGTCCAATCCGCAACAGCGTTCATACAAGACGCGCATCGGTCTTCCTCCCTGCTTCGTTCTCAAAAACAGCTGGTGCAGCAGCCTTTGTTCAAGCATTCTATCCTGCGTGCTTCCCTCAAGGGAGCGACATTCCGTGGTGCAGACGAAAAATGCGGTGATTGTGTACTTCGGTGATGGGGCGACATCAGAAGGAGATTTCCATGAGGGATTGAATTTCGCGAGCGTTTTCAACGCGCCTGTCGTCTTTTTCAACCAAAACAACCAATATGCGATTTCTGTTCCGATCACCCGTCAGATGAAGACAAAAACGATCGCGCAAAAAGCGTTGGCGTACGATATTCCCGGCCTTCGCATCGATGGAAATGACGTGTTTGCCGTGTATTTCAAAACAACTGAGGCGCTCGAGCGGGCGAGAAACGGAGGGGGGCCGACGTTAATCGAAGCGGTGACATGGCGTTATGGCGCCCATACGACGTCCGATGACCCGTCCAGATACCGCGACCAGGAGGAAAGCCAAAAACGGCGCGAAACAACCGATCCGATTAAGCGGGTCGAGCGGTTGATGCAGCGGGAAGGCTGGTGGGATGAAAAGTGGGCGAATCAAGTGCAAGAGGAAGTGAACGCCGAAATCGAGCAGGCGGTTGTGGAAATGGAGAGCTATCCAAAAGCGAATGTATCTGACATGTTTGACTTTGTGTTCGCCCAACCGACATGGACGATTGCGGAGCAGAAAGAAGCGTATCTTCAGTGGAAGCGGGGGATGGAAAGATGATCACCAAAGTAGGCGTCAAATCGCTCACCATCGTGCAAGCGGTCAATGATGCGCTTCGTACCATGCTAAAAGAGCGTGAAGATGTCATCCTGCTCGGGGAAGATATTGGAAAAAATGGCGGTGTGTTTCGCGCCACCGAAGGATTGCTGGAGGAATTTGGCGAGGAGAGGGTGATGGACACGCCGTTAAGCGAGGCAGGATTTACTGGTGCAGCGATTGGAATGGCGCTTGGTGGATTTCGTCCTGTCGTAGAAATTCAGTTTTTAGGTTTTATCTATCCAGCCTATGAACAAATCATGACCCATGCGGCACGCATGCGTGCGCGGACGAGAGGGCATTTTACCGTGCCCTTGGTCATTCGCGCCCCGTACGGCGCGGGCGTGCGGGCCCCGGAAATTCATTCGGACAGCATGGAAGCGCTGTTTACCCATATGCCAGGCATCAAAGTCGTCTGTCCCGCGTCGCCGTATGACGCCAAAGGGTTGCTCATCGCCGCGATTGAAGACCCGGACCCTGTTCTCTTCTTAGAACCGATGCGCAGTTATCGTGCGTTTCGCGAAGACGTTCCGGAAGGAAAATATACGATTGAAATTGGCAAAGGGAAAAAACTACGTGAAGGGGACGACGTGACCGTCATTGCATGGGGAGCCATGGTGCCGGTCGCCATAAAGGCGGCGGAAGAAGCGAAGAAAAAAGGGATTGATGCCGATGTCATCGACTTGCGTACGCTTTACCCGCTTGACAAGGACATCATCGCCGAGTCGGTGCAAAAGACAGGGAGAACCGTGATCGTTCAGGAAGCGCATGCGACGGGTGGATTGGCCAATGATATTCTCGCTGTCATCAACGATACTTCGTTTTTCTATCAAAAAGCGCCGGTCGAACGGGTGACGGGATTTGACGTTCCTGTGCCGTTTTTCGCTTATGAAGACGATTATTTGCCAACGCCAGCGCGCGTTTTGCATGCCATCGAAAAAGTGATGAATTTCTAGCGGCGCGAGAGGAAGACATGAAATTCCCTTTTTGTCCGCACCCAAGCAGCAACGAATGTTTGTTAGAAGCGGTAGAAGCATTGAGATCAGGAATCATTCATCTTTTGCCAATGAAACAGAAAGCAAGTTCGGAAAACACCGCCTCGCCGCATTGAAACGGTTTTTCGAGTGTGGAAGATGATTGTGCAAAACACGGATGAATCATAAACGAAGAGCCATGCCCTCTGGCTGGCTCTTTTTCTTTTAAAAGCTGTACGAACAGATGGCCGCGAATATCGTTTTTTCGTGCAACCATCTGTTCTCTGATGATTTTGTTTTGATCATCTCGCGCCGAGAAGCCCCCCACTTGAAGTGGGCGGGGATGGCTTGGTTAACAGCTTGCTGTGAGGCGGGTGTTCTCAAGAATCTCCCACCTTTAAGCGTTTA
>NZ_LDPD01000022.1:16671-24509 GCF_001026865.1 Geobacillus sp. ZGt-1 | reverse complement strand
TTCAAGGCGTTATTACCGATGATTGGCCAGCTGTTCGCGATACTCTTTTCCTTTTTGCACGTATGTATCAATCGACAGCTGGATGAGCTCAAGGTCTTTGTCCGTCAGTTCACGCACCACTTTTCCAGGCGAGCCAATGACGAGTGAGCGGGGCGGAATCTTTTTGCCGGACGGAATCAACGTGTTGGCGCCGATGATGCATTCTTCACCGATTTCGGCCCCATCCAAAATCGTCGACCCCATGCCGATGATCGAGCGCCGGCGGATCGTGCAGCCGTGAAGGATCACATTATGCCCGACCGTCACTTCATCTTCAACAATGAGCGGCGACCCTTCGTACAAATGGCAGGTCGTATTGTCTTGAATGCTCGTTCGAGCGCCGATCGTAATCGGTCCTTCATCGCCGCGCAGCACGGCATTGAACCAAATGGTCGATTCCGGACCGACGGTGACGTCTCCGATCAAATAGGCTCCCGGGGCAATGAATGCGGTTTCATGAACATTCGGACGTTTTCCGTTATACGGGTATAGCATCCCCACATCCCCCTTCATTTTATGTGTCATGATCAGTATAACACATTTTGCACGGGGGAGAAAATGGACGGAATGAACAATGTCTTTTCCCATCATCAATAAGCATAGATTCATGCACAATGCCTCGCGGAGCGAAAGCGGCAATGAGGCGGGCATCAGCCTTTGAGGGCAAGGCGAAGATCTGAAATTGCCGCTTCATGTTCAAGCGACCGGCGGCATAACATATCGATGATCCGCTCTTGGCGCAGCAATAGTTGCATTTGTTGCTCTTGATTCTGTTCAAGCCGTTTCACGATCACATCGATTTCCCGAATGGCTTGATGAACAGCGGCAAATCCCTTTGCCATGTCGGCTTTGATTTCATTCAACTCCGCTTTTGTCGCCATATTCGCTTTCATGTCCTCAAGTTCCTGCTTGGTAGCCATATTGGCTTTGATGTCTTCAAGCTCCTGTTTGGTGGCCATATTGGCCTTCATCTCTGCCATTTCCTGCTGCATGATTTCGAGCTTGTCCAAAATAAGATGCCACGGCTCGCTCATGGACAACATCCTTTCCTAATCGTCAATAAGATAAGGGAATTGCGGTGGACACAAAGATGCAGATGAGATGGAAAAGAGGAAATGGTGTTGTGGGGAAACGACGATTCCCTGCCATTGATTATACATGATCAACGAAAAGCGGAAAAGGGTTTTTCCTATAACGAAGAAAACGGAAAGGGAGAAATGTTTTTCAGAATTTTTATTTAAATAATATTATTTTTCTTAATATTATTGTTTTATTTACCATGATATAAATCATACAAAATTTTTTTGACAATATAAACATAATGAATTATTATATTAAAAGAATTTAAAGGAGGTAGGTAGTGGTTATGTCATCGATCGACAAGCAACAAATCGCTGCCAGCGTTCCCCAGCGCGGCTTTTTCGGCCATCCGAAAGGGCTGTTTACGCTCTTTTTCACCGAGTTTTGGGAGCGCTTTTCGTACTACGGCATGCGCGCCATTTTAGTGTACTACATGTATTACGAAGTATCGAAAGGCGGGCTCGGGCTTGATGAGCATCTGGCGCTCGCGATTATGTCGATTTATGGGGCGCTTGTGTACATGTCCGGAATCATTGGCGGCTGGCTTGCCGACCGGGTGTTTGGCACGTCGCGCGCGGTCTTTTACGGCGGCCTTCTCATTATGGCTGGTCATATCGCCCTGGCGATTCCGGGCGGGGTGACGGCGCTGTTTGTGTCGATGGCGCTCATCGTCTTGGGAACCGGGTTGTTGAAACCGAACGTTTCGAGCATTGTCGGCGATATGTACAAGCCTGGCGATGACCGCCGCGACGCCGGATTTAGCATTTTTTACATGGGGATTAACCTTGGCGCCTTTTTGGCTCCGCTTGTTGTTGGAACGGCCGGGATGAAGTACAACTTCCACCTTGGCTTCGGCCTTGCAGCTGTCGGGATGTTTCTCGGGCTTGTCGTATTTGTGGCGACAAGAAAGAAAAACCTCGGGTTGGCGGGGACGTACGTGCCCAACCCGCTGACGCCGGCAGAAAAGAAAAAAGCGGCTTCGATCATGGCCGTGGGGGCGGTCGTGATTGCCGTGCTGCTAGCAATCTTGATTCCGAACGGTTGGTTCACTGTGGAAACGTTTATTTCCCTTGTCGGCATCTTAGGCATCATCATCCCGATCATCTATTTTGTCGTCATGTACCGCAGCCCGAAAACGACGGCGGAGGAGCGGTCGCGCGTGATCGCTTACATTCCGTTGTTCGTCGCTTCAGCGATGTTTTGGGCGATTCAAGAACAAGGATCGACAATTTTGGCGAACTATGCGGACAAGCGGACGCAGTTGGATGTAGCAGGCATCCACTTGTCGCCTGCATGGTTCCAGTCGCTGAACCCGTTATTTATTATCATTTTGGCTCCGGTGTTCGCATGGATGTGGGTGAAGCTCGGTAAACGGCAGCCGACGATCCCGCAAAAATTCGCGCTCGGCTTGTTGTTTGCCGGCCTGTCGTTCATCGTCATTCTCGTGCCGGGCCATTTAAGCGGCGGAGGGCTCGTCCATCCGATCTGGCTTGTGTTAAGCTATTTCATCGTCGTGCTTGGTGAACTTTGCCTGTCGCCGGTCGGCCTGTCGGCGACGACGAAACTTGCGCCTGCGGCCTTCTCAGCGCAAACGATGAGCCTTTGGTTTTTATCGAACGCCGCCGCGCAAGCGATCAACGCCCAGCTCGTCCGCTTCTATACGCCGGAAAACGAAACGGCCTATTTCGGCACGATCGGCGGTGCGGCGCTTGTGCTAGGCTTGATCTTATTGGCCATTGCACCAAGAATCGGGAGATTGATGAAAGGGATTCGTTAAAGAATCTGATCCTCCTAGCCTTTATTGGCTGGGAGGATTTTTTTGATTTTTTACACCTACATTTTGTGTAGAGGCGGGAGACTTCTTGACAAGTGATGTTAAAAAATCCGCTGTTGCAGTAGTTATCATGACCATACCTTTTTCTCCTGCAAAACATTACATAGTTAGTGTAGAAAGGAGCATTCCCGTTAGGACATTTCTAGAGGGAGGAGAAACGATGGATTTTAAACATCAAGCCCGTCAGCTAGTTGGGCAGCGTGTGACTGTTGTGACGGTGCATGGAAAATTCCACGGAACATTATTGGGAGTTGGCGATGATTTTATTGTTATGCGGGTGAATATTGGAGGAAGACTACGGCGTATTCTGATCCGTTTGGCATTAATTATCGCGCTGCTTCGGTTAATAGGAACAGGAAGCGGATATGAACCTCATCGTTCGTCTGACGACGATGAATGGGAACGATATTTAATGGATGAGGATTGAACTATTCTTTACGATCGGGATATGATCGTGCAAAGATAAGTCGAAGAAAAACTGGGGGCAATGACAACTGCCTTACGGTCACTCCTTCTTAGGAAGCGTCCACGCACGGTTAGTGCAGGAGTTCGGACAAGGAAGGGGCAGATAGTTTAGATGGTGTCACACAAATCGATCGTGTGGCTTTTTTATTGAATCAGTCCAATTTTTGCGCAATTGGGGTGTTGGAATTTGGGCTTATCTTTTCAAGAAAATCAACTATAATGAACAGTAAGGAGAATCCGGATTCTCTAATCAAAAGTCCAAGGATTTGCACAACTAAATAAAAGGGAGCGCTCCATCATGATGCTCAATGCCCGTTGTATCCAACTTATGAAGTTGTTGCTTCGCTCTTCTCTTTATCTTACCGCTGACAAATTGGCGCAATCATTGAATGTATCCAAGCGAACGATTTATTACGATATACAAAAAACGAATGAATGGTTGCATCATGAAGGGCTGAAGCCGATTCAATATGCGCGCGGGCTCGGATTTCGCTTGGATGATGAAGTGAAACAAGAAATAACAACAAAGTGGAACACATTACAACCTGCCCGACATTACACATATCAGTCATGGGAGCGAAAAGCTTGGATTGGTTTATGGATTTTGACTCGCGTTCATCCACTGTATTTGTCTGATTTTTTAGAGAAATTACATGTAAGCAGGAGCACGTTGTTAAATGACATAAAGGAACTGAAAGAAGATTGGCAGTCATTTCAGTTGCAATTGTCATTCCATCGCAAAAAAGGGTATTTCTTATCAGGAAAAGAAATCCAAAAGAGGAAATTGATGATTCGTTATGTTCATCAACTATTAGCGACGATGGATGACCAGCATTTCGCTGCAGAGTTGTCAGCTGAGTGTCAATGGCCAATCTTTGATTGGATTCGCCAATTCGAGTCTGCTTTTTCTATTCGCTATGCGGGTGAGGTTATTCAAACTTTACCTATTTATCTCGCATTGTTCCAAAGACGGTGGGCTAGAGGCAAATTTGTGCAAATGGATGAGCAAGAAAAAGAAGTGCTAAGGTCAATGCGGGAATACCAGATTGCTGATCATCTCGTTAGACGAATTGAAAACGTTTCCCAAATATCTATTCCCGATGACGAGGTTTGTTATTTGACGACCCATTTACTCAGTTTTCGAGTTGCAGATGACAAGCAAATCGATCATAACGATGACATCACTACTTTGAAACGAATCATTCGACATATGGTGGATGATTTTCAAACTTATGCATGTGTACAATTCAAGCGTCGCGAAGAGTTGGAAAAAAATTTATTGGTTCATATGAAGCCTGCCTATTATCGACTGAAATATGGTTTTCATCTACAAAACGACCTGACCGAATCGATCAAAGCGAACTATCAAGATTTATTTACCTTAACGAAAAAAGTCGTCCATCATTTAGAAAGTGTAGTTGGCCAGCCGGTCAGCGACGATGAAATTGCTTATATCGCCATGCATTTTGGCGGATGGTTGGACAGAGAGGGGGTGTCGGTTCCAGTACGGAAAAAGGTGTTGATCGTCTGCGAGAGCGGGATTGGAACATCGCGAATGTTGCAAAAACAATTGGGGGAACTGTTATCAACGGTCGATGTCATTGGCGTCGTTTCAGCAAGGGAATATGATTATATTTCTCTTGAGGGGCATGTAGATTTTGTGGTGACGACAACGCCATTGCAACCGAAGGATGTGCCTGTTTATACGGTTCGCCCCATTTTAACAACGGAGGATAAAATGTTGCTTTTACGGGAGATCGAGGGATGGACGGAAACCACATCCCTTGATCTCGAAGTGGTGATGGACATCATCAAAAAACACGCAACGGTCATCGATGAAAAGACATTATATCAAGAACTAAATGCTTACTTTAGCCACAGCAAAAGAAAGGAGATTTGGCCAAAACCGATGCTAAAAGATTTGCTTACGAAGCGACATATTCAGATTATTGAAGAGGCAGGTGATTGGAAAGAGGCGATTGTGTTAGCAGCAAGACCATTATTGGAAGAAGGCTATATTACAAGTGAGTATATTGAAGCCATGATTCAAAACGTTCTCACACTCGGGCCTTATATTGTGATTACACCAGGAGTGGCCTTGCCTCATGCCCGGCCGGAGCAAGGCGCAAAAAAACTTGGTATGAGCTTTCTTCGAATCAAAAAAGGTTGTCTGTTTTCTGACAGGGAAGAAGATCGAGTGTATGTCTTGATTGTGTTGGCTGCCATTGATCATGAGACTCATTTAAAAGCGTTATCCCAGCTGACAACATTGTTGTCCAATCAAGAACATATTCAAATGTTGTTTAAAGCTGGATCTGTAGAAGAAGTATTGGCATTAGTGGAAATGTACTCTTAATAAAAAACAAATGGGAGGCGGGAAGGATGAAGAAAATTCTGGTTGTTTGTGGAAACGGGCTAGGCAGCAGTTTTATCATCGAAATGAATGTGAAAAAGGTGTTAAACGAACTAGGAATCGAAGCTGAAGTGTCCCATACAGATTTAACAACCGGNCAAACAGAAAAGGCGGATTTATATCTTGGAGCGAGAGATTTAGTGGAAGTACTTGATGACGGTACACGCAATGTAGCTAAGTTGACGAATATTCTTGACCTTGATGAATTAAAGCGAGTGTTAAGAGAGAGATTGTGACAACAATAAAAAAGCAGGCGATACGCCTGCAACAAAGAGAAACCTATGTAGAAAAGCATACAAAAAATAAAAATAGAAAACAAGAAAAAAGTCCATACAATAGCTCACTTATGGGTGAAAAGGGGGAATATTCGGTGTTTGATTTCCTTATGAAAGATGTGCTTGGTTCACCGGCCATTCTAGTGGGATTGTTTGCCTTAATCGGTTTGTTGCTGCAAAGGAAAAGTTTTCCAGAGATCGTTTCAGGCACATTAAAGACTGTCATGGGATTTATCATTCTTGGCGGCGGGGCCAATATTTTAATCGGTTCGTTGAATATCTTTGGGAAAATGTTCGAAAAAGCTTTTCATATTAAGGGAGTTATTCCAAATAATGAGGCGATTGTTGCCATTGCCCAACAAACATTTGGAAAAGAAACAGCGCTGATCATGTTATTTGGAATGGTAGTGAACATCTTGATCGCACGATTGACCCCTTTTAAATACATTTTCTTGACAGGGCATCATACGTTGTTTATGGCGTGTCTAATTTCTGCTGTTTTTGCGACGGGTGGAGTAACAGGTGTTCCGCTTGTCGTCATCGGTTCTATTATTTTGGGAAGTTTGATGGTGTTGATGCCCGCCATTTTGCAGCCGTATATGCGTCAAGTGACTGGAACGGATCAGATTGCGTTAGGGCATTTCGGTTCGCTCGGCTATTTTACATCGGCATGGATCGGGAAGTGGTTTGGAAACAAGACCCAATCTACTGAAGATATTAAAGTGCCAAAGTCATTGGGTTTTCTTCGTGATACATCGGTGGCCATGTCGTTGACAATGGTGCTGTTATTTTTTATTGTTGCTCCGTTTGCTGGAAAATCGTTTATCGAGAAGGAATTAAGCGGCGGTGTCAATTTTCTCGTCTTCTCTCTTATGCAAGGGATCACGTTTGCTGCAGGAGTATATGTCGTACTAGCAGGGGTGCGGATGCTTATTGCTGAAATTGTTCCAGCATTTAAAGGGATTGCGGATAAAGTCGTACAAGATGCGAAACCAGCGCTTGATTGCCCAGCTGTCTTTCCATACGCCCCGAATGCTGTTATTGTTGGATTCTTGTCGAGTTTTGCGGCTGGAATTCTTTCGATGTTTATTTTGCCGCTCGTTGGGTTAAAGGTCATCGTTCCAGGTTTAATTCCGCACTTTTTCACGGGAGCCGCTGCCGGTGTATTTGGCAACGCTACAGGGGGCAGACGGGGGGCAGTGCTGGGGGCGTTTGCTAATGGCATTTTGATTTCCTTTTTGCCGGCACTTTTGCTTCCAGTACTTGGATCGCTTGGGTTTGAAGGGACGACGTTTGGGGATTCGGATTTTGGGATTGTGGGGATTTTGTTAGGGTATTTGATAAAATGGTTTTTAAATTAAAAATTCACTCAGAACCGACTGCTTTACTTTATATAGAAAGCAGTCGGTTTTTAATTTATGTGATTGAATATTCTTTTTATTTAATAAATTCTATATTGACAGATAAATAATTTTTATGTTACATTCTAGCTAAAGTGGTATAGTGGACCAACCACTGATCCTCTAAAAACTTGCATCATCCACAACAGTAAAACCAGCTATTCACTACGTAAGGTTCACATTACCTATAATGTTTTCCTTGATTCATCCCAGAATCAGAAATGCTTATGAGAACGTTCGCTCTCCATCTAGCGTCAAAAAGAAATGCAGTTTAAAAAATAAAGATCAATTGACGTAACTGGGAAGGTAGCATCAAAAGTTCTATGAAAACT
>NZ_LDPD01000022.1:0-14749 GCF_001026865.1 Geobacillus sp. ZGt-1 | reverse complement strand
TTCTATGAAAACTCCACACAAGGTATCCCGTTGAGCATTACAGAAAAATATGGAGAGGGAAAAATGGATATCAAACCGATTAGGAAGAAAAGAGTCTATCAAGCCATTATTGAGCAGATTCAACAGTTTATTCGTCAAGGACAATTAAAGCCGGGGGATAAACTGCCTTCAGAACGTGATTTAGCGGAAAAGTTTCAGGTGTCACGCACTACGATTAAGGAAGCCATTGCTGTTATGGAAGCTATTGGTGTTTTAGAGATACGCCCTGGAGTAGGAACTTTTGTCAGAGAGATAGGAAATCATTTTCTAGATTTAAATTATATTTTTGGAGATGATGACACCGAAATTCAAGAACTTATGGAATTTCGTCAAGCTATTGAGGTGGAAGCAGCTTATTATGCAGCAATAAGAGGAACAGAAGATGATAAAAGAAAGTTAACGCAATTGTTTTCTGAACTGGAGAAAGAGGTTATGTCAGGGAAATTGCCGGCTAAATCAGATTTTTCTTTTCATATGCAAATATCATCAATGTCTCAAAATGCACTGTTTCTTAGAATAATGGAATTCATCTCTGACAAGCTTTTTAAATCGGTTACCAAAAATGCAGTTAATACATTTGCGGGGGGAGGGGATCCTGTAAGGGTGCTTCAAGAGCATCGTGCAATCTATGAAGCTATATTGTCTGGTGATGGAGGAAAAGCACGTCAGGCTATGCGTTATCATCTTGAAAGTGTCATTGCGCGTTACAAAGGTATAGGTATATAAGAGGTGGTGAGTGATGCCGCTACAGCCAGATATTGTAGATCAAATTGTTCGGATTGTTGGAGAGGAAAGAAGAGTTCTTATTAAAAAAACGGATCTTCTTAGTTATGGTTATGATGCGTCTTTTGGTTTTTTTGTTCCTGATCTTGTTTGTCAAGTGAAACGTGTAGAGGAAGTTTCTGGAATTGTAAAACTCGCCAATCGCGAAAAAATACCCATTACACCAAGGGGGAATGCGTCTGGATTAAGTGGAGGAGCTTTGCCTATTGAGGGGGGGATAGTGATTGATGTATCTTTATGGAACGATGTATTAGAAATCCACAGGGATGATATGATTGCTATTGTTTCTCCAGGTGTAATTACGGCTGACATTGATCGGGCTGCTCAAAAAGTTGGTCTTATGTATCCCCCGGATCCCAGCAGTTCTAATGTCTCGACAATTGCTGGTAATATTTCGGAAAATTCGGGTGGGCCGCGGGGGCTGAAATACGGAGTAACGAAAGATTATGTTTTAGGATTGCAAGTTGTCACACCGGAAGGCCATATTATACGCACAGGTGGACGAACGATCAAAAATGTCACAGGTTATGATTTGACGAAATTAATTGTTGGCTCAGAAGGAACACTAGGCATTATTACAGAGGCTATTTTGCGTCTTATTCCAAGACCGCAGGCGACGCTTTCTCTTATGGCAGTTTTCGACGATATCGTGCAAGCGGGCTATGCTATTACTAATGTACTTACTTCGGGGATTCTTCCGTCGAAGATCGAGTTTATGGATCAAGCATCTATCCGGGCGGTGGAAAGTTACAAGCCGATGGGATTGCCTATCAATGCCGAAGCGGTTCTTTTTATAGAACTTGATGGTCATCCTCTAGCTATTCGAGATGAGGCGGATTATGTTTATAAATTAATGCAAAAGACAGGAGCGTTGTGCGTCCAAAAAGCCGAAACGAGTGACCAAGAAGAAAAAATGTGGAAAGCGCGAAAACTTGTGTCTCCGGCTGTTGCGCGACATAAACCAACGAAAATTTCTGAAGATGCGACAGTTCCAAGAAGCCAAATACCATCTTTTCTAAAACGGTTAAGGGAAATTAAAGACAAATTCGACATCGATCTCGTTGTTTTTGGGCATGCCGGCGACGGAAACCTTCATCCAAACATTCTTTGTGATCAGCGCAATAAAGAGGAGATGAAGAAGGTAGAGAAAGCAGTAGTTGCGATTTTCGAAGCCGCCCTTGATCTCGGGGGAACGCTTTCTGGGGAACATGGAATCGGGCTGATGAAAAAGTCCTTTATGCCAATGGAATTTGATCAGTTTTCGCTTGAAATGATGAAACGCATTAAACAGGCGTGGGATCCAAATAACATTATGAATCCAGGAAAGATTTTCCCAAAACCAGGTGACAGGTTGGTGTTAAGGTAATGAAAGCCCAAGAAAACGTGTATTTAAAGAAGGCGGCGGATTTAACATATGACTGTGTTCAATGTGGCTATTGTCTGCCCTCCTGTCCTACCTATTTGACTATGAAAACGGAAACACAATCTCCAAGGGGGCGCATCAATCTTGTTCGCGTGGCGGCAGAGGGACATATCACAGTGAATGAATTAAGTGTTCCAATCGATCTTTGTCTTGGATGTCGTTCATGTGAACATGTTTGTCCAAGCAACATGGAATATGGAAAAATGCTCGAGCTTGTAAAAGGTAGTATCCGCTATCACAAAAAGCAGACTTTGTCTCCATTGCGACGTTTTTGTGAGAGTCTCATCTTTAAGCATGTGCTTCCGAATAAAAGTATCATGAATAAGCTTGGAAGTTTTCTATGGGTATATCAGAAATCAGGTGTGAAAAAGGTTGTTCATATGAGGCCGCTTCGATATTTGCTCCCAAAAAAGTGGGAGTTATTTGATAAGGGATTAACTGAAGCGAAGCCCCCTTTTCGAAAAAACGATGGGCGCCGATACCCCTCGATTAGCAAGCGTCCAGCCTTGAAAGTGGCATTTTTCACCGGTTGTGTGATGGAAGCGGTTTTTTACCGAATTAATTTGCTTAGCATTCGCCTGTTGCAAAAGGTTGGTTGTGAGGTTATTGTAGTTAATGATCAAACATGTTGTGGTGCGTTACAATTGCATGCTGGGGAAGCAGAACTGGCAAAAGAAATGGCCAAACGGAACATTGAAGTATTTGAAAAAGAGGAGTTTGATTATATTGCAAATAGCGCGGGAGGTTGCGGCGCCATGCTGAAGGAATATGATGGATTGTTCGAAGATGATCCCGAGTGGTTGGAGCGTGCAAGACATTTTAAGCAAAAGGTAGCAGATATTAGTGTAATTTTAAATAAGTTTAGTTTGAAACTAGAGAGAGCCTTATCTTACAGGGTTACTTACCAGCCCTCTTGCCATATGACTAATGTTCAAAAAGTTACAAAAGATCCAGAAGCATTGATTCAGTCGATTGAAGGCATTGAGTTTATACGATTAAATAGTCCTAACCTTTGCTGTGGTTCAGGTGGGATTTATAATTTAATTCATTTTGAAGAGTCTATGAATATCCTTGATGCAAAAATGTCTGATATTAAAAATACAAAGGCCAATGTTATTGTAACGACTAATCCAGGTTGTTTATTGCAAATGAAAGTGGGTATTGCCAAGGAAAATCTCCATGATCATATAAAGGCGGTTCATCTTGTTGAACTGCTCGCCGAGGCATGTGAAGCTACGAAAAAAGGTTCATGAGCCGTTTCACTTCCCACTCTGCATGAAAATGATCAATTTAAGTGCGCGCATTTATAGAAAATTGGCGAATTTAAAAAAGAGCAATATTATACAGAATCGGGCATCCTTGTTTTCTTAGCATAAACATTAGTGAAAACGTTTTCTATTTAGGAGGGGAAAGAATATATGGTAATCAAGAAAATTAGACGGTAGAAGGAGCTATGTATTTTACTTTACAACTAAGTAAATAGAAGTTAGGAGGAAAATTGAATGAAAAAACAATGGATTGTCCTATTAGTTTTTATAATTGTCATGTCTTTAGTCGGTTGCGGTGTTCCAAATCCTAAAACAACTAGCGGGGCTAAACCAGCCAGCAATTCGGGAGATGGTGTGGCTGAAATTACAGTCGCGGGGAATGGTGGCAAAATTGAGAGGGCTATTCGCGAAGTAATTGTTCCAAAATTTGAAAAAAAATACGGAATTAAGGTGAATTTTGTTCCTGGGTTATCTGGTGAAATATTGTCAAAGGTGGAATTGCAGAAAAATGCCCCCCAATATGATGTGGCGTTTTATGTGCCCTTGGACGTACAAAGAGCTAATGACAAAGGATTGATTGAAAAATTGGACTCATCGATAGTCCCTAACATGGATAAGCTTGATCCACGATTTGTCGTCGTAAATAATGTTGGGGTGCCCGTATTTGGATTGGTAATTGCTCCTGCGTACAATACGGAAACGTTTGAGAAACACAAGTGGGCGCCTATTACATCTTGGAATGACCTTATTCGACCCGAATATAATGGGAAAACGGCATTCGCTGACATTGCCAATGACTGGGGGTTTGCTTTGCTTTATAACCTTGCCAATGCTAATGGTGGAAGTTTAGATAATTTGGAGCCTGGTTTGCAAAAAGCCAAGGAATTAGCTAGCTATTCCAATACGTTCTACAAAAACTCTACTCAAATGATGCCAGCTGTGCAACAAGGAGCAGCAGATGTCACTGTCATGGGTAGCTATGCGATAGCTGAGTTGATTGATATGGGAGTGCCTTTGAAAATGGTTATTCCGAAAGAGGGAGCGCCATTGCAAGCATTCAGCGCAACGGTTGTCAAGAATGCTCCACATAAAGAAGCGGCGATAAAATTCGTAAACTTTTTGATAAGTGAGGAGTCGCAAAAGCAAATTGCGGAAAGCGGTTTTTACCCGGTGCTTAAAGGAATGAAGGTAGCGCCGAAGTACGAAAAATCTATCGGCCTAAAAGAAAACGATCGTGTTTTTCGTCCTGATTTTAAAAAGATGGCCGAAATTCGGGAAGAATGGACAGATCGCTGGGCTAAAGAAGTTACACCAGAGCTAGGGAAAAAGGTTAATAAATAGAAGGAGTGGAAATATGCAAGTGGCAAATGATGTAGAATTGAAGGGAGTTTATAAACAAATTGGAAAAAATATTATTCTAAATGGTATCGATTTACAAGTCAAGCAAGGTGAACTACTCACCTTGCTTGGACCTTCTGGGTGTGGTAAAACATCAACGCTTAATACCATTGCAGGTTTTCTTGATATTGATAAAGGAGAAGTGTTTATTAAAGGAAAAAACGTGACAAATATTCCTCCGTATAAACGTGGTTTAGGAATGGTATTCCAAACCTATTCTCTATTCCCACATATGACTGTTTATGAAAATCTTGATTTTGGCTTATCCTTGCGAAAAGTTCCTAAAGAAGAGAGAAGGAAGAGAATTGAACAGGCGTTAGAACTGGTAAAAATGTCTGGATTAGAGAAGAGGTATCCGCGGGAATTATCGGGGGGACAACGTCAACGTGTAGCTATTGCCCGTGCCCTAGTAGTGCAACCGATGTTATTATTACTTGATGAACCACTCAGCAATCTTGACGCCAAATTGCGCTATGAATTGAGGGCTGAAATTAAACGTTTACAAAAAGAGGTGGGAGTGACCACTATTTTTGTTACACATGACCAAGAGGAGGCACTTTCTCTGTCTGATCGGATTGTAGTAATGAATAAAGGGACAATTGAACAGGTTGGGACACCAACTGAGATTTATGAGCACCCATGTACTGAGTTCGTTTTTCAATTTATTGGTAAATCAAATCAATTTGAAGGGAAGGTAAAAACTATTGACAGTCGAATGATATGTGTTGAGCTAGAGGGGAATATTCAGATATTTATTGAGTCAAAAAATATGATGGGCTCGGATCATTCCTATTCAATTGGAGATAGGGTCAAACTGTACATTCGACCAGAAAAATTAACCATTCAGGAACAAGAAAGTGAGCCAGAAATTTTTTATTACAACAAGTATAATGCTTCAATCGTTCAAATGAACTATCTTGGCTCTACTTGGGAAATCGAACTGTTATTGTTTGGAAAACGGGTGCAAGTGCTACAACCTTTCATTAAATCGGATTGGAAAATAGGAACTGAGGTGACTGTACGATGGAACCCGTCAGATATGATGATCGTCAAAAAATAGTCAGATTGTCAACAGAAGTTGTTACGGCAAGGAGAAAAAGAAATTGGAGAAAATATATATATTGCGGTTTGCTTTTGTTCCCCCTAGTGGCTTTTATTTTCGGTTTCTTTGTGATACCAATGCTTTACATTTTATATTTAAGTTTTATTGAAACCAAAGGGGAAACAAATGCGTTCTATAGCATAGGAAACTACGTGCATTTTTTTACTGATTCTTACTATTTACATTCGTTATGGCTAACAATTAAAATAAGCCTTTACACTGTAGTGGTATCCCTGTTGCTCGGTTATCCTGTAGCACTAACAATGGCTAAATGTTCCCCGCGTGTCCGCGGATTATTAACTTTGCTTGTAGCCTCACCGTTGCTTATTAGCATTGTTGTGCGCAATTTCGGATGGTATCTTCTCTTGTTACCAAACGGAACAATCCATCAATTATTAATTAGCCTTGGTATTACCACTTCGCCACCTAAACTGCTATTTTCGGAGATAGGTGTCGTTATAGGACTGTCTAATGCCTATCTACCATTTATGATTTTATCAGTTGCTACAAGTTTATATAATATTGATCCATCTCTTGAGAAAGCTGCAGCCATTCTGGGAGCCGGCCCGTTCCGTTCATTTTTGTCAGTTACCTTGCCGTTGAGTTTACCTGGGATTGTATCAGGGGTCGTGTTGGTCTTTAGTATGTCGATGAGTGCCTATGTGACGCCAGCATTGATGGGAGGAGCAAATGTACCTATGCTCCCAGTTGTGGCTTATGATCAAATTATTAACTTACTGCGTTGGACGTACGGATCTGCCATTTCGTATGTTCTCCTTGGCATTACGTTAATCATTGTTACTACTTTTACCCGAATGATGGAAAAGGGACGCTACCGGGAGGTGTTCCGCTAATGAATATTTTAAGAAAATTAAGGTTGTTTCTAGCCATAATTAGTTTTATTTACATTTTAATTCCATTGGTTGTAACCATTCCGGCTTCACTTACCAGCGCCAATTATCCAAGCTTTCCGCCAAAGGGTTTCTCACTGCAGTGGTACACCAAGTTGCTAGAACGGCCAGAGTTTGTGGAAGCTTTTTGGAATAGTGTAAAATTCGCTTTTTTAGCATCATTGTTTTCAGTTTTGTTAGGAACATTAGGAGCTCTTGCTATTGCTAAATACAATATACCTGGGAAATCTTATCTTGTCTCGTTGTTAACCGCTCCGTTGACTGTTCCGCAATTGGTGCTTGGCATTGCCTTATTAATTTATTTCACTCCTATGTTGTTAGCGGGCACTCCGATGGGATTTTTAATCGCTCATATTATTATTTGTGTACCATATGTAGTCCGTTTTGTCCTAACAGGATTAAGTGGTTTTGATTACAATTTGGAACGGGCAGCGGCAATTCTTGGAGCTAGTCCGTTGATTGTTTTTTGGAAAGTGACATTTCCTTTAATTCGGCCGGCGGTCTTATCCGGGGCATTATTCTCTTTTTTGACTTCATTTGATAATGTTACGGTTTCGCTATTTATGGTGTCTCCAGAGATGAGAACATTGCCGTTGGAAATTTTTTCGACGATGCAGGACGCATATAGTCCGATTGTTGCCTCAGTTTCGAGCGTTGTAATTTTAATTTCAGTTGTACTTATTTTGATTTTAGAGAAAATTCATGGTGTTGGGAAATTGCTAGGGAGTGCTCATTAACCGTTTGCTTTATTGTGATTGCTTACATGGTTAAGAATCGTGTTTAAAGATAAAGAAGAATTTCTCTATTCTTTCTTTTTTGTCGGCAACAAAAAGCAGAAATTTTTTTGATGATGTAGAGCACAGCGAACAGAGGCTATTCCGAAAAGACAGTATGAAATAAGGAGATCTTGACATGATTCATATAGCCATTATTGGAGGAGGAATTGTTGGCTTAGCTGCCGCTTATGCTATTAAGCAGGCTAGGCCAGAGGCAGAAATTACAGTGATTGAAAAGGAAAATCATTGGGGAACGCACCAAACAGGCCATAACAGTGGTGTTATTCATTCAGGGATTTATTATAGACCTGGAAGTTATAAAGCAAAATTTGCGAGATCAGGAGGGGAAGCGCTCATTCGTTTTTGCCAAAAATATGGAATTCCTTTTGAACGGTGTGGAAAAGTGATTGTAGCCACGAATGAGCAAGAGCTTCCACTCTTGAAAAACTTATATGACCGTGGGTTGCAAAACGGTTTGAATCTCCAGTTGATTGATCAGGATCGTTTGCGAGATTTCGAACCGTATATTAATGGGATCAGGGCTGTTCATGTAAGAGAAACTGGTATCGTCGATTATAGGAAGGTTTGTGAAATAATAGCATCACTATTAAAGAGTGCAGGAGCTGAACTATTATTAAATACAAAGGTGGAGCGAATTGTAGAAGAGAATTCAAAGGTCCGCGTAATTACTAACCGCGGTACCCACTCATTTGATTTTGCAGTTAATTGTGCGGGGTTGTATAGCGACCGTATTGCTCGTGCTTCGGGAGTAGCAATAGATTTGAAAATTGTTCCTTTTCGAGGGGAGTACTATAAGTTACGCCCTGAAAAACGCTACCTTGTGAAAAACCTAGTTTACCCTGTTCCGAATCCACAATTTCCTTTTCTTGGTGTCCATTTGACAAGAATGATCAATGGTGAGGTGGAAGTGGGGCCAAATGCTGTGCTTGGATTCAAGCGTGAAGGATACAGAAAAACGGATGTGGATGTAAAGGACCTTCTAGATACTATCTCGTTTAGGGGATTTTGGAAATTATCCTTGACGTATTGGCGAGAAGGAATGGAAGAAATGATTCGTTCATATAGCAAAACAGCTTTTGTGAAAAATGTCCAGCGTTTGCTTCCAGATATAGAGGTGGACGATTTGATCCCGGCTCCGGCAGGCGTACGTGCACAAGCGTTGCGCTCTGATGGGACACTCGTTGATGATTTTTACATTATTAATATGAAGAGAACTGTTCATGTTTTAAATGCCCCATCGCCTGCGGCAACAGCCTGTTTTCCGATTGGAGTGGAGATCGCACGGCGAACTTTTGAGATGGCGGGGCGTTGAGAGCAGTTTGCCCGGCGCAAGCATGGCTTGCGCCGGCACTGTACGAAGGATTTTCATATCTTTGGATCGCTTCAACCCTGCAAGTGTGAGGTTATTGTGGTTATTGTAAAGAAAAGCATGTTTTCTCTACTGCAGCCTTATGGTGGGGTAGCGGGGTTTTTTCGAAAAACGATGGACGACGAAACGGGAGAAACAGACAATGCATTCGGAAACGGTCAGGATGGGGGATCTTATTACAGAAAAAGCCGTCTGACCAAGAATCCCACGCCTTTAAGCGTGTGGAGTGTCAATCCGCTTTCTTCAGCAAATGCATCTCCTCCTCCACTCTCGCGATGCGGCCAAGTTGATAATCAAGCCGCTGATGAATGAGGGAGATGTCTTCTTTTGTCGCCATTTGCTCGCGAATGCCGGCCATTTCTCCGCGGAGGCTGGCGATTTCATGGCGCATGCCGTCTTGAATGCTGCGCTGTTCGAGTTGATTGTCGCGGATCGCTTTGATCATTTCCGTGTTTTCTTTCATCTGCTCCTTCAGCCAGCGCAGCTCTTCTTCCTGTTTGTCCATCCGTTGCTCAAGTTTGTCCACCCGTTGTTCAAGTTGACCCAATTTTTGCTTCACCGTTTGCATGTCTTGCTTCAGGACGGACATGTCATCGACAAGTCCTTGAACAAGTGTGGTTAACTGCCGCAACAGCTCTTCCATGAAGAAACCTCCTTATCGAGATGGGATTCACTCGGGGCGTTTCAACCATGAAACGTGAGGAGTCCAAGATGTGGAAATAGGAGAGGAAACGCCTACAAGCTCATTATATCATGGCTTGGCTAGGTCATCACTCCTAAATTGAGGGAAAGAAAAGGGATAAATAGGGGGTGTGTTGAATACGTCATTAGCAGAAGTTGTGGTAGTTTGAAGAAAATAGATTGATAGGAGAGGGAATATGAACGCATGGATCAAGGGAAGAAATGCGGCGCTTATGTGTATGGCGTCCGTCTTTTTATTTTCCTGCAGCAATGCGGCTGATCGCGGCGTCGAGGAAGTGCTGGCAGCGCCAAACGAACTGGCGGGGCAAACAATCGAGCATCCACCGCTGCCGAGTCCGATCGATAAGATGGTGATAGCGTCAGCCTCTGCCAAACAAGCGGCGCCGAACCCGAACGAAGTGCGCATCACCATCAGCGCGGCGGGCGATGTGACGCTCGGGCGCGATGAAAATTATGGCTATGCGTATTCGTTTGATGAAGAAGCGAAGAAGCACGGCTTGCGCTATTTTACGAAATACATTGAGCCGATCTTCAAAAAGGACGATTTTACGACCGTCAATTTGGAAACGACGCTGACGACCTCGACGCGGAAGGCAAGCAAGAAATTTCGTTTTCGCGGCCACCCGAGTTATGCGAAAATCTTAACCTATGGCGGCATTGATGCTGTGAATCTGGCCAATAATCATACATACGATTACTTGCAACGAGGATACAATGACACGATTGCCTGTTTAAAAAAGGAAAACATCGGTTATTTCGGCCGCACGCTCCGGCTGTTGAAAACGGTCAAAGGCATTCAAGTTGGAGCGCTTGGCTATGAAGGCTGGAGCAACACCAGCACGTTGCGCAAGCAAATCGCCAACGATATTCGCACGCTTCGGAAACAAGGAGCCGACATCGTTTTCGTCCATTTCCATTGGGGAGTGGAACGAAGCTATGTGCCAAACAGCACGCAAAAGGCGCTCGGCCGCTTTGCGATTGACAGCGGCGCCGATTTGGTCGTCGGCCATCATCCGCATGTCATTCAAGGGATTGAGGAGTATAAAGGGAAGTTCATCGTCTACAGCCTCGGCAATTTTATGTTCGGCGGAAACAAAAATCCGAGCGACAAAGATACGTTTGTCTTCCAGCAAGTGTTCTCTTTTCAAAACGGCAAGCGGACGGCCAAAAAAGAAATCCGCGTCATCCCATTTCGCATTTCATCGGTGACGACAAGGAACAACTACCAGCCGATGCCGTTAGCGGGAGGGGAAGCAGCCCGGGTGAAACGGAAAATTGTCTCGCTGTCGGCGAAAATCAAAAAGCCGACTTGGACCGCGTACGAAGTGAAGTAAAAAAGGATGGCCCTTGTTTCGGCCATCCTTTCGCTTTTTGCAAGGTTAAGAGCGATCATTGATTAAGTTGGCGACGAGCACGTACCGCTGCGGAGCAGGGCCGACGTAGCGGAACGGATAGCACGTGGAAACGGTGAGTGTCGCTTTCGGCTTTGGAACGATGACCGTCCGGTCGTCGGCGTCGACGATGCGCACTTTGCGCACTTTATAGGTGAATGTGCCGGCGGACGTACGGACGATCAAGATATCGCCTTGGCCGACTTCGCCAAGACGGCGGAAGACCGTGTCGCGATGGCCAGAAAGCACGCAGTTGTCCGCCTCTCCTGGCAGGACACTGCCGGCGTAATGGCCGACCCCTTTTTTCAACTCGTCTTCATCTGTACCGTGGTAAATCGCTAGGCTCATGTTGAGCTTCGGGATGACGAGTTCGCCGATTTGTTCGCCGATTTTGGGCTGTTTTGGGTAGAGTGAACTTTGGATTTGCATCGGCGCAGCGCCTGTTTGTCTCTCTATTTCAACAGACAGCGGCTTGACCGCTTCCAAGCCGTTTTTCCACTTCAAGCCGCTAACGGCGGCTACGGCGATTCCTGCTGCGATCAAGCTTGCTCCAAAAAAGCGCACGAGCCGTTTCCGGTTCATTTATTTCGCCTCGGCTCCTTGGCGGAAGCGGACAAGGAATGCGCCGGCACCGATTAAGGTCAAACCAAAAAGCATATAAGCGGCATACGGGGATGCCGTCTTCGGCAGTTTCGCTCCGGCTTCGGTCCGCTTCAGCGGTTTCGGCGGCGCCGGTTTCACCACTTTTTCGATTTTCGCTGCCTGGCCGCTCTGTTGCAAGTCTTCGCCGATTTCATCGAATATGTCGGAGGCAAACATCTCTTCGGTCACGACAAAATCAGCCAGCAGCTCGCCGTCAGTGCTGTAAATTTCAACAAGCAAATCGTAGCCGTTCGCTGATTCCATTGTCAGCAGCGTCGACAGGCTGAGCGGCTTTTTCTCGCCACCTTTTGTCAAATAAAACTTCGCTTCCAGCTGAAATGTGGAAAGCAGGTCGGTCCATACATTGGCGATCTCAGCGATTTGCGTTGGCGATAGCTCCGTCACGCTCGTAAAATCGTACGCACCGATCGCCTCAAGCCGTTGGCCGATTTCTTCCATTTTCTCGGCGAATTGCGGATCTTCCATATTAAGCGATTCAAAATGGTTATAGAGCTTTTCCAACTCTGCGTCCGTCAAACCAAGCTCGTCTAAATCCGGAAGCAAGTAGTCGATGACTGTCTCCGACAGTTCCTCGACCGTCGCATAATTGTCAAGCGAATCGCCGTTTTTAGACAGCAGTTTTTCCAATTGCGTTTTCGTCATGCCAATTTCTTGTAAAAATTTGTTTAATGTTTCTTCGGTCAACGGCGTCAAATTTCGATAATAATCGACGATATCTTTCAGCTCGCCGATCGAGTGGTAATCGGCCAACGATTCGCCGTGCCGATCAAGAAGGGCGATGAGCTCTTCCTTTGTCATTCCGCGTTCGTTTAGAAAGGCGGCCAGCGTTTCATCCGTGATTGGAACGGAGTAATCTTTAAACAGTTCGATATATTCTTCCAGATCATTGTAAAATAAAAACACATCAGTAATGGCCTGTGACTCTTCCATTTCTCCATTGTCGATGAGCATTTGTCGAAGCTGTTGTTCGGTCAATCCGTGTTTGGCGAGCAACTGAGCTAAATTTTCTTCCGTGAGCGGCTCGCCGAACTCACGGCGCATTTCGTCCACGCTGTCAAACTCATCGAGCGAATAGCCTTCATAGTCCAAATAATTTTCCAGCTCTTCGACTGTGATCCCTGCTTCATTTAAATACTGCTCTAAAGCTGGATCGTTGCGTTCAATGGCGAACGCTGAAGCTGGCCATACAGTGGCTATGGATGCGGCCAAGGCAAAAGGAACGATGTTTTTCATGTCGTGACCTCCGTTTGTTTGTATATACGAATTCAGTATATAGGAACATGAAAGGGACGAAAATAGTGAAATATATGGAAATTTTTATATAGAACACCCTCCCTGTTTACATCTAATGTTTTCCACGTATGACTTTTTAGAGGCAACGTATGCTAACCGTTGAACGGGAGCTGTCGAGCAAAAGGAGGTGGAGGTACAATGGATCGCTTATTCCGTCTGTTCCGCGTTCAGCGCGGCCGCGGGTTGTGGAATCCATGGTTGGGGGTTGTTAGACGGCGAAGAAACCATAACGCCATTTGGACGCTCGTCAGCGTAAGCTTAGGAGCGGTGGCAGCCGCGATGTTGGGGGCGAGACAAGGGAGACGCATGGCGCCGATGACGCAAGGACCGATGCGAAACGTGATTCGCGGCCTCAACCGCTGGATGAGCCGGCGGATGGGAACGATGCAGCCTGTTGCAATGGATTTTCCTGCAAAATCATCCAAAAGTAATGAGATGTAGCCGCTTGTGATAGTATTGGATGACCGATGGGATCATGGAAAAGGGTGTTCCAAAATGATGGATGGGCACCCTTTTGTTTTGTCCTAATGATTTTGAAGGTTGAAAAAGATAGAAGATTGTAGCATAATATTTTTATTAACTAAATATTCAGAAATATAAAATAAAAGCGAAGCGTTCTTGGTACATGAAAAAAGATTTGATGCAAAAAAGGGGGGAGAATGGATGACGCAGATCGAAATGGAGTGGATAGGAGATGAAATGTACCGCGTTCCAATCCCAGTTCCATTTCCGATGAAGTATGTCTATTGTTACGTAGGTCGGGAAGCGGATGGATGGAGCATTGTTGACGTCGGCTTTCGCTATCCAGAGGCGATTAGCGCTTGGGAAGCAGTGTTTCGGCAGCTTGGAATCAAACCGCGGCATGTTCAGGCCATTTACATCACTCACTTTCATCCGGATCATTTTGGCTTGGCTGGGTGGATGCAACAGCAGACGGAGGCGCCTGTCTGGATCAGCGAGCCGGATTATGCGATGGCGGAACGAGTGTGGGGGGAAGAGAGCGTTCAGGCGAGCGAAGTGGGTGCCATGTTTCGCCGCCATGGTGTGCCGGATGAGTTGGTAACGGACATTGAGGAGAGCATGTGGAAGCTGTCGTTGCGCGTTAGCCCGTTTCCGGTGCTAACCGTTTTGGATCGTTCGGAAATTGTGCTGGGGCAGCGGCGATGGGCGGTCATCCCGGTCCCGGGGCACAGCGATGGATTGATCAGCTTTTATCAGCCGGAATCGCGCCAGTTGCTTGCATCAGATCATGTGCTTGATCGCATTACTCCGAACATTAGTGTATGGCCCGGCGCTTATCCAAATCCGCTCGAGCAATATTTTGCCTCGCTTCGCAAAGTGGAGGAACTGGAGGTGGATGTGGCTCTTCCTGCCCATGGCGCGGTCATTCGCCAATTTCGCGAGCGGATCAGCGACATTTTCCGCCACCACGAACAACGGTTGCAAAAAATGAAAACGCTAGCAACATCGGGGCGCACCGCCTATGAAGTGGCCCATCTTGTGTTCGGCCATAAGCCGCTGACCGCGCACCAATGGCGGTTTGCAGTGGCTGAGACATTGGCGCATTTGGAATATTTGGTGTCTGTCGGTGAATTGCAAAAAGAGGAGCA
>NZ_LDPD01000216.1:0-4927 GCF_001026865.1 Geobacillus sp. ZGt-1 | reverse complement strand
TTTTTTCCCGTGGAGAACAAAAATCCGCGAAACAGCTCCTTATCATCGAAAAATCGAACCGGTTTCCCTTTCTGGAACGAAAGTAAGGGAGAAACCCCGTTTGCGGTATTGTGCAATGTAATTTTTAGAGTACGAGCGACTTGCTGCAAGTCGCCGCTCCATTCCACGCTTCTCACTAAACCGGTGATGTCGTAGTTATCGTAAACAACAATCATGGAATCACCAGCTTTTGCCCTGGATAAATGAGATTCGGATTTTTCCCGATCACCTTTTTATTGGCTTCGTAAATCTTTCGCCACTTGCTTCCGTCATCATAGATTCGTTTAGCGATTGCCCACAAGCTGTCACCTTTCCTCACTACATACGTTTTTGGCTCCTCCTTTTGCTTCGGTGGCCGTTGCTTATTAGACGGTGGAGACGACTGTGTCCACTTTTTCACTACAGGCATCCTGTATTCTTTCAAGGATATAGAAAACTGTATCTCTCCCGGACTGCCAGGCGGACTGGGCCAGTAGGTGAATTCCGGAATGAGTACCAGCATATTAATGTTCGCTGTCGTGACGATAAAACGGATGGGTTTTTCAGCATCGCGCCACTTTTCAATGATGCTGATGAAATCAGTCGGTGGAATTACTCGATTATGAACGCAGTAAGCAGGGTCATATTTGGCTGGCAAAAACGATTCAAAGCGAAACTCCTTCAACCCTCTATTCTTGGGGATCGTCACCTCCCCTAAGCTATTGACCTCAATAATTTCAATTCCATAAGGGCTCGATACTTCAAATGATGAAGGATTCACAGGCAACTGCAGGCTTTCGCTTCCGTATCGGAACCAAAACTGCATTTTGACGTTCATGCCATGACGCCTCCTTCCTGTTCTATGTACCGAGCCAATTCAAGAGCTATTTTCTTAATGTCGGAGTCGTTGCGAACGATGAACTGGTTGCCTGTAATCGTGACCGACGGGCGCTGGCGTTTGCCGTACTCCATTTGCTTCACTTCTTGCTTCGTCAAGACTTTTTCGCCTTCGTGGAGCAACGCTGGATAGTTATCGCGAGGAATGACGCCACCGATTGCTTTCTTTTGGAACAACCCATTACCGCCGAGGAACTTCGGCAGTCCGATTTTAATATTGCCGATCGATGTGATTTTATCGATAAATCTTGCGACACTGCCGATTAATCCGTCAAACCACTCTTTCACCGGCATAATGAAGTTGGATACTTTTTCTTTTACTACATCCCATACTTCTAGTGATTTCTTTTTCACTTTATCCCAGTTCATGACGAGCGCGACCCCTGCTGCGATTAAGGCCGCGATCCCAACAGCCACCCATGTCATCGGGTTGGCGAGCATTGCAACATTCAAGCCGATCTGTGCCGCCGTCTGAGCCAACGTGCCGGCGCGCCACGCTTTAAATAGCGTGATTATCGTTTGCATAACAGTTAGACTAGTAAAAGCGATACGGAACGAAATGACCCCGGCTGTTACGGCTGCTAATGCTGTGGCGACCGATTTAATATGCGGGGTCGCCTTAGCGAAGGCATTGACCATTTTCGCTCCTGCGTCGCCGATCGCTTTACCAATGTTTTCACTCATCTTAACCAGCTTATCCATCGTTTCCGGCTTGATCCCTTTCAACATGTTATAGCCCGCATCTTGTAGGCCGCTTTTTAGGTTCCCCATAATTGTGCTGGCTTTACCTGCAGTAGATTGGGAAAGCTTTTGCGCCCCACCAGCAAAGAACGGACTCAATTTTTGTGAAGTTAGTGTATTAAATGCCTTCTGTGTCTCGGCTGCAGTCAGGTTATCTTTTTCCTTTTTCCCTACATAGCCCTTAAATTCTTGGGCTGTCACTTTAAATCCGAATTCTTTGAGGCGCTCAAATTCGCCCGTTTTCGCATCAGCAAGGGCCTCAATCGCTTCCGAAAGGGTTTTGCCAGGTGTCAACGCTGCCATGTCTTCTGCGAGTTTTAAAAGTTTCATCGCTTCTTGCGTATTTCCACCAGCGATCCCTAGCGCCCTAACACCGGTTTGGACGACTTCACCCGTTTCAAATGGCGTCTCATTCGCGTTTTTCCGCAAAGCCGTCAAATATTCTTGGGCCGACTTTTGCACTTGTTGCTGGCTCATCCCCTTGTTTTGCACACCGATAAAGTGCTCCATCGAAATCATGTATTTTTCTAAGTCAGCCCCGCTTTTTAATGCGGTTGCTACTCCGGCACCGAGCGCCGTTCCGATCGTCGCTCCTAATAGACGCAATCGCTCCATGGTCAACGTTGCCCGATTTCGGACGCGATCAATAGCATCAGCTAACGTATCCAGCTTCTCGTTCGCTTTCGCCGTTTCAACCCGCATTTCCCAGCGCTTTTTGGCACTTTCCTGCACCTTATCCATCGTGGCCTTGAGGCGCAGCATTTCATTTTTCAGTTTTTCATTCGATCGAATGACCTTCTCGATACTCTGCGTTGCACTATCCTTGACGGAGATTTCCGCCTCGAGCCGTTGGCCTTTCGCCATATCTCTTCACCTCACCAGAACAGCGCTGGACACGGCATGCCGGACAAAGCTTTTATTTTCTCGTTTTCTTCCTCGACTTCCAGCTCATAAAAAGCACGAATAATCGTCAGCTCCCCATAAGGGATTTGATAAAAAACTGAGGGCCGGATGCCTTTCTTTTTCCAATACCAGTACATCATCTGTACATAACCGTTTTCCTTTACGGCTTTTTTACTTCTTCAACGGCCCCCTCGCCAAACCCGCTTAAATCACTGATTTCGTTATATAGCCGGTCAATTTCGCCAGGCGTAAACAGCTTTTTAATGAGATCGTACGGCGTCGGGACCTTATAATGCTCTAACAACTCCTTGCGTTTAAGCTCTGGAGAAACGACGCCTTTTAGGATCGTTTCCAGTTTAATCGTAAAAACGTCAATGTCCGCTTTGTTTGAAATTGGATCAAACTTTGTAGACATATCCTGAATCTCTTCAAACTGTGTCTGTGTCAACGCTCGAATTTCAAAAACGACCGGCTCGCCGGCCAGCTCGCTCAACCGTTTAATTTCCACGAGTTTTTTTGGTAATTCCAGCTTTTCCGCATCCATTTTGAGTAAAATATCAACCACATTGCTCATTGTGTTCCCTCCTCATGACAAAAAGCAGAAGGTTGCCCCTCTGCCTATTCAATATAGTCGATAAATTCAAAATCATTAAAAGTAAACGGCTTCTCTTCTTGAACGATTTTCCCCGATTCCCAGTCCGCGAGAGTCAGATCGTCAAAAGTACAACCTTTCAATACAACACGTTCCGCACCGAATGCCGCTGGATCGGCCAGCTTGCTCACGATCGTCATCGGTTCCAAAACACCACGCTTCACCTGCTCGGCCACCTTGCGTGTCAGTCGGGAGTTCACCTTTGTGATTCGCAACGTCCCTTTGCCTTCCCATCCCATATATTTTTGACCTTGGCCGTTCGGAGCACCACACATTGGCACTTTTTCCTTAATAAAGTCCACCTTTGCCTGCAATCCGTATGCTTCCGCAAATTTTTCGCCGTCGATCCATACTTCTCCATGCGTACCGGAAATGGCGCGTTCAGGAATCATTCGTTCCATTCAGTCACACCTCCCTAAATGAGCACTTTCATGTCAATGTCCTCAATCGCATCGAGAGGACGGATACGAGAAAGGATAAACACCTTATCTCTCGTGTTTGCTTCCTTGATCTCCTGCTCTTTCATCGCATCCACATCGACGCCGACCGAGCGTAAATAGACCCGTTGCTGTTCTAAATCAATTTCCGCTCTATTTTTCCCAACATCGAGCAGCCCGTCAATCTCCAACTGCTCATAGTACGCATTAATTGCTTGAATGAGCAGCACCTTGTTGTCGTAGCTATTGGCGTATTTACCGATATACTTATCCTCGATCGTCTTGCGAATGTCCATATACATAAGATCGAGGATATCGACGATTTTAATTTTCTTGAAATCATCCCCCTTATCTTGCGTAGTTGTGACGAGTGACGTCACCCCACGACCGACTTTCACTTTTTCGCCGTCATGGTAAATCACAAATTCGCCGTTATCGATGGCTTGGTTGAGTTGATCTTTCGTATAGGTTTGGACGCTGTCTACCTCCGGCAACGGCTGAAAAGTCGTTGAAATCGTCAACGGTGTTCCGGCAATCAACCCAGCGATGCGGGAGCAATATTGGGCTGCCGTATACGTCGTATCACCGACGACAATGTTTTCCGTCGTGAAGTTAATAATGTACTCTTTATCAGCCGCATGATGGGGCAATACAGCTTTCACCATCTTGCCGTTGGCACGTTGCAAGCCGATCCATGTCGTAATTTTCGTTTTGTCTGCTTCCTCGATCTCTGGAAAAACGAAATAATCAAATTTCACCGTCTCTAAATAGTTCAGCGCGACATCTAGAGGTGTTCCGTTCGTCACCGTAGCATTCGGATCGTAGACGTACACAACCACCCGGTTCGGCGTCCGCTCACCGCCAATTAATGCGAGCTCAATTTGCTTTTTATTCTCCACCGATAACCCGCTTGGGATCTCAGTGATGTTAGTTAAAATATAAGATCCAAGGGCCGCCGTATCTTTTAACAACAATGCGACGATGCCACGCTCGCCGCGTTGGATCGCCGTGGCCCCTAGCGTCTTAAAGACAATATTGACTTGAGGCAGGCCCATTACAATACCTCCCTGTTATGAATGATTTCCTGCATGAGGTCATGCTGCGTTGTATCGCTCAACATCACGATGAAGTCAAGCTCGAGGAAAAAGTGGAGAATATCATCCACGATTTCAAATCTCCGTTCCATAACGTTTACTATCAGCCCGTCAAAGGCGACGTTTCGGAACAAATCGTTCAACAAATCAGCCATTTCAATGTTCTTGGCGTTCGTTTCTTCTTC
>NZ_LDPD01000215.1:0-1448 GCF_001026865.1 Geobacillus sp. ZGt-1 | reverse complement strand
AATTAGCACGGACTTCCGTCCATTGATTAAATGTACCTTTTACTTTAAATTGTGCCCAAAGTGACAGTCCGAATGCTAAAAAGATGAGAATGTCCATTGGATGAAATAACATTACATTCTCCCCTTACACTACTATTGGTATTAAAATTCTTCATCTTCTCCACCAAAGAAATCGTCAAAAAATCCTTCTTCCCCTTCTTCAGCTTCCTCATCAAAGCCTAGTGCTTCCTCGATGGCATCATCTACGAGTTCTTCCACCAACATTCCTGCCAACATTCCTGCAGCAAAACCGCCAATCGCTCCCATCATGCCATGTCCGTGTCCATGCAAATGAGGAGTATGGGAATAATGAGTCATGTAAGATGATGCTGTATATTGATACGGCTGCTCGATCATTTCTTGAATCATTTCGCGAAGTTTGTCAGCTAGTATGCTTACATCGGTTAATTCTGTATGTGCGAAAAAGATTTCCCGTTTTAACTCTTTTTCCTGCAAACCAAAGGCTCCTGCATATACATCTACTTCAAGAAGCAGGCGAACTCCCTCTTCTTCTAAAAATGCAAAAAACTCAACTTCTTGAACAACTTCTCTAAATTGTTCCGTTGGAAACAGTTCGAATTCTTGGCCATACGGTTTTAGTGATCCTGAAGTTGCCTTTTCCCGGAAGCCTAGCTTTTCAAAAGCAATGAAGATTTTTTCTAAAGGCAATGGTGGAAGAATTTGTACTGCATCTTCATCCAAATGATCTACACCGCCTGCAATATCAAGACGGGTAACAAACGTGTAATGAATACCGTGTCTTGACACTGGAAGAGTTTTTGGCAATTCATATGCAAAAGGCAATACTTTTTTCTCGCCAGCCTGAATGACAAAGGCAGAAGCTACTGGAATCGTTGCCACTGTTTTTGTTTGCGATTGCCCGTTTTTGTTTAATGTTAAACGAAGTTCTACATCAATTTTGTTGATATGCTGTTCTACTGTTCCTCCTTCAATGAAAAATTCACCGCTAATGGTCTCTCCCAATCGTACTTGGGAATGATGCAGCATAAGGTTGATATTCGCAGAACCAATCCCCAGCTTCGATAAAAATTTTCTAAACATTCTTTCATCTCTCCTAACATTTATTCCTGAATCCGTGATAAAAACGCGTTCAAACTGCTGAGAAAGCTTGATAAATCAACAAATATCACACTTTTTGCTTTTCACTCAATAAGTGAACATCCGAAACTGGGCTAAACCCTTGATATGATTACGTTTTCCGGTGCTTTTGATGAGCTGCTGTCACGGATTCAGGATTTATTATTAAATAAAAGGATTTTCTCCAAGCAATATCGCTAATGTTTGTAGCAAAGTATAACCTTGTTGGGCCAGTGGTTTTGTCATCAGCTTGATCTGTTGTTCATTTAATTGTTTAAGTAACGGTTTTAATTCCAACAGTTCTTCTTGAA
>NZ_LDPD01000214.1:0-2906 GCF_001026865.1 Geobacillus sp. ZGt-1 | reverse complement strand
AAAGGGAGAAGCAGAGTCATTCGAAAAACGATTGAAATGGCCAGAAAGGTTAGTTCAGCTAAGTCAACCGTTCTAATATTAGGGGAAAGCGGAGTTGGAAAAGAGTTATTTGCCAAAGCAATTCATGATGCACGTGAAGCATCAAACGCCCCATTTATATCTATAAATTGCGGCGCAATTCCAGCGTCCTTATTTGAAAGTGAGTTATTTGGTTATGAAAGGGGGGCTTTTTCAGGAGCGGACCAAAGAGGAAGAAAGGGAAAAATAGAATTAGCAAAAGGTGGAACATTATTTTTAGATGAAATTGGTGAAATGCCAATGGAAATGCAGGTTAAGCTTTTGAGAGTGCTACAGGAAAAGAAATTCTATCGAATAGGCGGAACAAAGGAAATCGACGCCGATTTCAGAGTAATTGCTGCTACGAATAAAAATTTGGAGGATATGATTAAAGATGGAAAATTTAGAGAAGATTTGTTTTATCGCTTAAACGTCATAAGTATTAATATTCCTCCTTTAAGGGAAAGAAAAGAAGACATAATTGAACTGACCCACTACTTTTTGTACGAGTTCTCCATCAGATATAACAGGCCAATTCATGGTATTTCTCAAGAAGTAATGAATGAATTATTTAACTATAGTTGGCCTGGGAATATACGTGAACTAAGAAATGTTATTGAACGTTTGGTAGTACTTGCGACAGATGGAATTATAAAAAAAGAAGATTTGCCTTTTGTTCATCAAGCCGATACCCGTAGTGCAAATATTTATAATCAGTTTGAAGAACCTAGCGCTGACACTGATAAAATTTTATCGCTTAAAGAAGAATTAGAGCTTTGTGAGAAAAAAATTATTGAACGGGTACTCCAAATGGAAAATGGAAATAAGCAAGCGTGCGCGAAGAGATTGGGTGTTACACGAGCAACATTGTACAATCGAATGAAGAAATTGGGTATTAAAGTGTAATTCCCCCCTCATGTATTGGCATGGTTTTTGCCAGTTATAATAACAGAACCTATAACCATTGAGCGAGGAGGGAAATACATGAAGACCTCAACAGATTTTATTGTTTGTCGATGTGAAGAGGTCACTTACCAAAATATAGTTGAAACAGCAAAAAAATATAAATGTTCATCAAGGGAGCTGAAATTAAGAACCCGTGCCGGTATGGGATTTTGCGGTGGAAGGACGTGTCGCTATCTTATCGATATGATTGCTGCTGATTATGGCCAAAATACTATGACTCACAACATTCCACTTAAATATCAAGCTCCCGTAAGACCTGTTACATTTGGATTGTTAGGTGATTTAAAATGAATAATCGTATTATTGACCATCCAGTTTTAGGTGAAATAAAAAATCGCAAAAAGATACCATTTTATTTTAATGGTCAGTATTATGAGGCATATGAAGGAGAAACTATTGCAGCCGCGCTTTTGGCCAATAATATTCGCATATTGCGTTTTCATGAAGAAAGTGGCACAGCAAGAGGAATTTATTGTAATATTGGGCATTGCTTTGAGTGCAGAGTGACTGTAAATGGTTGTAATAATGTAAGGGCCTGCATTACTTTAGTGGAAGAAAACATGGATATTCATAGTGGAAAAAGACAGCCAACTCCAATTAAAGATTTATTTAAAGGGGAAAATAACATATGGGCGAATTAGTCATTATTGGAGCTGGACCGGCAGGATTAGCTGCCTCAATTGCTGCAAGAGAATGTGGTCTTAAGGTAACATTAATTGATGAATTTATAAAGCCTGGAGGAAGATTATTAGGGCAACTATATCAGGAAAGTGATGGAACATGGTGGAACGGTATTAAAGAAACTGATAAATTAGTTGCTCAGGCAGAAGAGCTAGGAGTAGAAATTAAATGTGGGGTATCAGTTTATCATTTGGATAAACATGAACATGGGTGGGTTGTTTACACAAACCACGGAATTATGCAATCCCCATATGTTTTATTAGCAACAGGTGCAGCAGAATATCATATACCAATTCCAGGATGGACTTTGCCTGGAGTAATGTCAGTAGGGGCTGCACAGGTAATGACTAATGTTCATCGTGTAAAAGTTGGAAAAAAGGGAGTTATCATTGGAGCTAATATTCTTTCCTTTGCGATTATGCATGAACTGAAGCTTGCCGGTCTTAATATTGAGTGTATGGTATTGCCTCCGAAAAATGAGATATCAAAGACGGCTGCTGATCCAATGGAAGTCATGAAAAGTTTATTAAGAGCATCCCATTTAGCTCCATCCCCTATATTAAGATTAGGAAGTCGATTAATGATAAATGAATCATTACGTAAGTTAGCACTTCGTTTTCTCCCGAAAAAAGGCATAAGTGTATGGGGAATACCCCTTCATTTGCGGAAGGCAGCTATTGAAATAGTAGGTGAGCAGCAAGTAGAAGGGGTAAAAATAGCTGATATCACAGTAGATGGAGATCCTATTAAAGGAACTGAAAAAATAATACCAGTTGATTTTGTTTGCATATCTGGAGGTCTATATCCACTAGCAGAATTGGCTGCAGTGGCTGGGTGTCCATTTCACTATATTCCTGAGCTCGGAGGGCATATCCCGCAACATAATGAACGAATGGAAACACCTCTAAAAGGTCTATATGTTGCAGGGAATATTACTGGAATCGAGGGAGCTAAAGTTGCAATAGCACAGGGATTTGTAGCTGGCTATTCAATAGCGGATAACGCGGGAATATCGACAGAAACAGTAAAACAGAAATTGCAACAAGCAATTAAAAACGTAAAATACGTTCGTGAAAAGGCAATTATCCAGTTTTATCCTAATGTCAAAGAAAATAGAGAAAAACTGTATGGTACGTATCAATATATTTAGTTGGAAAATGGATGGCATCACATGATGAATTCTGGATGATGTATAAAATTTT
>NZ_LDPD01000213.1:0-4082 GCF_001026865.1 Geobacillus sp. ZGt-1 | reverse complement strand
TTAAGTGGGGGTAGTTCACGTACCGTCTGCTTTGAAGGCTGGCGGTCTTTTTTTGCTTTGAGACTCCAGCGTTCCGCTAGGTGCTTGATATCAGGTCTGATTATACCTCCATGAACAAAATGCACAAAATTCATTTTATTTTCAAAAACTTCACGCTCATCCCGCGGCATGGTAAGGTTGTGATTGAAAACGTTATCAAAAAACAAGGGGGCAAGGGAGAAATGAAGAAAACGAAATGGTGGGGATTGCTCGCCGCAGGGATGATGACACTGGCTTTGGCGGCCTGTGGGGGCAATGAATCGGCGGGGTCGAAATCATCCGGTTCGAACTCTGGCTCATCGGCCTCAAACTATCCGACGAAGCCGATTACGATTGTTGCTCCGTCTGGGGCGGGCGGCGGTTGGGATTTAACGGCCCGCGCGATTACGAAGGTGTTGGATGAGACGGGGCTCGTCAAACAGACCATGACGGTTGAAAACAAACCAGGCGGCGGCGGGGCGGTCTTTATGGCCGAATACGCCACCCAAGATGTGAAAAACGATTACAAACTATTTGTCAACTCCCCGCCAATTATTATCAACAACTTGAAAAAAGAAGGGAACAGCCCGTTTGGCTACAAAGACACGACACCGCTCGCCCAGTTGACGAAGGACTTTGGCGCGATTGTTGTGAAGGCGGATTCGAAATTTCAAACGTTAACCGACTTGCTTAATACCATTAAACAAGATCCGAAATCGGTCACGGTAGCCGGGGGATCGGCGCCAGGTTCGATGGATCATTTAGTCGCGATTTTGCCGATCTATAAGTCGGGCATCGATCCGAAATCAGTCAAGTATGTTTCGTACGATGGCGGCGGGGAAGCGATGGCTGCGCTGCTTGGCGGCAATGCCGATGTGATTGCAACGGATGCCTCTTCTGTTGGCGAATATCTCAAAGCCGGCAAAGTGCGGGTGTTGGCGGTTTCCGCTCCAGAACGCCTCGGCGGAGTGCTGAAAGACGTGCCGACGTTGAAAGAGCTTGGCATTGATGCGGAATTTACGATTTGGCGCGGGGTTTTTGGGCCGAAGCAAATGTCCCGAGAGGCAAAAGCGTTTTGGGAAGAAACATTGAAAAAGTTGTCTGAACACGAGAAGTGGAAAGAAGAACTGCAAAAACAAGGCTGGGCGGCGGAATATCGCAATTCGGACGAATTTACGAAGTTTTTGCAAGAGCAGGAGCAGCAAATCGGCGACCTTCTGAAGTCGCTTGGCATGCATAAATGAAGCAAGGGGGAAGAACATTCTTCCCCTTTTTTGTAAAGAACAGGAGGAAGAACCATGAACAAAACGGCTGATCGTATCGCGGCGGTGGCATTCTTGGCGGTTGGTTCCTTGTTTATGGCGGAAAGCTTGCGCCTATCGAAAAGCGCCTACGGCAGTGCGGTAGGACCGAACGTATTTCCGTTTTTGCTTGGACTTGTTCTGGCATTATTAAGCATCAAGCTGTTGTTTGAAACGAGAGGCTATAAGGATTATAAGGATTCAGTGGGAGAGAAGCCGCCGCGGCAGTACAAAAAGTTTCTCATCATTTTCATTGCTGCTGTTTTCTATGCGACGTTGCTTGAAACGGTTGGGTATGTAATCACGACGTTTCTGTTTCTTGTTATCGGCTTTCAAACGATGGAAAGAGGGGCGCTATGGAAGTCGATCGCCATTGCGGCTGGCTTTTCGCTTGGCGTATATGGCCTTTATGTGAAGCTGCTGCAAGGAACATTGCCAAGCTGGCCGATTTGGTTCCAATGAAGGGAGGGGCATCATGAGCACACTATCGTTTTTGCTTGACGGATTTCAGACAGCGCTTCAGCCGCATAACTTGCTGTTTGCCTTTATCGGGGTGTTGATCGGCACAGCGGTCGGTGTGCTTCCTGGGATTGGCCCGATGAGCGGGGTGGCGTTGCTTATTCCGGTGACGGCGTCGATGACGTCCGGCCTTAGTTCGGAACAGGCGGCAGCCAGTTCGATTATTTTGCTCGCCGGCGTGTATTACGGGGCGATGTATGGCGGTTCGACGACATCGATTTTGTTAAATACGCCTGGGGAATCGTCATCGGTTGTCACAACGCTGGACGGCTATCAAATGGCCCGGCAAGGAAGGGCGGGGGCGGCGCTTGCCATTGCCGCGATCGGTTCCTTTGTCGCCGGAATTGTTTCGCTAATCGGCCTCGTCTTATTGGCCCAACCGTTGTCGAATGTGGCGCTGAAGTTCGGCCCGGCTGAATATTTTTCGCTCATGCTGCTCGGGTTGGCGGCGGTGAGCGGACTGGCTGGCAAATCGATGACGAAAGCATGGATCATGACAGTGTTCGGCTTGTTGCTTTCCACGATTGGGCTCGACAATGTTTCCGGCGTGGCTCGCTTTACGTACGACATTTCCTATTTATATGGAGGTCTCGAGTTTTTAACCGTAGCGGTCGGGCTATTTGCGTTAGGAGAGGTATTCAAGTCCATTCTCCATCATGAGACGAACGACGGGGACATCGCCAAAATCGGGCGCGTGTTGCCGACGAAAGCGGATTTGAAAGAAAGCGCGGGGCCGATCGCCCGTGGGTCGCTGCTCGGTTTTTTCATCGGGGTGCTGCCGGGAGCCGGAGCCACGTTGGCATCGTTTTTCTCCTATATTCTTGAAAAGAAAGTGAGCAAACATCCGGAAAAGTTCGGGCAAGGGACGATCGCCGGTGTGGCGGCGCCGGAGTCGGCGAACAACGGGGCTTCTGGGGGCGCAATGATTCCGCTTTTGACGCTGGGCATTCCTGGTTCAGGGACGACAGCGATCCTCATGGGTGCACTCATTATGTACAACGTCCAGCCAGGTCCACTGTTGTTCGATGAGCATCCAGCTGTCGCCTGGGGATTGATCGCCAGCATGTTTATCGGCAACGTCATGTTGCTCATTCTCAACATGCCGCTCGTCAAAGTGTTCGCGAAAATTATCCAGACGCCGACGAAATATTTGTTGCCGCTTATTATTGCCATTTCCGTGTTCGGTGTGTATGCGGTGCAAGTGACGACGTTTGATGTGTTCCTGTTGCTGGCGTTTGGTCTGCTTGGCTACTGGCTTGCAGAGCACGACTATCCATTGGCACCGCTTGTGTTGGGGCTTGTTCTCGGGCCGATGATCGAAAACAATATGCGCCGGGCGTTGACGGCATCGAATGGCGATTATCTCGTTTTCGTTGAAAAGCCGATTTCGCTCGTCTTGTTGGTCATTGCCTTTTTATGGATTGCCGTGCCGTTTGTCATGAAACTAAGAGGAAAATCGGTCGTCATCAACGAAGATATGTAATAATAGAAAGAAAGACGTTCCGCCTAACAGGCGGACTGTCTTTCTTTATTTGCTGTTTGGGGAGCGAGCCCTATGAAGCTTCAGACACGGTTAATGGTCATTATTTGTTCATTGTTGCTGCTGGTGATCGTGGTTTTAACGTTTTTGTTTCAGCATATGTTTGCGACGACGCTCAAACAACAAATTGGCATGCGAGCGCTGAATGTGGCCGAGACGGTCGCGTCGACTCCGCTCGTGCGCGAGGCGTTCCGCGACCCGAATCCGTCAGTGCGCTTGCAGCCGTTTGCCGAACATATTCGCCGAAAGACAGGGGCGGAGTACGTAGTGATTGGCAACCGTAAGGGAATCCGCTACGCTCACCCACTGCCAGATCGGATTGGAAAGCATATGGTAGGGGGCGACAACGGCGAAGTGCTGAAAGGCAAAGCGATTATTTCCGAGGCGGTCGGTTCGCTTGGTCCGGCGATCCGGGGAAAAGCGCCGATTTTGGATGAAAACGGACATGTGATCGGCATTGTTTCGGTTGGTTTTTTGCTAGAGGATATTCAGCGTACAGTATGGTCGTATCGTATGAAGATGTTTCTCTTCTCCGTTTTTGCCCTCTTTCTCGGAGCGGTGGGTGCAATGGCGATCGCCAGCACGGTGAAAAAATCGATTCATGGTCTTGAACCGGAAGAAATCGGTTTGCTCTACCAAGAAAAGCAGGCGATTTTAGAAGCGATTCGCGAAGGAATTGTGGCCATCAATCAAGAGGGAACGAT
>NZ_LDPD01000212.1:0-4636 GCF_001026865.1 Geobacillus sp. ZGt-1 | reverse complement strand
TTTTAAAAGCCAACGAACTGGCCGTGGGCGGAGAAGTGTTCGTGCTGAAAATGCCGGTGGTGGCGCTGAAAGATCTAGTTGAGGTGATGATTGAAGAAGTCACCAAGAAATATCGCATCAACGAGCCCATTCGTATCAAAGAGATCGGCTTGCGTCCAGGGGAAAAAATGTACGAAGAGCTCATGACAGAAGACGAAGCGCATGCGGCATGGGAGACGGAAGACATGTATGTGATCGGGCCTCCTTTTGGCTGGAAGCCGCATGCCTATCCGAAAGAATGGAACATCCGCCCGTGTCAAAATCCGTTTCAAGGCGAGATGATTGATAAAGAAACATTGCGCCGTTGGATTTTGGCAGAAGGCTTAATATAGGAGAAACGGTGAGTGATGGAGCGATGAGCATCATGTTGTTGGCAGAGAATCAGCGATTTTTGCAAAGCCACTATCCATCCATTTGGCAGCTATGGAATCAAATCCAGCATGAGCAAGTTTGGCCGCAATATGAAATCATCCCGTCCCATGCTGGTCTGCCGACGATTCAAGTTCATGTGGATGGACGCCCTCTGTATTTGCACAGCAAATACAACCCGGAGCAAGAAGCCGAGCGCCTCGTCCAACAGCTCAAGGACAAAATCGAACAATGCGACCACTTGTTCTTTTACGGCATCGGGCTCGGATATCATGTCGAAAAAATGTTATCCATGTTTCCCGATAAGTCGTTCACCATTTATGAACCGAATCCATGGATCTTTTTCCGCTTTCTATCATACAAACGGATGACAGAATGGCCGCTTCAGCGGCTTCGCTATCTTTATGTGGAAACGGACGAGGCTTCGCGCAGGCAGTTTTTTGCCGAGTTTGCGAACGCGCTGGAGACGAATGTGGGGCTTGTGGCGCTGCCGAGTTATGAGCGAATTTTCGCGGATCAATTTCAACAATTTGTTCGCCAATTTCGTGATACCCTGCAGTCGAAGCGCATCAATTTGGCGACCGAATTTGCCTTTGGAAAACGTTGGACATTGAACAGCTTGATGAATTTACCGACAACGTTGAGATCGCCGAGCATTTTCAGCCGAAAAGAATATTTTCGTTCCAAACCGGTCTTGCTCGTTGCGGCTGGGCCGTCGCTGCAAGAGGAATATGACAATCTTCGCTACATAAAGGAAAATGGGCTAGCCTACATTTTTGCTGTCGGATCGGCGAATCGAGCGCTAGTGGCGAACGGCATCCTGCCCGACGCTGTTTGCACATATGATCCACAGGCTCATAATTTCGCTGTGTTTTGGGACATGATTGACAAAGGGATCGACGCCAACGTGCCGATGATTTATGGGACGAGCGTCGGATACGAAACGATTCAAAAATACAAGGGACCAAAGTTTTACGCCGTCACATCCCAAGATACCGTAACGCCATACTATCTTGACAGCCTTGACCGCAGCGAAGTGATCGACGATGCGTTTTCGATCGCCATTATTACGTTGCAAATATTGGCGAAGTTGGAGGCGAATCCTGTCATTCTTGTCGGGCAAAATTTCGCCTTCCGTGACAATTACTATTATGCGAAGGAAATCAAACGGGGAGAAAAGCAGACCGCTGAAGTGCTCGAACATGAGCGGCGTGGCCTCATGCAAGTGAAGGACGTATACGGACATCTTGTCACGACGAATGAATCGCTCAACCAGATGCGGCTGCTGATGGAGCACTATATCCAGACGTATTCTCACATCGAAGTCATCAACACAACAAAAGGCGGTGCTGATATTTCTGGTGCGCCATTTATTCCGCTGGAGGCCGTCATCCAAACCCGGTTGACCAAGAAAGTCGTGAATGAAAACTGGCATGTCGGCCAAGAAAGCAACCGGATGCAAGGGATTGAAGACAAGATCGGGAACATGCATCGCGCTATGACCGATTTCATCAAGAGATACCATGAGCTCGAAGCGATGTTTCATGAATTGGAGCAGGCTGCTATTCGAAAAAAAGAAGACAAATTGCACAAATTATTCGCCCGCTTCGATGAGCAGTTCCGCCGATGGACGAAAAACGACTTTTTTGACGTATACGTCCGGCCTATCGTCCGCGTTTATACGGAAATGCTGCAAAAAGAAGCGCACAAAATCCGAGAAGAGCAAGATCCGATTGTGAAGGCGGACAAAGTGGTTCGGGCGTTCCGCCACTATTTGCACCTATGCCAGCAAGTCTATAACGAAATGGCGCCGTTGGTTCAAACATATCTGCACCCCGCCCTGAAACAGAAGGACGATGGCTGGAAGAGACGCGAATGCACATCTAGTGAATTTCAATACATCGGCCAATGGCGAAAAAAGGAGATCAAAATTGAAAAACAATCGTCCGGGGAAGCGGATGTAATCAGTGCATATTACGAAACGAACGAACCGAATGCGGCGATTCAATTCAAGTTTAAAGGAACAGCGCTTCGGATGATTGGGGCGAGGCATGCGGAGTGTTCGGATGAGATTCAAATTGTGATTGATGGGTATAAAGAAAGGCTCTCAGCAAAAGATAAACGCTTTTCACCTCCATTTCCTCCAGCTTTTCGGGAAGTATTGTTTGAGAAAAGCGGTTTAAATGATGGTGTACATGAGGTTGAAATTGAATTGCAGAATGCGGGAAAACTGCTTTTTGAAGCTATTGAATTGCAAGCAGATGAAAGTGTGTTCTTGCATGTGAATGAAGAAGGACAAGCTATCATATTAGGTTAGGAGAAAAAGCATATGAAGAAAACTGTTATATGCGTAATAGGGATGCATAGAAGTGGTACATCTGCTACGACTAGAGTGATTAATCTTTTGGGAATTGAAGTTGGTGATGAAGCTACATTATTAGATCCACAAAAAGACAATCCAAAGGGGTTTTGGGAAAATAAGGAGTTAGTGGAAATAAATGATGAGATATTAAGTTGGTTTGGAAGAGAATGGGACACTTCTCTTCCTATATATGGAGATTGGTGGAAACGAAGTGAAATGAAACTTTACAGAGAGAAAATTATTGAGGTGCTAAGCCGTAATTTAAAATCTACAGAAAGATGGGTTTGGAAAGACCCCAGAACTTCAATTCTTCTTCCGCTATATAACGATATTATAAAGGAACTTGGTATCGACATTCGGTTTATAATTTGTGTTAGAAATCCTTTAGACGTCCATAACTCGTTAATGAAAAGAGACAACTTCAGTCTTTTTAAATCTATTGATGTTTGGAAGCATTACACAATATCTTCATTTTATTGGACTAGGGGATACCGAAGATTAATTGTGCATTTCGATCGGTTATTGGATAATCGGGAGTTAGTGATCAATGAGATTTCCAAATTTCTTGAAATAGAAGCTACATACAGTGATTTAAAAGTAAAGGAAAAAATAGATGACTTTTTATGTAAAGAATTAAGACATAGTCAAACGGCAGATAGAACTTTTTTATCTGACGATTCTGTCGATTGTGATAGCAGGAACTTATATAGGGAAATATTAAAATGCTTAGAGAATCGAGCGTATTTAGAAAGTAATCAATTCAACCGTTTCATATCTAGTATGTATCAGTTGTTAGGTGAAACTGAAGTATATTTATGGGGAGCAGGAGAAGGAGGAAGAAAAACTCTTGAGTTATTGAATAAAACACGTCCTTTCAATTTAAAGGGCATTATTGATAACGATTTTAAGAAACAAGGGCGTTCATTTTATGGCTATACAGTTTATTCACCTAGCATCTTAAATAATCAGACAAAATTACCTTACATTATGATTTGTTCAATGTTTTATAACGAGATAGTTCAAGAATTGTGTATGTACGGCTACCAAGAAGATGATTATCGGATTCTTATATCACCGTTTGTAAAATATCTAATTAATCAATGCAAGAAGTAGATGTAGATCCGTGGTGGAAAAGATTGTACAAACCGCGAATGATCTAGCGGTTTCTCAATTGTCTTTAAGCACAGATTTGGAGACAATTTCAAAGACAATTATGGTTAACCTTTTTGTCAAGAAACTATAGACCAATGTTGGAGGTGATAATATTTTGAGATATAAAGTACTTATATTTGGAACAGGTAGCGGTTGTGAAAAAGTTTGGGATCTTCTTAACTTTGAAAAAGTAGATGTATTAGCCTTTTTAGATAATGATGTATTGAGAGTTGGAACAAAAAAATATAATAGGGAAGTTTTAGCTGTCAAAGATGTCGTTAACTTAACCTATGATTACATAATTATTGCAAGTCAATACTATAAAGAAATTAGTAAACAATTGTTAGAATTTAAAATTCCAAGAAGAAAAATTATTCCGTTTTTTAAATTGCTATACTCTCATAGCTCTAATAAGGATGACTATGAAATTTTTAAGAGAGATCTATTCTTAATAGAAAAGATTTTTTCATTATTTCTGTTTGAACAAGAGTATAATATTCTTCCTTTAGAAAAGCTAATAGGATATCAGACTCAGAGAAAAGGAGTATTATTTGTTAATCATATATTTGGTGGCGGATCAAAAGTATATCAAGATAGTATTATTGAAGAGGTTAGAAAAAAAAATTCGGTTTTTACATTTAACATTTTATTAAATCATTTTCTTGTTTTGGATTTAGAAAAAAGATATTGTTTCTTTATAGAAGTAGATGAATT
>NZ_LDPD01000211.1:0-530 GCF_001026865.1 Geobacillus sp. ZGt-1 | reverse complement strand
AACGAACAAAAACGCATCGCCGAGAAACTCGACAACTTATTAGAAAAATTAGAGAACGAAAAACAACTCGTTTTGGCAGCGGAGGAAAAGCTCGATTTAGTAAAACAATCCGTTCTCCAGAAAGCCTTCCGCGGCGAGTTGGGGACGAATGACCCGAACGATGGACACGCGATGGAGTTGGTCAAAGAAGCGTTGCTCTCGTCAAGCGGACAGCGGTGACGCTGTTCGCTTGATCGAATCATGATTTTGCATTGTGGGGGATGATGAAAGCTGCGGGGGATTGTGGAAGCGCGCAGAACGATTTCAGTTGTTCATGAACCAAACTGACGGTCAAATAAGCGCAGTGCTTTACAGATTTGGGACTGAAGTCCTCTTTGAACATTTTTCATAAATAACCATATGACTAAAATGCCTCCCAACCTTTCTGTCTCAAAGGATGAGAGGCATTTTATCTGTCCGGCTGCTGTCGAACCCGGTTGAATCAGAGTGATCAAAAATAGCTTATTTTAGTAACTCACATTTCGCACCCT
>NZ_LDPD01000210.1:0-6034 GCF_001026865.1 Geobacillus sp. ZGt-1 | reverse complement strand
GTTGATCCTCATTTGCAAGTTGGGGGACCGGCCATTTGCGGAGGAAGCGATGAATGGATTACGGATTTTCTCCACTTTTGCGCCGAACGGAGGGTGCCTGTTGATTTTGTCAGCCGCCATGCCTATACATCGAAGGCGCCGCATAAGAAAACGTTTGAATATTACTATCAAGAGCTTGAGCCGCCAGAAGATATGTTGGAGCAATTCAAAACGGTGCGCGCCTTGATTCGCCAGTCTCCGTTTCCGCATTTGCCATTGCATATTACCGAATATAATACATCGTACAGCCCCATCAACCCGGTTCATGATACGGCGCTCAATGCAGCATACATTGCCCGTATTTTAAGTGAGGGGGGAGATTACGTCGACTCGTTTTCATATTGGACGTTCAGCGATGTGTTTGAAGAAATGGACGTTCCGAAGGCGTTGTTTCACGGTGGGTTCGGTCTAGTTGCGCTTCACTCGATTCCCAAACCGACATTTCATGCGTTTACATTCTTTAATGCTCTAGGCGACGAACTGTTGTATCGTGACGGAGAGATGATTGTGACAAGGCGGAAAGATGGATCGATTGCCGCAGTGCTTTGGAATTTAGTGATGGAAAAAGGAGAAGGATTGACAAAAGAAGTGCAGCTGGTGATTCCAGTTTCATTTTCCGCTGTTTTTATCAAGCGGCAAATCGTCAATGAGCAGTACGGGAACGCGTGGAGAGTTTGGAAACAGATGGGGCGTCCCCGTTTTCCAAGCCGTCAAGCGGTGGAAACGTTGCGTCAAGTGGCGCAGCCTCATGTGATGACGGAGCAGAGACGGGCAACGGACGGTGTGATTCATTTATCTATTGTCCTATCAAAAAACGAGGTGACATTAATCGAGATTGAGCAAGTTCGAGATGAGACAAGCACATATGTCGGCTTAGATGATGGTGAAATAACATCGTATTCTTCATGAAAGATTACCAAAATGGTTTTGGAGGGACGAGATGGACGTAGTCACCATTGGCGAATCGATGGCCGTATTTACATCAACAAGTGTCGGCTTGATGAGACAGGCGACCACCTTTACTATGCGGATTGGCGGAGCGGAATCCAATGTCGCTGTCGGCCTTGCTCGATTAGGCCATCGTGTAGGATGGATCAGCAAGGTCGGAAGCGATGAGTTTGGAAAGGCGATTTTGTCTTTCCTGAAAGGTGAGGGAGTGGATGTCAGCCGGGTAAAAATGGATGGGGAAGCGCCGACCGGCATTTACTTTAAGGAACAAAGACGTCTAAACGATACGCGGGTATATTACTATCGCAAAGGATCAGCGGCGAGCAGGCTGACGCCTGCCGACTTGGATGAGAAATATATCGCGGAGGCAAAGTATTTGCATATTACGGGAATCACTCCGGCGTTAAGCGAAAATTGTCGTGATACGGTCTTTGCCGCCATGGCGATGGCTCGCCGTCATGGGGTGAAAATCGTTTTTGATCCGAATTTGCGGTTGAAACTATGGAATGAAGCGGATCGGGCCAAGGAAGTGATGCTTCGCATGGCAGCTGAATCAGATGTGGTTCTCCCTGGAGAAGCTGAGGCATCGTTTTTATTCGGAAAACATTCGGTTGAGGAATGGGGAAGCCGGCTGCTTGACATGGGCGCCTCGCTTGTTGTCATTAAACTAGGCGCAAATGGTGCCCATTATTTTACGAATGCGCATCATGAGTATGTTCCAGGGTTTCCTGTTGAAAGGGTAATCGACCCTGTCGGTGCTGGGGATGGGTTTGCAGCTGGGCTGCTATCCGGACTGCTTGAAGGACTTCGTTTAACAGAAGCGGTGCAGCGAGCGAATGCAGTTGGCGCGCTTGTGACAATGGTCGAGGGGGATGCTGATGGCATGCCGGAACGCGATGACGTCGAGCGCTTGATAAATCAGCGACGGGAAGATGTTACGCGATAAAGGAGATGAACCTACATGAAGGTAGTCCAAATGATTCGAGAGATTGGCATCATTCCAGTCGTCCGCGGTGCGACGGTTGATACTGTTCTTCCGCTGTCATTGGCTTTGCGGCAGGGAGGCATTCCAATCATGGAAATTACGATGGAAACAGCTGGGGCTTTGGCCGCGTTGGAAAAGGCTGCAAGGGAACTGAAAGATATGTTGATCGGTGCGGGAACGGTGCTGGACGCTGAAACAGCACAGAGGGCGATTTCAGCTGGGGCGCGGTTTATCGTTTCTCCCTTCCTTTCTATTGATGTGATTCAGGCGGCAAAACAAAATCGCGTTGTCAGTATCGCAGGAGGATTGACGCCGACCGAAATTGTGAATGCTTTTCAGCACGGGGCTGATATGGTGAAAGTATTTCCTGCTCATGTGTTTGGGCCAAACTATATTCGAAGCATAAAGGAGCCGCTTCCCCACATCCCCCTCATCGCAACTGGAGGAATCAATCTGAAAACGGCTGGAGAGTATATAAAAGCGGGAGTGGATGCCATCGGTGTCGGGAACTCGTTAGTGAAGGTTGAAGGGGCATTGGAAAACGATCAGTGGAAGATTATTGCCGAACGGGCAGCTCAATGGATGTCGATTGTGCACAAGGTGAGGGGAGAGAATGCGGGTGAATGAATCGCTGAGAAATTTGACAGGAAATATGTTCTTTCCTACATTGGAAGAAAACGCATGATCATGGATGTACTTTATCACTGCCATACTAGTATATAAGAAAAAGGGGAATCGCAAGGTGATCTTTACTGCCCAACAAAGCCAACAAATTAAAAGTTCTGTCAGAGGTTCGGCGCGCGACCAGTTGTACGAGATGCTAAAGGAAAAGATTTTGCGCCTTGAGTTGGAACCAGGAACAAAAATTTCCGAAAAGGAAATTGCTGAGCAATTGCATATTAGCCGCACCCCGGTGCGGGAAGCATTTCTCAAACTGGCGCAAGAAGAATTGCTTGATATTATTCCGCAAAGCGGAACCATTGTTTCGCGCATCAACTTGGAACATGTGGAGGAAGGGCGCTTTATCCGCGAGGTTGTCGAGAAAGAAGTGGCCGTTTTAGCTTGTACGAAATTGCGTCAAGATCATCTATTTGAAATGGAGAAGAATATTGCGATGCAAGAGTTGTGTGCCGAAAAAGGAAATTTTCTTGAGTTGTTTGAGCTTGATGAAAAGTTCCATCAGCTCATTTACGATGGCTGCCGAATGTCGCGCTCGTGGAAAATGGTGCAAAGTTTAAACAGTCATTTCAATCGTTTGCGTGTACTGAGACTATCATCCGATCTTGATTGGGACATTATTATTTCCCATCACAAGCAAATTTATCGGTTAATTGCGAATAAAGAAGCAGAGAAAGTGCGTCAGGTGATGGAAGAGCATTTGCGGCTTGTCGAAATTGAAAAAGACGTACTAAAAAGGCAGTATCCTCATTATTTTGTATAAGTTGTTGGAAGTTTCGCTTTGCGGGAGGGAGACAGTGTGCAGCCGTTCATTCATGAAAATTTTTTGTTGCAAAACAAGCATGCCGAAGTGTTATACCATGACTATGCGAAATCGTTGCCGATTATTGATTATCACTGCCATTTGAGCGCAAAAGAGATTGCGGAAGACAGGCGGTTTCATGATATGACGGAGCTTTGGCTCGAGGGGGATCATTACAAATGGCGGGCGATGCGGGCGCTGGGAGTCGAAGAAAAATATATTACAGGAAACGCTTCCCCTGAGGAAAAGTTTCAAGCATGGGCGAAAACGGTGCCGTATTGCATCGGGAATCCACTCTATCATTGGACGCATTTAGAGTTAAAACGCTATTTTCAAGTGGATGCCCTTCTGAATGAGCGGACGTGGCGTGAAATTTGGAATCATTGCAATGATTTATTGAGACAGGAAGGATTCTCAGCCCGCTCTTTCATGGTCAAATCTAATGTGGAGTGGATTGGGACAACGGACGATCCGCTCGATGATTTAGCTGATCATCAAGCAATTGCCCAAGATCCATCATTTCTAGTAAAGATTGTTCCGTCTTTTCGTCCTGATGCAGTCATTGAAATCAACCGCCCTTCGTTTTTAGACTATGTGGGAAAGCTAGGGGAAGCAGCTGGCCTGCCGATTCATGATTACGATCAGCTGCTGCAAGCCATTGAAAGCCGAGTGCGTTATTTTCACGAGAAAGGATGCCGGATGGCTGATCACGGCTTAGAATCGATGCCGTATTCAGAATGCGGATGGAAGGAAGCAAACGATATTTTTCAAAAACGAAAAAATGGATTTGTCCTCAGCCGTGAGGAGGAGGAAAAATATAAAACTTTCACTTTATGCTTCTTAGCCCGATTGTACCACTCGCTTGGTTGGGTGATGCAGCTGCACATCGGTTCGATTCGAAATACAAATGAAAAGATGTTTCAGCGTCTTGGTCCGAATACAGGATATGATTCGATTCATGACTTTTTCCTTGCCCAGCCGTTAAATGCCTTTCTTAATGAGCTAGAGTGTCGCGATCAACTGCCAAAAACGATTGTGTACACATTAAACCCTGCTTATAACTATATTGTCGCCTCAACGGTCGGCAATTTTCAATCAGAAGGAGTAAAAGGGAAAGTTCAATTTGGCGCAGCTTGGTGGTTCAATGATCATCAAGATGGCATCATCAGACACTTGACGGATCTTGCCAATGTCGGTGTGTTCAGCACGTTTGTCGGAATGTTGACCGATTCAAGGAGTTTTGTGTCTTATGTACGCCACGAGTATTTTCGCAGAATTGTATGCAATTTGATCGGTTCATGGATTGAAAAAGGAGAGGTGCCGCAAGACTATGATTTTTTAGGGAAAATCGTTCAAGATGTATGTTACTTCAACGCGAAACAATACTTTCAAGTCGGCGTGAGTGGGGGATGAGATCAGAATGAAAATGACGTTTCGCTGGTTCGGAAAGGAACATGATACTGTTTCATTAGATCATATTCGGCAAATTCCAGGAGTTGAAGGAATCGTTGGAGCTCTATATCATATTCCAGTCGGTGAAGTATGGCCGCTTGATGATATATTGGAACTCAAACGGCAGGTAAATGAAAAAGGATTTCATCTTGAAGTCATTGAGAGCGTCAACGTCCACGAAGATATTAAACTTGGTTTACCCTCGCGAGATCGATATATTGAAAACTATAAACAAACGATTCGCAACTTGGCGAGAGCAGGAGTGAAAGTGATTTGTTACAACTTTATGCCGATTTTTGACTGGACCCGTTCTGATTTAGCCAAAAGGCGGCCTGACGGGTCGACGGTGCTCGCCTATGAGAAACAAAAGATTGAACAAATCGATCCGGAGGAAATGATCCGCCGCATTGAAAGCGGAGCGAACGGGTTTTTGCTTCCGGGATGGGAACCGGAACGCTTGAAAACAATCAAGCCTCTTTTTTCGCTATATAAAGGGGTAACCGAAGATGATCTATTTGATCATTTGCGTTACTTTTTGGAACAAATCGTTCCAGTAGCGGAAGAGTGGGGCGTTCGGATGGCTCTCCATCCTGATGATCCGCCCTGGTCGGTGTTCGGATTGCCGCGGATTGCGACCAATAAGGAGAATTTGGATCGAATCGTTCATATGGTCAACAGCCCGGCGAACGGGTTGACATTATGCTCCGGATCGCTTGGAGCCAATCCGGCCAACGATGTTCCGGACATTTTCCGCCACTTTTTGCGAATGGGACGAGTACCATTTGCCCACGTCCGGAATGTCGAAATTCACGCGAACGGCGATTTTGAGGAAACGTCTCATCGCAGTTGCGACGGTTCGTTGAATATATGCGAGATCGTGAAAGCGTTGCATGAAGCTGATTTTCAAGGGTACATTCGACCAGATCATGGCCGGATGATTTGGGGGGAACAAGCTCGTCCAGGTTACGGGTTGTACGACCGGGCGCTTGGCATTATGTACTTGCTGGGCATTTGGGATAGTTTGGAGAACGAAAAAAAGAAGCAGGAAGGTGAGAAGGCATGCTCCCGATCCATCCAAGTTTAAAAGGCAAGGTAGCGGTTGTAACGGGCGGGGGTGGGGTATTATGCAG
>NZ_LDPD01000209.1:0-389 GCF_001026865.1 Geobacillus sp. ZGt-1 | reverse complement strand
GCGTGGTGGCGGTCAAAGACGTGTTGTTCGGTCTTGTCCAAGGGAAAACAACTGTGCGTGAGGTGATGCGCCCGTCGCTGCCGCCGCTTTCCATTCACGACCGTGTGGAAGTGATCGAGTTTGGCGGCGGTCCGCTCCGGCCCGTTGTCGATGAGAGCGGACGCCTTGTCGGTGTGTTGACGAAAGAGCAGCATTTGACGGCATATGCGAAGGTGGCACAACTCCGCTTAAAACATTTGGATGCCATTTTCAACGCCGCCCATAACGGCATTTTATCGATCGATGCAAAAGGACGGATTACATCGATCAATCCACCGGCTGAGAAAATGGCGCGGACGACGAAAGAAGAAGCCATCGGCAAGTTTTTGACCGATGTCGTGATCCCGTCT
>NZ_LDPD01000208.1:0-782 GCF_001026865.1 Geobacillus sp. ZGt-1 | reverse complement strand
GCTATTTCTACATGATTTTATTAATTTTTCTAAGTTTATGAGTATTTTGTTTAAAAATGTAAAATAGAAGTGGCGTACAAAACGATAGAAATAATCAAAATATTAGGATATTATATTGAATCTATTTAGTGTTTATGGTACTATCATAACAAATAAATTACTAAAAATTTAGTTAAAAAATTAAACAGACGAGAAATTCTGATGAAAGTGGTGATTCCAACAAGGCTCATGATCCTTTTAAATAAAAGAGATACCGCTTTCAAATTGTTTTTTAAGGAGGTGATAAAATAAGCGGAGCAAAATAAAAAAAGTTAAGCCATGATGCTTAACCAAATGTACAAATTATTTTATCATGCTTCCAAACAGTTGCAATGTTACAGAAAGTGAAGGAGGAGAATGAAAATGAAAAAGTCAATGATATCTATGTTAGTGATAGCGTTTTCGATATCTCTTATGGTTGGATGTAACAGCAAAGAATCGGGGACAGATTCTAGCTCTAAAGTAAAACTGACTGTTTTTAGTACTATTAGTGATGAGAAAGGAAAAGAAGCGTTTGAAGAAATTACAAAAGAGTTTGAAAAGGAAAACCCAAATATTGATGTCGAAGTCAATTTTCCAGGACAAGAATATGAAAACATTCTTAAAGTAAAAATGGCTGCTAACGATTTGCCTGATGTATTTGATACACACGGTTGGGCGCAAATTCGGTATGGAAAATACGTGGCAGATTTAAGCAAGGAAAGCTGGGCGTCTAATTTAACGGATTCGATGAAACCAGTGCT
>NZ_LDPD01000207.1:0-1440 GCF_001026865.1 Geobacillus sp. ZGt-1 | reverse complement strand
CGTCCGCTGTCAGCGCCAGCACCAAAGGCGGCCAATATCGTTCGATCGAGGAACCGCAAACGCAAATCGCCGTCCGCGGGCCGCGCGAGGGATTTACGGAGTCGTTGCGCGCGAACACCGCGATGATCCGCCGCCGCATTAAAAATCCCAATCTTTGGCTGGAAACGATGCAAATCGGCACCGTGACGCAAACGGATGTCGCGATCATGTACATCAAAGGCATTGCCAATGACGAGGTTATCGAGGAAGTGAGAGCGCGCCTGCGCCGCATTGATACGGACAGCGTGCTTGAGTCCGGTTATATTGAACAATTAATCGAAGATCAAACGTTTACGACGTTTCCGACGATCTATCATACCGAGCGTCCCGATGTGGTGGCGGCGAATTTGCTGGAGGGGCGGATTGCGATTTTGATTCAGGGGACGCCGTTTATCCTGATTGTGCCGGCTTTGTTTATCCAATTTTTTCAAGCGGTGGAGGATTATTATGCCCGTTTTGATATTGCGACCGCTCTTCGTTTTTTACGCGTGTTGATTTTTTTTCTCTCGCTCGTCGCGCCCTCTATTTATATTGCTGCGACGACGTTTCATCAAGAAATGATTCCGACCCAGCTCGTCATCGCCATTGCCGCCCAGCGTGAGGCTGTGCCGTTTCCCGCTTTTGTCGAGGCATTGATCATGGAAGTGACATTTGAGATTTTGCGCGAAGCGGGGATTCGGCTGCCGCGTGCAGTCGGGCAAGCGGTGTCGATTGTCGGGGCGCTTGTCATCGGTGAGGTGGCGATCAATGCCGGCTTCGTTTCATCGGCCATGGTCATCGTTGTCTCGCTCACCGCGATTGCCAGCTTTGCAACGCCGTCGTTTGCCATCGCCATCTCAGCCCGCCTCATCCGCTTTGGGTTGATGTTTTTAGCGGCGATGTTCGGGTTTTATGGCATTATAATGGGTCTGCTGGTCATGATTCTCCATTTATGCAGCTTGCGCTCGTTTGGCATGCCATACATGTCGCCGCTTGCTCCATTTATTTCAACCAATGTAGGCGATACCCTGTTTCGGATTCCGACATGGATGTACCGCGAGCGGCCGCGCCTGATTAACCAGAAAAATATCATTCGCCAATCGGGGGATCAGAAACCGAAGCCTCCGGCACCAACACGCCGGGAAAAGGAGGATGGATCATGAAACGATCTATCGCCATGTTTGTGTCCTTTTTTGTTTGTGCGCTGTTGCTGGCTGGTTGTTGGAGTAAAAAAGAGTTAACCGATTTGGCCGTTGTCATTGCCGTCGGCCTCGATAAAACAAAAGACGGCAGATATTTGGCCTCGTTTCAAGTCGTCAACCCGGGCAACGTTGCGGGGGCGCTCCAACGAGGAGGCGGAGCGGGCGGCGTGCCCGTCTCCATTTATACGTCGACCGGAGACACGTTGGTCGAGGCAAGCCG
>NZ_LDPD01000021.1:10722-13531 GCF_001026865.1 Geobacillus sp. ZGt-1 | reverse complement strand
AAAAACGCCCAATGAATTTCGCGATGGCGCAAGTAAAAATCGAGATACGCCGCCGTTCGGGTCACATTGTTTTCGTTGTGTTCCGCGGTCACCGCCCGGATGCGGCGGATGAGCTGCCGCTCTTTGGCGGTTAAGTCACGTTCAGATACGATCGTGTACCCTTTCTTTTGCTTTTTCTTTAATTCCCGATAGACGTCAACAAGGGAAAGGGGAAGGGATGACGCTTTCGGCCTCAGGCAACGCATAGTGACCCCCTTTGGTGCATCGACCGCCCACCAGACGAATAAATATGGAAGGAAACGGAATTTTGTGAAAAAGGAAGGCGATGCATGGTGGCCGACGAACGAAGCACGTTGATTGCCGTGCTCAAACGGTCGCAAGCGGCCGACGGATCGTGGCGGTTTCCGTTTGAAACAGGCATTTCGACAGACGCCTATATGATCATTTTATTACGGACGCTTGAAATAAATGATGAACCGTTGATTCAAGCGCTCGTCAAGCGAATCGAGAGCCGGCAAGGGGCAAACGGGGCGTGGAAGCTGTTTGCGGATGAAGGTGACGGCAATGTGACAGCGACAACCGAGGCGTATTATGCCTTGCTTTACTCCGGCTACCGAAAAAAAACCGATCCGCACATGCAAAAGGCAAAAATGCGCATTTTGGAAATGGGCGGTTTAGAGAACGTCCATCTATTTACAAAAGTGATGCTGGCTTTGACTGGACAGTACCCATGGCCTAGGCGGTTTCCGCTGCCGCTTGCCTTTTTCCTTCTCCCCCCGTCGTTTCCGCTTAATATGTATGACCTTTCCGTGTATGGAAGGGCGAACATGATTCCGCTTCTCGTCGCCGCGGAGCGCCGGTACAGTAGGAAAACGGCGAAAAGCCCAGACTTGTGTGATTTGGCCGCTTCCCGTGGAGGTTGGCGGCTGCCGGAAAACCGGGCGCTATGGTCATACATCAAGCGAGCGTTGATCGGTTTTCCGGCTGAACTGCACGATGCCGCCAAACGACGCGCCGTCCGTTATATGTTTGATCATATTGAGCCGGACGGAACGTTGTACAGCTACTTCAGTTCGACGTTTTTGTTCATTTTTGCGCTGCTCGCGCTTGGTTATCCAAAAGACGACCCGCATATTGTCCGAGCTGTTCGCGGTTTGCGCTCACTGCGAACCGAAATCGATGGGCATACGCATATGCAATATACAACCGCTTCCGTCTGGAATACGGCGTTGGCGAGCTATGCGCTGCAGGAAGCGGGCGTGCCGCCGACCGACCGGACGATTGAGAAAGCGAACCGCTATTTGTTGTCGCGCCAGCACATTCGCTACGGCGACTGGGCGGTGCACAACCCGTACGGCGTACCGGGCGGCTGGGGATTTTCCGATGTGAATACGATGAACCCGGATGTCGACGATACGACCGCCGCGCTGCGCGCCATCCGTCGGGCGGCGGACAAAGAGACGGCGTTTCGCCATGCGTGGGACCGGGCGAATCGATGGCTGTTTTCGATGCAAAACAATGACGGCGGGTTTGCGGCGTTTGAAAAGAACGTAGGCAAACGGTTTTGGCGGTATTTGCCGATCGAAGGGGCGGAGTTTTTATTGATGGATCCGTCAACAGCCGATTTGACCGGACGGACGCTCGAATATTTCGGAACGTTCGCTGGATTAACGAAAGACCACTCCGCCATCGCCCGCGCCGTCGACTGGCTGCTTGACCATCAGAAAGCCGACGGTTCGTGGTATGGGCGCTGGGGGATTTGCTATGTGTACGGCACATGGGCGGCGGTGACCGGGCTCTCAGCCGTCGGCGTTCCAATCGATCACCCGGCGATGCAAAAAGCGGTCCGTTGGTTGTTGAGCATCCAAAACGATGACGGCGGCTGGGGTGAATCGTGCAAAAGCGACGAAGCCAAGACGTATGTGCCGCTTGGCGCCAGCACGCCGGTCCATACCGCCTGGGCGCTTGATGCGCTAGTCGCCGCTGCCGATCGTCCGACCGCGGAAATAAAAGCCGGCGTTCGCGCCCTAGTCCGTATGCTTCATCACCCGGATTGGACCGCCTCGTACCCGGTCGGACAAGGGATGGCCGGCGCCTTTTACATCCATTACCATGGCTACCGCTACATTTTTCCGCTGTTGGCGCTCGCCCATTACGAGCAAAAGTTCGGACCGTTTGTGGATTAGCCAACCGTCCGTACGAGGCGGTGATGGAACGCTGCCATGACATAGTGCATCACCCTCTCGCTGTCGGCGAGAAACGAAATATGACGGCACAAAAGTGCATTTTTCTCTTTCCCTCATCAGAAAACCCGACAATTGCCGGGATTGAATAGCCTGGTTATTTAGTATAGAATATTCAGGTAATTCGGAATAAAGGGGTTCAGTCGATTCGAGGGGAGGAGAAGGAGAGCGTGATGAAATGCTGTCGGGTTATGTTTGTGTTGCTCGGATTATGGCTTGTATTCGGCCTATCGGTCCCGGGAGGGCGAGCTGAAGCGGCAGTTTCACGCGCCAACGATGCGCCGATTGTACTTCTCCATGGCTTTACTGGCTGGGGAAGAGAAGAAATGTTTGGGTTCAAGTACTGGGGCGGCGTGCGCGGCGATATCGAACAATGGCTGAACGACAACGGTTATCGAACTTATACGCTGGCGGTCGGACCGCTCTCGAGCAACTGGGACCGGGCGTGTGAAGCGTATGCTCAGCTTGTCGGCGGGACGGTCGATTATGGGGCAGCCCATGCGGCAAAGCACGGCCATGCGCGGTTTGGCCGCACTTATCCCGGCCTGTTGCCGGAATTGAAAAGG
>NZ_LDPD01000021.1:1694-10571 GCF_001026865.1 Geobacillus sp. ZGt-1 | reverse complement strand
GTGGCCGCATCCATATCATCGCCCACAGCCAAGGGGGGCAGACGGCCCGCATGCTTGTCTCGCTCCTAGAGAACGGAAGCCAAGAAGAGCGGGAGTACGCCAAGGCGCACAACGTGTCGTTGTCACCGTTGTTTGAAGGTGGACATCATTTTGTGTTGAGTGTGACGACCATCGCCACTCCTCATGACGGGACGACGCTTGTCAACATGGTTGATTTCACCGATCGCTTTTTTGACTTGCAAAAAGCGGTGTTGGAAGCGGCGGCTGTCGCCAGCAACGTGCCGTACACGAGTCAAGTATACGATTTTAAGCTCGACCAATGGGGACTGCGCCGCCAGCCGGGTGAATCGTTCGACCATTATTTTGAACGGCTCAAGCGCTCCCCTGTTTGGACGTCGACAGATACCGCCCGCTACGATTTATCCGTTTCCGGAGCTGAGAAGTTGAATCAATGGGTGCAAGCAAGCCCGAATACGTATTATTTGAGCTTTGCCACAGAACGGACGTATCGCGGAGCGCTCACAGGCAACTATTATCCCGAACTCGGAATGAATGCATTCAGCGCGGTCGTATGCGCTCCGTTTCTCGGTTCGTACCGCAATCCGACGCTCGGCATTGACGACCGCTGGCTTGAAAACGATGGTATTGTCAATACGGTTTCCATGAACGGTCCAAAGCGTGGATCAAGCGATCGGATCGTACCGTATGACGGGGCGTTGAAAAAAGGGGTTTGGAATGACATGGGAACGTACAATGTCGACCATTTGGAAATCATCGGCGTTGACCCGAATCCGTCATTTGATATTCGCGCCTTTTATTTGCGACTTGCCGAGCAGTTGGCGAGCTTGCGGCCTTAAAACTAGTATTTTGCGAAAAAGCCATCTCGATCGGATGGCTCTTTTTTGAGGAGCAAGCTCTTGAGTTGTATGACGGCCGCGGATGTCCGATGGTATAATAGGGGCAAAGCAAGCGGGTGGGGGAATGGACGTGAAGCCGACCGAGCGGCAAAAGGAACGGTATACGTATCAAGATTATGTCAAGTGGGACGGACGGTGGGAGCTGATCAACGGCGTGCCCTACAACATGGCACCGGCCCCTTCATTTGTCCGCCAGTCTATCGTCGGTGAATTGTATGTCGCTTTGCGGGCATTTTTTCGTGAAAAAGGATGCACGGTTGTCATGGCGCCATTTGATGTACGCCTTGATGAGCAGGCGGACTATGAACAGGCGAAGCATGTCGTGCAACCAGATATCTCCGTCATTTGCGATCAAAGCCAAATTGGCAGCCGAGGCTGCGATGGTCCGCCTGACTTGGTAGTGGAAGTGCTTTCGCCAAGTACAGCGTTGAAAGATCGAAACGAAAAGTATATGTTGTACGAACAGTTTGGCGTCAAGGAATATTGGATCGTGGATCCGCTGCATCGAACGGTGGAAGTGTACGGCCGCGGCGAAAAAGGGTATGAGAAGCGGAGCGTCTTTGGCGAAGGCGATGTGCTCGTCTCGTTTTTGTTCGCTGATTTGACGGTTTCGCTGGCTGGCATATTTCAAAATATAGAGGGTGAGGGATAACGGTGCGGTTAACGGAAGAGGAAGTGCAAGCACTGCTTGAAAAAGCGGACGGCTGGAAGCTGGTCGATGAGCGGTGGATTGTGAAAAAATACCGTTTTCAAGACTACTTGCAAGGAATCGAGTTCGTTCGGCGAATCGCCGCGATTTCGGAAAACACAAACCACCACCCGTTCATTTCGATCGACTACAAGCTCATTACAGTGAAACTGTCCTCATGGCGGGCGAAAGGGCTGACGAAGCTCGATTTTGACTTGGCGAAGCAGTATGATGAGGTGTATAACCAGATGAAGCAGGGGGAAGGGGAATGATGGCGCATCGCACAGCCCTCGTCACCGGAGCGGCGCGGGGGATCGGTTATGAAGTGGCGAAAACGTTGGCAACCAACGGCGTGAACGTCGTGCTTGCCGACTTGAAGCAGGAAGAGGTGGAACAGGCGGCAGAGTCGTTGCGGCAACTAGGCTGCGAGGCCGTCGGCGTCAAGTGTGATGTGACGGCGGAAGAAGAGGTGAAACAAACGATCCATGAAGCGGTCAAACGGTGGGAGCGTCTCGATATTGTCGTGAACAACGCCGGTTTGCAATATGTCGCCAATATTGAAGACTTTCCGACCGAGAAGTTCGAGCAGTTGATCCGCGTCATGCTCGTCGGCCCGTTTTTGGCCATTAAGCATGCGTTTCCGCTGATGAAGGAGCAGCGCTACGGCCGCATTATCAACATGGCGTCGATTAACGGATTGATCGGGTTTGCCGGAAAAGCCGCCTACAACAGCGCAAAACACGGGGTGATCGGCTTAACGAAAGTGGCGGCGCTAGAAGGGGCACCGTACGGCATTACGGTGAACGCACTTTGTCCGGGGTATGTCGACACAGAACTCGTCCGCAATCAGCTCGCTGATTTGGCGGCGACGAGAAAGGTGCCGCTTGAGAAGGTGCTCGAGGAAGTGATTTACCCGCTCGTGCCGCAGCGGCAGCTCTTGTCCGTTGAAGAAGTCGCCCATTATGTTCTCTTTTTGGCAGGCGAACAAGCGAAAGGAATCACCGGCCAGGCGGTCGTGATCGATGGCGGGTATACGGCGCAATGAAGCGCAATAAGCCCTTAGCCTCGCAAATGGCTAAGGGCTTGTTGCTTGGTCGTTCAGCTGAGAGCGAATTCAAAGCTCGCGAGGATTTTGACTTCTTTCCCGACGAGGAATCCGCCGGTTTCGAGCGCGACGTTCCATACCAACCCGTAGTCTTCGCGGTTGATCGTTCCTTCGACATCAAAACCGACCGAGATGCCGCCGGTGAGCGGGTTTTTCACTTGGCCGTTGTATTCGACTTTGAACGTTTCCGTTCTCGTCACGCCGCGGATCGTCAGCTTCCCGGTCACTTCATATTCCGTGTCGGAAAGCTTGCGCACGGACTCACTGACAAACGTAATGGTTGGATAGTTCTCAACATCGAAAAAGTCGGCCGAGCGGAGATGATTGTCGCGGTCGGCGTTTTTCGTATCGATCGAGGCGGCGTCGATCGTCGCTTTCACGTTCAGCGACTCGAGTTCGTTGATGTCGCCTTGCACCTCAACGTCAAAGTTGGTGAATTCCCCTTTCGCTTTGGAGATCATCATATGTCTCACTTGGAAGGCGACAGAGCTGTGCGCTTTGTCGAGTTGAAATGTTGTCATCGTTTTTCCTCCTCTTGTCATACGATTCATATTCACATCATTATCATAGCAAACATATATCTCGAATTCAAATATTTTTTATTAAAGTTTTTATTGGCGTGAAGAACAGACGCCCATCCATGATAAGATGAATATGAAACGGTGGACGGAAAGGGAGAAAAAAGATGAATGAACTTGGCATTTTAACGAAAATTGAACAGCAAATGGAACGGTTTTCACCGGCGGAAAAAAAGGTAGCCGCCTACATTCTCGATCATGCTGAGCTCGTGCCGAATATGACGACGAAAGAACTGGCTCAGGCGGCTGACACAAGCGAAGCGAGCGTCGTTCGTTTTGTCTCATTCGTTGCTAGCGAAGAGCGGCGCAGTTGGCATAAGGAATGAAAAAGGTTGACCTGTCCTAAAGGCAGCCCCATCATCATGTAGAAGACTGGCCATTTAACAGGAAACGCAACTTCATCATCCCGAGTTCCAAGTTTTTCGCATTTGCGGGTCGTGAAGTGAAGGGGATGGTGGATTCCCCACCCCTAGAAGCCTAGTGAAAAACGGGGCGTCGCGCGCAAATCAACGGCGTTGGATCAGAATCGCAAGTCCGTCCGGCAAGGTTTCTCTAATTGAAAGGTTTCTCTAATTGAAAAATAGGCGGGGCCATCAGCCTTCTTCACTAAATCACCAGCTTTCTAGACGCGCTTCAGCTCGAGAAAAAAAGCCGTTAAAAACTTCCGCACATTCATCCGGCATTCCGTCTCAGCTTGGCCGCGTTCGAGCTCTTTCATCCGTCGACGGATGTCACCGAAATCAAACAGCCTAGGTGCGAAATGCTCAAACGTCGGGTTCGTGTAGTCAGTCAGGCCGAGGGAAGCGAGATGGGTGAACGCCTGCAAGACGAGCCGACGGATGCGCTGTTCCATCGCCCGCGCTTCCTTGGCCGTTTCAGTCGGGGACAGGCCGTATTCCCGCTGGACGAGTCCTGCATACAGTTCTTTCAGCGGCGGCAGTTCGCGGACGGGAAGGCCTTTTGCTTCTTGCTCGGCCAACCAGCGCACCACGAGAAGCACATCCGCGCTGCCCGCCTCGCCGGCGACGCCAAGAAGAAGCAGAAGCTGTTGCGCCTGTTGCTCAATGGCGGACGGTTTGGAGACGGCGGCATCGGCCGTTTGCGTCTCAAACCCTTTGAGCACCTGGCGGATCGACTCGAGCGAGCGGACGGCGGACATGTGATCGGCGACGCGTTTCAGCACGGACAGCACTTCATAGCGGTTGATCGGTTTTTGAATGTACGTGTCAATGCCATGCAAATAGGCTTGGCCGATCATTTCTTTGTTTTCAACTTGAGAAATCATGATAAAGGTTCCGGCAAATCCTTCTTCCCGCAACGCCTTGATCGTCTGAATGCCATCACGCCCCGGCATTAACAAGTCAATGAGCACCACATCCACGTGAAGCAAGTCGGCCGCGCGAACGTGCAGTCCATCTTCGGCACAGCCGACCACCTCGCCAAGTTCGGATTCATCAATTAACTTTTCCAACATCTTCCTTACGGCGGGATCGTCTTCGATGAGAAAAAAGCGAAGCCCCATGTCCTTTGTTCTCTCCTTTCTTTGGAAGTTCCAGAATGGGTGCCATTGCCTACATCACGGCATTTTCTTGCTGGTCAGCCTCGTGATCGGACATTTCGGCTGTGATCGGCGTGCTTTGCAGGAGGTGGGCTGTCGGCACGGCAAGACGAAACACCGTCTGCCCCGGCTCGCTTTTGACGAGCTGTAGATGCCCCCCAAGTGTTTGGGCGATATCGCGTGCATGGGTAAGACCGATGCCTGTTGACGGATTGCCTTGGCGGTCGTATTTTGTTGTGAATCCGGGCTGAAAAATCCAAGTGATGTCATCAGCCGCAATGCCGGGGCCGGTATCCTCCACTTCGATGATTAACTCGTTTCCGCGAAGACGTGCATGCAAAGTGACGGCGCCCGTTTTCTCAATCGCCTCGACGGCATTCGATACCAAGTTGTTAAGCACGGAAAGAAGCGGATACAGTTGGTCGGTCATGAGATCGATATGGCCGTTGTACAAAAATGTGATCGTTTTTCCGGATAAGTTGGCGTATTTTTCATTGGCGCGAATGACCATGGCGCACAGTTCGGCAATCGAAATGCGCCCGCGCACCGATTGGCGGCCGATAAGCTTAGAAAGGCCGGCGAAAATGCGTTGCATATCTTTTTTCGTCTCGTGAATATGTTCGGCAAGCTCCAGGGCGACGCGCGGTTCAACGTGTTTTCTTTCGATCAGCCGCGAGTAAAGGTCATAGCTTTGGCGCGTCATGTCTTCCATGAGAGCCATTGATTTTTGCAAGTAAAACATTTCTTCGTATAATCCGCTGCTCACCATAATGAGACGCTCGAGTTCTTGCTTTCTCGCTTCAGCGAGCGAGCGGACATGCTTCGTCACCCACATATTGTAAACGCCAATCACGCAGAAACTGCGCAAAATGGCGAATAACCATAAGACGATGACTGTTTGGCCGCTGAAGGCAAACGGCTCCCCCATCCAATACCGGATCCCTAGTTCACAGGCGTTAGCAAAAAAGTCGAGCGCCGCTCCAACCACTCCAGCTCGAATCGGTGCGGCCATTCGATGGCGAAAACGAACGGCAGCCGCCATCGCTGAAAAGCTGATATAATACCCGGCTGCCGGAATGTGGGTCAGCACACTTTCTGAAGCGGACATTTCGCCCGTCAATGAGTCAAGAAAGACGCGAAACCCAACGACCACCGCTCCGGTGCTTGCGCCGATGACAAGCGGGGGCAGGGAAGTAAAAGCGACAAGCCCGAGAAAAAAGACGGCGCTGCCGAGTGAGACGCGAAACGGGCTGTCAAACGGATTCATTTTCATTTCGCCCAGAAACGCAGTAGCAGAAAGCAAAAGCAAAAGAAGCCAAAGCGGTTCTTTTTTCGTTTGGAACAGTGGACGTCACCGCCTTTGTGAAAGTCATGGCCTAATCTATAATTCTATTATATAACAGGGAAGCGAAAACAACGGATCTTTTTTAACGAAAAGAGATGGCAAGAAAAAACCGTATGCCCCGGCTGAAGAAGGGGATACGGTTCCATCATCGCTGACGGTATTCCAACCGGCGAGATAATAACGACAGCGAATAGTTGACGATAAAGTACATGAACGCCACAAGAATGAAGATCGGGATGACAAAATTGACGTTGCGGCCGTTAATGATTTGCGCATGGTTCATCAATTCCGGCAAGGAAATGACAATGGCCAGCGACGTATCTTTCAATAAGGAAATAAACTGGCTGACGATCGGCGGCACCATGCGCCGCAATGCTTGCGGCAAAATGATGTACCATAGCGTCTGCCCATACGTAAGCCCTGATGAGCGAGCCGCTTCGATTTGCCCTTTATCGATCGACTGCAGGCCGCTGCGGACGATTTCTGACAACATGGCCGATTCAAAAATGACCAAGGCCGAAATGGCGGCGTATAGTTTATCAAGCTTTAATCCGACTTCCGGAAGGGCGAAATACGTAAAGAAAATGATTAATAACAGCGGCAAATTCCGGATCGTTTCGACCAGCACGGCCAGCAATTGGGAAAGCACCGGGATTTTCGTATAGCGAATGACTCCGATGATAATGCCAAAGACAAAACTCAAGACAATCGAAATGAACGCCACTTCCAATGTGACGAGAAACCCTTGAAGCAAAAACTTCAAATGGGCGGGCGCGTAAGCACCGGCAAAATCCATCATTTGGCCTCCTTTCCTACCGCGCCTTGAGCAGCCGGCGCTCTAAGTAGCCGACGCCAAGGCTGAGCGGGATCGTTAAGACGAGGTAAAACAAGGCGACGAAAATATAAACGTCAAAGGTGACGAACGTTTTCGAGGAAATCAAGTCGCCGTAATACATTAAATCCAATCCGGCGATGACGCCAAGCACCGAAGAGTTTTTCACCAAGTTGATGAACTGGTTGCCAAGCGGCGGAATGACGATTTTCACCGCCTGCGGCAAGATGACGTAACGCATCGCCTGTAAGTAGGTCAACCCGGAGGAACGGGCCGCTTCCATTTGTCCTTTCGGAACGGCTTGAATGCCCGAGCGGATCGCTTCGGCGATAAAAGCAGCGGTATACACCATCAGTCCGAGCGTTCCGGCGGTAAACGAGTCAAACCGGATGCCGACGGCGGGCAAGCCCATAAAAAAAACAAAGACGATCAACACAAGCGGGATGTTGCGGATAAATTCCACGTACGCCGTTCCGATCCAATTGAGCGGGCGAATCGGCGCGATGCGGAAAATGGCGATGATAGTCCCCAGGGCCAAGCTGCCGATCAGCGCCAGCACGCTGGCCTTGATCGTATGGCCAAACCCTTGCATGTACAAATCCCAATGTTCAACTAAAATAGAATAGCGCAACAAGGCTAAACGCCTCCTTTCCTCGCTGACTCATGGCCTGTCCTTTGGGCAAACAGGTGGGCGGATATTGTTCCGCCCACCGTTTCGCCTGTTATTGTTGCGGCTTTTTGCCGATCCATTTTTCGTAGATCTTATCGTATTCGCCGTTTTCTTTAATTTCTTTCAAGTATTCGTTGATGACTTGCAGCAGTTCTTTGTCTCCTTTGCGGACGGCGATGCCGTACGGTTCTTCGGTGAACGTTTCATCAAGGACGCGATAGTTCGGATCTTGTTTGGCCATCCCCCAAAGCAGCGCGTTGTCGGTCGTAAGCGCATCGCCTTGGCCGGCTTTCAATGCGGTAAACGCTTCCGCGTAGTTTTCAAATTCAAGCACGTTGACTTGCGGCGCGACTTTGCGGATGTTTTCCGCCGATGTCGATCCTTTCGCTGTCAGAACGGTCATGCCTTTTTTCAAGTCTTTCACGCTGTTGATCGGGCTGTCTTTTTTGACGAGCAGCGATTGCCCGGCCATAAAGTACACATCCGAGAAATCCACTTCTTTTTTCCGTTCCTCGGTGATCGTCATGGTGGCGATAATGGCGTCAATTTCCCCGTTGTTCAGCATCGGGATGCGCGTTTTTGACGTCACTTCTTTCAATTCAATTTTGTTTTCATCGCCGAGAATTTTTTTCGCCAACCCTTTGGCAATATCAATGTCAAATCCTTCGACTTTTCCGGTTTCCGGGTTTTTCAACCCGAATAAGTTCAAATCATATTTGACGCCAACGATGAGTTTGCCGCGTTGTTTAATTTTTTCAAGCGTATTGGTCGCTTTGGCGGTTTCTGACGATGTTCCGCCTTCTCCTTTGTCCGTTGTGCTGCAGCCCGTTAAAGCAACAGCGCTCAATAAGGCCGTCAAGGCGACGGCGATCCACCATTTCCATGCTTTCTTTCTCATGAACAAAACCCCCTTTGATTGACCGGAATTAATGGTTTAAAATGCGGCTTAAAAAGACGCGCGCCCGTTCTTCTTTCGGGGCCGCGAAAAACTCCTCAGGCGGCGCTTCCTCTAAAATGCGCCCTTGATCCATAAAGACGATGCGATCGGCCACCTCGCGGGCAAACCCCATCTCGTGGGTGACGACAACCATCGTCATCCCTTCTTTCGCCAGCTGCTTCATGACATCGAGCACTTCGCCGATCGTTTCCGGGTCAAGTGCTGATGTCGGCTCGTCAAACAGCAT
>NZ_LDPD01000021.1:0-1668 GCF_001026865.1 Geobacillus sp. ZGt-1 | reverse complement strand
GGGCGATGGCGACGCGCTGCTGCTGGCCGCCGGACAGCGCGGACGGATAGGCGTTCGCTTTGTCCGGAATGCCGACTTTCTCCAAGTAATACATGGCGATCTCGTTCGCTTCTTTTTCAGACATGCCGAGCACTTTGCGCGGCGCCAACGTGATGTTTTGCAAGACGGTCATGTGCGGGTATAAGTTGAAATGTTGAAACACCATGCCGATATTGCGCCGCAGTTCGTTAATGTTGATGTGTTTGTCGTTCACTTTGATGCCGTCTACGATCAATTCGCCGCTTGAGATCGTCTCGAGCCGGTTGATGCAGCGCACGAGCGTACTTTTGCCCGAACCGGATGGCCCGATAATGACGACGACTTCCCCTTGGTTGATCGTCAAGTTAATGTCTTTCAACACATGAAAATCGCCGTAGTATTTGTTGACTTGGTGGAAATAAATCAATAGCCCCCCTCCTTTGTGACAAATTTGTGAATGTTTTTCGAATTGATTGTAAATGCGCATCTACGAAAATCTACGGAAATCTACAAAAATTTTGTGAATCGATTGAAAAAGACGATGATGGACGCAAAGAAGGGGAAGTCATTTTTTGAATAGTAAGGCAAATCTCTTTGCAAATCAGCGATCGAGGATTATAATGAGGACATGAAGAATTTGGCATTGATTGCCGTCAAAAGGAGAGGGGAGCGAAGGTGAAGTATCGAAAACTCGGCCGCACGGGGCTGAAAGTCAGTGAGATTAGTTTAGGCAGCTGGCTTACATATGGAAATTCGGTGGAAAAAGAAACCGCGATCCGCGTCATTGACAAGGCGTACGAACTTGGCATCAACTCGTTTGACACAGCGAACGTCTACGCGCGCGGGGAAGCGGAAAAAATCGTCGGCGAGGCGCTGCGCAAATATCCGCGCGAATCGTATGTCATCGCGACGAAAGTGTTTTGGCCGATGGGCGACGGCCCGAACGACCGCGGCCTGTCGCGCAAGCATGTGTTTGAGCAGCTCCATGCGAGCTTAAAGCGGCTGCAACTGGATTATGTCGATATCTACTACTGCCACCGCTATGACAAAGAAACGCCGGTCGATGAGACGTTGCGTACGATCGATGATCTCGTCCGCCAAGGAAAAGTGCTGTATGTCGGCGTGAGCGAATGGACGGCCCAGCAAATTCAAGAGGCGCTCGGCGTGGCCGACCGCTACTTGCTCGATCGGATCGTCGTCAATCAGCCGCAATACAACATGTTTCACCGTTATATTGAAAAGGAAGTCATCCCGGTGTGCGAACAAAACGGCATCAGTCAAATCGTCTTTTCGCCGCTCGCCCAAGGGGTGCTGACCGGCAAATACAAACGAGGTCAAGCGTTGCCGGCTGACAGCCGCGCCGCTGATCCAAGAGCGAATACGTTTATCCAAGGATTGCTCAATGACGAAGTGTTAACGAAAGTGGAACAACTCGAAAAAATCGCGGCTGAGCTTGGCATTACGTTGTCCCAGCTTGCCCTCGCTTGGGTGCTGCGCCAGCCGAACGTCGCCAGCGCCTTAATCGGCGCCAGCCGCCCGGAACAAGTCGAAGAGAACGTCAAAGCGGTCGATGTCGTGCTCAGCGAAGATGTGCTCGAGAAAATTGAGGGGATTTTGGCGTAAAAGAGGTGAGGGTGTCCCAAAAGGATC
>NZ_LDPD01000206.1:0-388 GCF_001026865.1 Geobacillus sp. ZGt-1 | reverse complement strand
AGAACCACTGTAAATGTAATGCCGTACGCTTCAATAAAGCGCGCTACTTGTTCCAAATTCTTCTCCGATTTAGTCAAGTTCACCGCTACAATCTCTACTCCTTGATTTTTATATTCTTCATAAAACGTTTGCATATCCGGCATTTCCGCACGGCACGGCGGACACCATGTTGCCCATATGTTCACAATTACTTTTTTTCCACGAAAATCAGACAGTCGCACTTCTTTTCCGTCAAGCGTTCGCAACGCAAAATCAGGCGCCCTGTTTCCCACTTCAATTCCTTCAACTGCTTGGCTGCTGTCCATTCCTTCCGTTTTTTTCTCAAAGTTGTTTTTTTGTAAAAACGCATCGTAAATCGCCCATCCTGTCAACACAAGAAGCACTAATA
>NZ_LDPD01000205.1:0-2261 GCF_001026865.1 Geobacillus sp. ZGt-1 | reverse complement strand
ACTCCCACTCAATGAAGCAAAAGATGGAATTACGTACAATGTGGATGTTTTAGAAAAGTACGGTATCGAAGTGCCGAAAACGTTCGACGAGCTGTTAGCTGCTGCCGAAAAAATTAAAAAAGAAAGCAACGGACAAGTATCTCCATTTTATTTTTCTGGAGTTGATGCTTGGACGATAGGCCAATTTTTTGATTATTTTGCTACTCCATTGCTCATTAGTCCAGAACAGAATTACAGCCAAGACTTATTAAATGGGACGTTTGACTGGTCTAAGTGGACATATCTCCCGGAAAAATATAAAGAAATGTACGATAAAGGTCTCATCAATAAAGATATGTTAACGGCGAAATATAGCGATTTACCAAAGCTGTTTGCGGAAGGAAAAGTTGCCTTTTTTATGATGGGACCAGCCTTTGTAGGACAAGCAAAGGAAATTAATCCGAATTTGAAAGTTGGTTATATGCCAATTCCGGCGATTGCTGAGGGAGATGAACCTACATTCTCTGGGGGGGAAAGACATACGTTAGCTGCTTGGAAGGACTCTCCGCATTTAGAAGAAGCGAAAAAATTCATTAATTTCTTTGCAAAGACGGAAAATTTAAAGAAAATAGCGGAAGCGACCAACCTTCCTGCTGGTATTAAAGGAGTTAATGTCGACTTAGGGGAACTTACGCAATATTATGAAAAATATGCTAACATTCGTGTATTCCCTTATTTTGACCGCGTGTATTTGCCGAACGGTATGTGGGATGTAATGTGCACCAATGGCCAAGAGTTAATTGCTGGTTCGATTACACCAAAGCAATTTTCCGAAAATATGAAAAAACAATTTGAACGTCTACGAGAGCAACAAAAGAAATAATAGCTTAATTTTATACAAGTAGGGTCTGATCAAGAAAATGTTCAGACCCTATCAAATAAAGCAAACCGTACTAGCAACTCCTGAAAACGGCAAGAAGGGAAGGAGAATAGTGGATACAGAAGTACGAACACAAATTCAATTTGTTAAGAAAGGTTTACGTAGGAAAAAGATATCCTCGACAGTTTGGTTAAACGTGATGTATCTTCCTGCTTTGCTGTTATTTATCGTATTTATTTTTTATCCTTTCTTTAAGGGATTACAAATTTCTTTTACCAATTGGGACGGTTTTTCACAAACATATGATTGGATAGGTTTGGATAACTATAAACGAATGTTACATGATCCTAATATTGGAACAATTATTAAAAATACGCTTATTTACGGAATCGGGAGTACATTATTTCAAAACATAATCGGGTTAGCATATGCTCTTTTACTCAATCAGGAAATGAAAACAAGGGGAATTACTCGTACCATTATTTATTTACCAGTAATTATAAGCCCGCTTATCATGGGGTATATTTGGTATTTCTTCTTTCAGTATGATGGAGGGGCATTGAACGATATAATTCTTTTATTCCGTAATACGCCGTTAAATATATTAGCGGACCCTCAATGGAATGTTTGGATTATTATGTTTGTCAATACGTATCAATATTTAGGAATCGCAATGGTCATTTACTTGGCCGGATTACAAACGATTCCAAGGGATTTTTATGAGGCAGCACAAATTGACGGTGCTTCATCATGGCAGCGGTTTAAGCATGTAACACTTCCAATGTTGATGCCATCGATCACTATCAATATTGTGTTGAATTTAGTTGGAGGTTTAAAGCTTTTTGATGTTATTATTTCATTGACAAAAGGCGGTCCAGGCTACGCATCCCAATCATTATCGACAGTGATGTATAAATACTATTTTGCAAGTATGGACGCAGGTTATGCTGCTGCGCTTGGCAATTTGATGTTTGTGCTGATTTCGGTCATTAGTATTACAGCATTAATTTATTTAAGAAGAAAGGAGATCGCCGGATGAAAAAAAGCAAAAAAGCGTTGCTCCTTTTAACGATGGTGATTAGTATCATCCATCTTATTCCTTTTTATTTACTGATAACCGTTTCCTTCAAACCAGCAGACGATACAAGCTCAAAATGGCTTCCCCCAGCTACATTATATCTTGATAATTTTATCAATGCATGGAAAGAAGCAAACCTTGGACAGGCTTTTGTCAATAACATTCTGATTACGGCAATTTCGGTTCTTTTAGTAGTATTTTTAGGGGCATGTGCTTCCTATCCGCTGGCGAGGTATAAAACTCGCTTGAATAGATTTATGTTTGTGTTTTTTATCTCGGCTATGATTGTTCCGCCGCTTACTATTCTCGTTCCTCTTTATAAAT
>NZ_LDPD01000204.1:0-301 GCF_001026865.1 Geobacillus sp. ZGt-1 | reverse complement strand
CCTCTTGGTATCCCGCTTTTTCCGTTTTCGCCATCGCTTCTTTCACTGGCTGCAGCGGCGCTGACGCTACGGAGGCGAGTTTGGCGAGCCACTCCGCAGGCAAGTGAACCGATGGGGTGGCGGCGAAGTAGTCATCGACGCTGTAGCGCCAGAGAACAGCCGCCGAGCTGTATCGCTCGAGAAAACGGTCGGCCATTTTCAAACCTTCCGGGTCAAAGTCACCGGAGTAATGCAACTTGGCGCCTGAAGCTGCGAGCAAATCAAGGAGCCGCATCGTCGCTAAATTCATTTGCCCGTTCGT
>NZ_LDPD01000203.1:0-4096 GCF_001026865.1 Geobacillus sp. ZGt-1 | reverse complement strand
CTGTCACCTCGTACAGCTTAAAATACTCCTGTTTGTTGGCATCTTTCCAGAAGTTCACTAAATTAGGTTCATTCCATACTTCAAACAGCCATGTCCGCACTTCCTCAATCCCGTATCGCTCAATGAAATGGGAAACGACCGCTACGATGAGATCACGCCACTTGTTATAATCTTTCGGGGGTGTAACGTTGCCTTTCCAATAAAAAACTGTTTGGTCTCCCGAAGCAAGCGCTTTTGGCATAAATCCAAATTCAATAAACGGCCGGATATTCAACGCTAAATACGAATCAACAATCCGGTCGATGTACGTAAAGTTATAAAACGGCTTCATTTCCCCATCGATTTCGACTTCTCGATAAATTCCGACATCATCGGAAAGCAAGCCATGACCGCGGATGTATCGAAACCCTATTTTCTCTTGCACGAGTTTCAAGTGATCCAAATACTCCTTTTGCAAAGCAAGGCCGAGCCGCCCGGTGCCAACGCAAAATTTCCAATTCTTTTTAAACTTCTCCCTCCCGTTGCTTGGCACGTTTACAACCTTCATGCTCCTCTCCCCTATTCACCGATAAATTTTCCGCCCGTATTGGTCGTCTATTCCTGACTTCCGGTAAAAGTACGTATTGATGACATCTCGCCATTCTTTAGCATGTTCCACTTGGATCGTCAATCGTTCCAATACATCATGATACCGTTTTTCGTCGATTTTCCCTTTCAGTTGTTCCCATCGTTTCCGCAGCTGTTTCGCCTGCTCAACCCCTTCAAAATGAGTATTGTAAATATGTTGAATGACCGTTTCCCCTGAATGCAGCCGATGAGTGTACGGAACGTGATGGAAAAACAAGAGCAGCTCATCCGGACAAGTGTCGAGCGACTCATACATCGCTGCATTTTCCGGAAAGTATTGCGCCGTATATCCTGTTCCCGTAGCAACCGTCCGGTCAACACCGATCCCGTCGCGGTCGGCATAATGGTACGTCCCCCAATGCGAATATTCATAGCCATCCACATTAGGACCATAATGGTGCCCTGGGTTCACCATCCAGCCGACGCCAAGCGGAGAGGTGTAGTTTTCATAAATTCTCCACGAAGATAGAAGCATCCAACTGATCGTCTCGACGACTTGTGAATCGTCCCCAAACGTTTGCACAACCCATTCGTTAGCAATTTCTTCGGCAGACAAATCCGGATTCCAAGCGAGCCGCCCAAATCCATACAAGTTTGCTTGGGCCAACGTATGCCCAGTCCAGTTTGGGTCACTGCCAATATTAGATACCCCTGCGATCCCGCTGTATCGATAGTCAAATAGCGATCCATCAATTACCTTTTTTACTTCCGACCCTTTTCCCTTGGCATACGTATCAAAATCAAGCACCTCTTTCCACTGTGGAATCAAGAAGCATAAATGTTTTTGCTGTCCTGTATATTCCTGAGTGATTTGAACCTCCATCATTTGATTGGTTTTCGGCATAGCGCCAAATAACGGAGAAACCGGCTCCCTTACTTGAAAATCCATTGGGCCGTTTTTAATTTGCAAGATGACATTCTCGCGAAACTGTCCATCCAATGGCTTAAAGTGATCATATGCGGCTTTTGCCCGATCGGTCGTCCGATCGCGCCAATCCTGCTGGCAGTTATAAACAAAACATCTCCAAATGACGAGCCCCCCAAACGGCGCTAACGCTTCCGCCAACATGTTTGCTCCTTCCGCGTGATCGCGCCCATACGTAAAGGGACCAGGACGAAACTCGGAATCCGCTTTGACTACAAAGCCGCCAAAATCAGGAATATATTGATAAATACGTTTCGCCGTTTCCTTCCACCACCGTCGCACCTCGGGATCAAGCGGATCTGCTGTTGGAAGCCCGCCAATCTCAATCGGGCTTGCGTAGTTGATACTTAAAAATGTTTTGATTCCGTAGGTTCGGAAGATATCCGCTACTTCCGCCACGTCAGGCAAAAAGTGATCGGTGATGAGTTTCGTTTCGGTTTTGTGTACATTGACATTGTTGATGGAGATGGCGTTAATACCCACAGAAGCAAGCAATCGTGCATAATCTTTTATCCGTTGGTTTTGTTTCACAAACTGGTCATCGACAAAGAAAATCGACCGACCAGCATATCCACGCTCAATGCTGCCATCCATATTGTCCCAATGATTGATCATGCGCAACCGGTTTTTTGGCTGCTCGATGATGGACAGTTGGGCGATGTTCTCACCCATTTGCAATAATCGGAGGAAATGAAAGACACCATACAACACACCAGCATCTGTTTTCCCAATAATGTAGATACGGAACGGGCCATCGTCGACATCCGATCGAATCACATACCCTTCAGGATGAACAAGCGTTCCCTCTAATGGTCGCTCGAACTCTTCATCTTCAAGCGTCCCAAGCCAAATCGAATTAGCTGTTTCATTTACTTCCTGCACCACTTGCGGCTCAATCTCCATCATCGAACGAAGCCCTTTTTGGAGTTCTTCCACGGCTGCTTGAAAAATGGGCGATGTTCTTTTCGCCACAATCTCCTCAAACCGTAATCGACTATATTGATCCTTCCGCTCATACCGCAGCCAACAAGGTTCGTATCCCGCCGTCATGTCGAATTCTCCTCCTGTTACTCTTTTTCCGCCCCCAACACAATCCCTTTCACAAAAAACTTTTGCACAAACGGATAAACAATCAGCATCGGCAAAGCTGCGATGAAGATTTGTGCCGCCTTCACTGTCCGTTCAGATAAGTTTTTCAATGTTTCTGCATCGACGCTCATTTTCGTAAAATCCTGTTGAACAATAATCGTTTGTAAGAACGTAGATAACGGGTAATGTTTCACATCGGACATATAAATCAACCCATCAAACCATGAGTTCCAATGAAAAACCATCGTAAAGAGCGAAATCGTCGCAATGGCAGGCACCGAAATCGGCAAATAAATTTTCCAAAAAATCGTGAAATGATTTGCGCCATCCATTAAAGCGGCCTCTTCAAGCGATTTCGGCACCGAAGTTCGGAAAAAGTTCACAAGCAAAATTAAGTTAAAGGCGCTGACAGCTGGCGGTAAAATCAACGCCCAAATCGTATCTGTCAACCCGAGCTTCGTCACCACCATATAAGTCGGAACGAGACCGCCATGGAACAACATCGTAAACACAAAAATCCACATATAGAGTTTCCGGCCGCGAAAGGCGTCGTCGCTTTTGGACAGCGGATAGGCAGCGCATAACATGACTCCCATGGAAATGACTGTTCCCAATACAACACGCAAAAACGAATTCCAAAGGGAACGCAAAAAATTTTCATTCCCAATCGTTTTCTCATAAGCGTCCAACGTAAAGTCAACGGGCCACAGTCCGACCAGATTAGCGGTCGCCGCTGCACTGCCGCTGAATGAGACGGCTAAAATATGGATGAGAGGCAAAAGGCAAAGAACGGCAATGATCGTTAAAAGAGTATAGTTAAACACAGTGAATAGTTTATAAGACAAGCTTTTTTGGTAGTGATGATGCATAGACCTCCCCTCCCTTTAAAAGATTTTATAGTTCGCATACTTATAAGCGAGACGATACCCTGTGACTACGAGAATAAAGCTGATAACCGATTTAAACAATCCAACAGCTGTCGCATAACTGAAATCCCCGTTCAAGAGACCGACACGGTAAACATACGTATCGATGATATCACCCGTTTTGTAAACAAGCGGATTGTACAAGTTTAAAATTTGATCAAATCCGGCATTTAAAATGTTTCCGAGCGACAACGTTCCAACCACAATGATGATCGGCAACATGGAAGGCAACGTAATGTAAATAGTTTGTTGCCACCTGTTGGCTCCATCCACGATAGCCGCTTCATACAACGATGGGTTAATGGAAGTAAGGGCAGCTAAAAATACAATCGTGTTAAATCCGCATTCTTTCCACACATCTGTAACGACAACAACGGTACGAAACCAATCGTTGTCTCCAAGAAAGAAAATAGGCTTAACACCGAATATTGATAAAAAACGGTTAACAATCCCCCCTTCAGGAGAAAGCATGTCAATCAAGATCCCGCCCAGAATCACCCATGACAAAAAGTGCGGCAAATACACGATC
>NZ_LDPD01000202.1:0-1099 GCF_001026865.1 Geobacillus sp. ZGt-1 | reverse complement strand
GTTTTTTCTCGGAAAAGCCTTTTTGGTCCAATTCGAGCAGCAGTTTTTTCAGTTCTTCTCTCGTTAATTCGGTTGGACGTTGACAAACAATCATTAAAGCTGGGATTTTGTTCATATTGTTGCGAATAAATTCACCGAACGATTGCAAATAGTCATCTGGCTTTTCCGCATTTCCGTATCCGCGTTTTACCGCAATCAACTTATCTTCATGTTTAGAAATATATTGCTTATTTTCCCGGTAGCGATTTTCATCCATATAGCGGAACATCGACTTGTACTCTTTTAATTGTACAGGTAATTCATCCGGCTGCAAGGCTTTTACCCAATCGATAAACTCATCGACCGTTTTGCCCCCGGACAGCACTTTAAAGTCTTGGTGCTGCCTATCGGACCATTTCCGCTTTTTCCGCTGGATTTTGGCAATAATTTGTTCTTTTTGATATTGAAGATGTTCCGTTTTTTCTAGTCCCTCTAATTCTTCGACTAATTGAGTCAGCGAAATATTCGGACGCGTTACAACCGGCTTCATGCTTGTATATGGTTTTAAAGATTCATAAATCCCAACCGCATCAAAAATTTTAAAATGGTCTTTTTGGATTTCTTCGCATCTTCTCGTTGCGCGTCCTAACATTTGTTCATACAGAATGCGCGAGCGAACACGCCGTAAGAAGACAAGATTCGTAATCGCCGGCACGTCCACACCCGTCGTCAGCAAATCAACCGTAACGACAATTGTTGGATATTTTTCGTTTTTAAAACGGCGGATCGCACCAGAAGGATCTTTAATCGAACCGGTAATTTTCATCACCGCGTTGTCTTCGACTTCACCGTATAGTTTTTCGAACTCTTCTTTTAAAAGGCGAACGACTAAGTCAGCATGATCATCAGTGGCAGCAAAAATTAACGTTTTTCCTTCATCATCCGGAGAAATATATTTCGTCAATTCACGAATGATGACACGATTAAAGCTTTCCGTAATGACTTTTGTGTTAAACTGAGACACATCAATATTGACTTCGTCTTCTAAATACTCTTGAGAAATCGTTCCTGTCACCGTGTCATACACATCGACCGTTTCCCCTTTCGCCCACGTAATCCC
>NZ_LDPD01000201.1:0-730 GCF_001026865.1 Geobacillus sp. ZGt-1 | reverse complement strand
GGCTTTAACATATCATGATCAGACATGTATAAAGTTTTTACTCCTTTATTAACCAAGAGCCTTGCAACGTTACTGCCAAGTGAGCCTACTCCTATCAGTCCTACATTTAACCCTATCTCTGGTTGTCTTTTAGGTATCGTATCTATGCTAATCATTTGAACCTTCATACTTCCATTCTGATTCAATATTTCTTTATCGCAAAGAAACGATACGACTTCTGTACGTCCTTTATCTCCTCTAAAGATAACTACTATAGGTAAATTGTTATATTTTCTAACTAGCTTCGAAGTAATATATTCATTCACCCTTAGATATTCCAACAATTGATATAGAGTTTTAAATCGAGCCCACGAAGGAAGGCGAATTACAAGACAATCAGCATGATTGAATCCGCCGTCTGATTTAATATTAATAAGATAATCTAGACATGTACTTTTGGTTTCCCTATCGTCTGAGAAAAAATAAATGTAAGGATTGTTGAAATCAATATCATCTAAAGCATACTTATTGGAAATCACGCCATTTCTCGAAGTTGCCCCTGTACCCTTAAATTTATATTTAGAATGGATTAATTTATAAAGTTTTTTTTCTTTTGGTTTTAACTCTTTCATACAAGATTCTATAAATTCATTACTTAGAATTAATCTTGCAACCGTCGCTTGCTTTGGTATAATCTTTGAAGTTGGTAAATCTTCTTCTGGATCCCAAGTTTCTGTTATATTTGATTTCA
>NZ_LDPD01000200.1:0-514 GCF_001026865.1 Geobacillus sp. ZGt-1 | reverse complement strand
GGCAGCGTCTCGACATCGACATTCCATAAATCAGCGATTTCTTGCAAATGTTTCGGGTTTTCATCGTTCCGGTATCCGGGGTAAAAGCCGGCGCCGCCGACTTCGCGGTTGGACATCGAGCTCGGCTGCCCGGCGTGCTGAAACGGCCCCGACCCCGGCTTGCCGATTTTGCCCATGATTAAGTGCATCGAATTGACGAGCGAGGCGGCGGCCGTAGCGTCCATGCTTTGATAGACGCCTTGCAGCAGTACGGTGACGGTTGTTTTTGACGTGCCGATCCATTCGGCGCACGTTCGCAAATCGCGTTCTGGCACACCGGTAATTTGTTCCACCACTTCGGGCGTGTAGCGGGCGGCCGTTCGCTCGAGCTGCTCATACCCAACCGTATAGCGTTCGATGTAGCCGTGGTCGATCCAGCCGTTGGCGATGAGCAAATGAATCAGCCCGTTTAAGACGGCGACGTTCGTGCCGCTTTTCGGCCGGAGCGATAAGTCAGCCATTTTTTGGCTGATGT
>NZ_LDPD01000199.1:0-1878 GCF_001026865.1 Geobacillus sp. ZGt-1 | reverse complement strand
AAGAAAGCTATAGAGAAAATTCTAAATGAAGAAAAGCCTATCCGAGTAACACTCTATCGAATTGCGCAAGAAGCAGGTATTTCAGGATTAAAATCAAAGTTGGAAAAAATGCCGGAGACTAAACAGTATATTCTGTCAAAACTTGAAAGTGTCGAGCAATTTCAGTTAAGAAGGGCAAAATGGGCAATTGAAATGATAAAAAAACAAGGAATGCATGTTTCTAAGAGCAAGGTTATGGAAATGGCTAATCTGCACAAAGCATCAATCGAAACTATGTCTAAAATTGATAAATTAATAGAAAGTTACAATTGCTAAATAAAAATGGTTCTTACGTAATCTTGGTGATATAGGGTTAATAATCAAGAAATGGGCATATAACATTTTAGATTAACTTAATGTCTAGTTTTCTTTCCCAATTCTAAACGACCTTATATTTTCTGCAAGATAACGTAGGGATCGTTTTTTATTACATAGGCTCTTAACTAATTATTTTGATTATAAACGAAAAGAGTACAATAGCTGTTTTTTGGTGAATCATTTATCTGTCTCGATGTTTAATGTGATGCTATTTATATACCTAGCTAAAGAATAAATATAAAAAATGGAAATAGAGGAAATTACGCTTAACTTGAGTCGGGAAGAATTGCAAAAATAAATCAGACAGACGCACGGGCAAAGATCAATGCCAAAATTCATAACTGTATATCGTCTATAAAAGTGAAAAAGGAATTGTAAGAGAATATTCAATTGATAAAATAGTAATAGGAAATATTGATAAAAATGTTATCTTTTATGATAAAATCTATGTTAGGTTCGTCCTAGTTTTAGTCTGTTTAACAATAGCTGAATAGGGGATCTACATATGAGTAGTAATCAAAACTTAGAAAATAGTATTAAAAGAGAAAAACAGTTTGAATTTTTAAAAGAGGCGATTAATGATACGCAAAATACAATCCGATTTATTGATTCTAAAGCAAGTGCTGTAATCGTATTGTGGTCTATAGTTATCACAGCGTTAGTTAGTACTTATAGTAAATGGATAGAGTGGCTTCGTCAGTTCTATAAGAACGAGGGGCATTTGGAGATATTATTTATTACTTTAATACTCTTAGGAATGGCAATTTGTTTTATTTTAAGCCTTTTACTAGTTTATCGTACACTTTTACCAAATAATTCTCCTGTAGAACATCTAAAACTCAATGAAGTTAACCTAAAAGAAAACTATTTTATATCTTCAACAGATAATAAAATGAGTTTTTTTGACCTCTTTAGACGAAATCCCAAAATAAAACTTCGTAAGCCAACAAAAGAATTTATTTTGGATATTAAACAGCTAACAGATGAACAGATCATTGAAGAGATGGCAATTGAATTACAAAAAGTTTCTGCTATACGGTTAATAAAGTTACAAAGGGTAAATAAGGGAATTTTCTTCTTTTTAATCTTTATTGCACTCCTTACTACTTTAATTGTTTATTCACTGATATCGAATTTTATTCAAGTTACAAACTTTAGATTTTTCGGTATTTCAGTCAATGTTGAATTGTTTATTTACCTTTATTTAGGCCATAAGATAGGTGATTATCTTTTACAATCCGATAAACAAGCTAAATCAAAACAAAATTCTTGGTATTATTTACTAGTACATTGCGCTATCTATTCTTTATCAGTTATTGCAATTCCTTTTATTTTTATGGGTTATTTTAATTTGGCTGCTTTATTTTTTGTATTTATAACACATGTGGTAATAGACCAAGGAGCATTGCTTCGTTTTTGGATGAAGTACATATAAAGGAATTAAAGATCCTGACACTGAGGAAGTAACTATGGTTAAGTTAGAAATTGATCAGACTTTTCACGATGATGTATAAAATTTTG
>NZ_LDPD01000198.1:0-883 GCF_001026865.1 Geobacillus sp. ZGt-1 | reverse complement strand
TTTTTATTTTGCAATAAACAATCCTCTTCTTTGCTGGAGACACCTATGTGCTTTTGGCTGTCTATTTGTGGTCGATAATAGCCCAATATGCGGGTTTGACTTTGTAATCCGGTCCAAAAACGAACGGCGCATCTTTTCCTTTCCCTTTTTCCACTTTTGCGTACGGAGCGTTCGGGTCAACCACAACATTCCCGTTGGCGTCATAGTACACATCCGCGCGGCTGTCGAGCCACGTATGATTGTCGGCGATGCCCCAGAAGGTGACGTTGCTAATTTTATCGCTCAAATAATATGGTTGGAAGCTCGGTGATGTAACGGCAGCGAATATTTGTCTCAACAGTGAAAACGGACAGCACTCTTTTTACTGGATGATGATGTACGAACGATATACTTGAAAATTAAAAAAATTCGGTATATAATTAGTTTGAATGCAAAACATACTTAGTTGCAATGTTTTTAGCCGTTATTTTCGAGAAGGAGAAACAAAATAAGATTTTAGAGTAGCGGAACGATATCTTCAGAGAGTCAGAACAAAGTAGTCTAAAATTAAAATCGTTGCTTACCACTTATTTTTCATGAATAAACATGGAGAAGTGGATTTCATAACAGCTGACGTAACAGGCGAGAGGAGCAGAATTATGGCAACTACTGTTCAAGATGTGATAGAGCGATTAACGGCATCGGTTGGAAAAATTCCAAATACCATGGATACTCTTCAGCATGGCGACCCTAACATGGAAGTGAAGGGGATTGCAACGAGCTTCATGCCTACATATCGTGTGATCCAACAAGCCGTCTCAATGGAGGCCAATCTGCTCATTACTCATGAAGGATTATTTTATAGCCATACTGACAACACCGACATGATGCAAAAGGATCCGGT
>NZ_LDPD01000020.1:0-3078 GCF_001026865.1 Geobacillus sp. ZGt-1 | reverse complement strand
CATGGGGCATTGACAAAGCGGCATTCGACAAAGCAGTCGATAAAATGGCGGCTGATGCGCTGGCAAGCGGCAGTCCGGCGAATAACCCAAGGGTGCCGACTCATGAGGAAATTGTCGCGCTGTATCATATTTGTTACGACTATCAGTATGGCACCAATACGGTCAGCCGTTAAATGAAGCAACGGTCAAAAGAGGGGGAAAAGTATGCTGGGGATGATTGGTTTATTGGCCTCATTGGGATTGTTGATCTTTTTGACAATGAGGGGGATCAATATCATTATTGCCGCGTTGATCAGTTCTGTTCTTGTTGCGCTGACAGGCGGATTAAACTTGGAAAAAGCTTTGATGGAAAGCTATATGACGGGCTTTACCGGCTATTTCGCCAGCTGGTTTCTTATCTTCTTAGCCGGGGCGATTTTTGGCAAAGTGATGGAGGACACCGGGTCAGCTGACTCCATCGCTCATTGGGTAAAAGAAAAGTTTGGCGCTAAACATGCTGTATTGGCGGTCGTTGCTGCCTGCGCCATTATGACATACGGCGGTGTCAGCTTGTTTGTCGTCGGCTTTTCTGTTTACCCGATCGCCGTGTCACTGTTCCGTCAGTCGAATACGCCGCATCGTTTTATTCCGGCCGCCATGGTGTTCGGCTCGGTTTCGTTTACAATGACATCTCCGTATTCACCGGAGATTCAAAACATCATTCCAACGCAATTTTTCCATACAACGCCGGGGGCTGGGGGATGGGTAGGCATTTTCGTCGGCGCAACGATTGCTGTGGCTGGTTCCCTCTATTTAACGCGTGTTGTCCAAAAAGCGAAACAAAACGGCGAAACGTTTTCCTTGCCATACCGAACCGGCGACGTTTCCGGTGCGGTGAGTGAAATTGCTGCTTCGCTCGAGCGCGGCGCCGGCCGTCCGCTGCCGAACATTGTTTGTGCCATCCTTCCGTTAGTGGCGGTGATTGTTTCATTAAACATTTTGGCAAAATTCATTTCTTCGACTTCAGCAGGGGTCTTGTCACTTGTCCTTGGTATTGTGCTTTGCTGGGTGTTAAATGCGAAATTCGTCCGCAAATTTTGGGAGGCCATGGCGTCCGGCGCCCAAGATGCGTTAGTCGCTGCCGCTAATACGTGCGCCGTCGTCGGCTTCGGAGCGGTGGCGAAAAATGTGCCGGCCTTTCAAAAAGCGGTTGACGTCCTTGTGAACATTCCTGGACCGGAACTGCTCGGATTGGGGTTGGCCGTCACGATTATTTGCGGCATGACCGGATCGGCTTCCGGCGGTCTCGGTATTGCCTTGCCAATCCTAGCGCCGATTTATCTGGCGAAAGGGCTTGACCCCGGCGCCATGCATCGGGTAGCAACGCTTGCTTCCGGTGGCCTTGATTCGCTGCCGCACAACGGATACATTGTGACGACGATTCGCGCCGTCTGCCATGAAACGCACGAGCGGACGTATAAGCCGATATTCGTTCTGTCGGTTATCATTCCGCTTGCCGGCATGTTCTTAGCCATTCTCTTATACTCGATTTTCTAGAAAGGTGGTTTCATTCATGAGCTCTGTAACCGAAACAAAAACATTGAAAAACTTTATTGGCGGCCAATGGGTCGCCTCGACATCCGGAAAAGAAGAAATCGTGCCGAACCCGGCAACGGGGGAAGTATTGGCGAAAGTGCCGCTCTCCTCGCGCGAGGAGCTGGATGCGGCGGTGGCGGCCGCGAAAGAAGCGTTCCGCGAATGGCGCAAAGTCCCGGTTCCGCGTCGCGCCCGCATTTTGTTCCGCTACCAGCAGCTGCTTGTCGAGCATTGGGAAGAACTTGCCCGTCTCGTGACATTGGAAAACGGCAAAGTGTACGAGGACGCCTACGGTGAAGTGCAGCGCGGCATTGAATGCGTCGAGTTTGCAGCGGGGATTCCGACGCTCATGATGGGGCAGCAGCTGCCCGATATTGCGACGAATATCGAATCGGGGATGTACCGCTACCCGCTCGGTGTCGTCGCCGGGATTACGCCGTTTAACTTCCCGATGATGGTGCCGTGCTGGATGTTCCCGCTCGCCATCGCTTGCGGCAATACGTTCGTGCTGAAGCCGTCTGAGCGGACGCCCATGCTCGCCAACCGCTTGGCTGAACTGTTCACCGAAGCCGGACTGCCTGCAGGAGTGTTGAATATTGTTCACGGAGCGCACGAGGTCGTGAACGGCATTTTAGAACATAAAGATATTAAAGCCGTTTCGTTCGTCGGCTCGCAGCCGGTCGCCGAGTATGTATACAAAACAGCCGCCGCCCACGGCAAGCGGGTGCAGGCGCTCGCCGGTGCGAAAAACCATTCGATCGTCATGCCGGACGCCGACCTCGATATGGCGGTGACGAACATCATCAACGCCGCGTTCGGTTCGGCGGGCGAGCGGTGCATGGCGTGCTCGGTCGTCGTTGCAGTCGGCGATATCGCCGATGAGTTGGTCGAACGGCTCAAAGAAGCCGCCGACCGCATCCAAATTGGCAATGGGCTCGACAAAGGCGTCTTTTTAGGCCCGGTCATCCGCGAGTCGCATAAAGAGCGGACGATCAAATACATCGAAATCGGCGAAAAAGAGGGGGCGCTCCTTGTCCGCGACGGACGCCGCGACTCGGCGACAAGCGGAAAAGGGTATTTCATCGGTCCAACGATTTTTGACCATGTCAAGCCGGGCATGGCGATTTGGACGGATGAAATTTTCGCCCCGGTCTTGTCGGTCGTCCGCGCCCGAGACTTGGACGAAGCGATTGAGATCGCCAACCGGTCGGAGTTTGCCAACGGCGCCTGCATTTACACCGACAGCGCCAAAGCGATCCGCCAGTTCCGCGAAGAAATCGACGCCGGCATGCTTGGCGTCAACGTCGCCGTCCCGGCGCCGATGGCCTTCTTCCCGTTCTCGGGCTACAAAAACTCGTTCTATGGCGACCTTCATGCCAACGGCCGCGACGGCGTCGAATTTTACACGAGAAAGAAAATGGTGACGGCGAGATACCAATAGAATAGAATGGACTGAAAAGCAGCCCGTTTAGACAAGGGCTGCTTTTTATCTTAATTAGGCGA
>NZ_LDPD01000002.1:117279-132290 GCF_001026865.1 Geobacillus sp. ZGt-1 | reverse complement strand
TGGAAAAATAGCGGAGCACTCCTTTATAAATCGAGGCGGCCAGCTTCGTTTGGTAGCCATCAGACACAAGCAGCTCTCGCTCATCGGGATTCGACAAAAACCCAACCTCGACAAGCGCGCCGGGGATTTTTGCATGCTTGAGCAAATAGACGGTATCAATCATTTTTGCCAGTCGATGGGTGTTCTCCAAATTGCGCCGCAATTCCGCTTGGATAAATCTCGCCAGCCGCTCGTTTTCGATGAACGACCCGTAATAAAACGTCTGCGCTCCTCGCCAACGCGGCGACGGGATGGCGTTGAGATGGATGCTGATGAAAAGATCGGCATTCGATCGATTGACGAAAGCCGTTCGTTCGAGCAAATCCTCCGTTTTCCGTCGGCTGTAGCCGCGTGTGGACGGGCTGGCCAAGTCCCGATCCGTCTCGCGCGTCATCAGGACGAGCGCCCCTTGCTGCTGCAGATAATCGCGCAGCTTTTTCGCCACGTTGAGCGCGATGTCCTTTTCCACCGCCTCGCCACCGACGGCGCCGCCGTCCGGCCCACCATGGCCGGGGTCCAATACGATGATTCTCCCCGATAATGGGAGATTCCATGGTTTTGTTGATGTCAAATCGGAAAATAAAGACGGAAATAGCAAAGTGCTCATAAGGGCGACGGCAGCAAAAGCGACCAGCCACTTCCATTTTTCTCTCATTGTTTCTCCTCCCGCACGTTTCCCTTCTCTATCTTATATGGGACAAGGCGCGGGAATAGAACTCATTCAGCGAAGTTTTAGACGACGCCGTTTTTTGCCCCGCTCAAATCCTTCCGTCCACCAGTTGCCGATATATTGTTCACACGCGTCATACAGCGACTGGCTGAGGAAATCGTTGTCGATATTGCCCCAAAAGCAAAGAAAATCAAACAGCGTATCGATCAAATATTTTTCTTCTTGAGCACATCGACAACGTACGCTGGCCGCCGGCTCCCCATAATAGCCGAATCGGCTGTAGCGAGCGCCGAGCAAATACGCTTCAATGGCCAGATCAATACAGCCTTCCTCAACAACGGATGGGAACATCCGATACGCCGTATAAAACGGAACAAAGTGCTCAAGCGCTTTGGTCCGTAATTTCTCAAGCGACAGTTCGCGCAACATGTTCCGTTCATAGCGAAGCTGCTTTTCCTGCCTTTTTTCCGCCAATGAAGTGATGACTGTCATCGTCTTTCACGCTCCTTTACGATGTAGTGTCTAACGATCGCTCACAATCATACGCGCGGGCGAAAGGCAGAAATAAGCAAAAAACCCAGCCAAATCGGCTGGGTTGGAACATCACGCGATTAACGTTTCGAGAATTGCGGAGCGCGGCGGGCGCCTTTGAGCCCGTATTTTTTGCGTTCTTTAACGCGAGCATCGCGCGTCAGCAAACCGGCCCGTTTCAGCACCGTGCGGAATTCCGGATCGACTTCAAGCAACGCACGGGCGATGCCATGGCGAATCGCACCGGCTTGGCCGGCAAATCCGCCGCCTTGGACATTCACCAAAACGTCGTAGCTGCCAAGCGTTTCCGTCAATACGAGCGGCTGTTTTACCATTTCGATGAGCGCTTCCGTCGGGATGTACTCGCGAATGTCACGCTTATTGACAATGATGCGGCCATCGCCCGGGACAAGGCGGACACGGGCGACCGAGCTTTTGCGACGACCTGTGCCGTAATATTGTACTTGTGCCAAAATCATACCCTCCCTTATGATTATCCGCGAAGTTCATACACTTCTGGTTTTTGTGCTTGATGCGGATGTTCGCTTCCACGGTAAACGTGCAACTTTTTGAACATTTGCCGGCCAAGGCTGCCTTTTGGAAGCATGCCGCGCACCGCACGTTCGATCATTTGTTCCGGGTAGTTCGTACGCATTTCCAGCGCTGTTCTTACTTTTAAGCCACCCGGATATAAGCTGTGGCGATAGTACAGTTTTTTCGTCAACTTTTTCCCAGTCAGTTCGACTTTGTCCGCATTGATGACGATGACGTGATCTCCGCAATCAACGTGCGGAGTGAACGTCGGTTTATGTTTGCCGCGCAACAGCGCCGCTACTTCGCTGGCTAAGCGGCCTAACGTTTTGCCAGCTGCGTCGACAACGTACCATTTACGCTCTACTTCATTCGGTTTCGCCATATAAGTCGTACGCAATGCAGTTCCCTCCTAAAATAAAAAAATGAACAAACAAAATGGTCGTTTATTTCAACACGATTATGGTCCGGGGCTAATCGTGGAAAATACATGCCATATGATATAATAGCTTGCCGGCGCGCCAATGTCAAGAAGATGTTACACAAGGACTCGTTGTCTTAAAAAGCCGGAGAAAACCATCAGCCATCCACCAATGAGTGAACCAAACATTCATCCTCATAGTATACGCGCCATAAATACAGCCCTTCGGCCGGCGCGGTTGGACCAGCGAGGCGCCGATCTTTCGCCGCAAGCAGTGTCGAAATGTCGGCGGGAGAACGCTTCCCTTGGCCGATCTCCAACACCGTGCCAACGATAATGCGCACCATGTTGTACAAAAAGCCGCTGCCGACAAACCGAAACTCGAGCATCGGGCCGTCGGCCTTCACTTCAGCCCGATACATGGTGCGCACCCGGTCTTCGATCGACGTTTTTGCGGAACAAAAGCTTGTAAAATCGTGCGTTCCATGAAGCAAACGAAGCGCCTCGTTCATCGCGCTGATATGAAGCGAATATGGATGCCATGCGCAATAATGGCGGCGAAACACGTCGCGCTCGGCAGCCGTCCATACTTTATAGCGGTATTCTTTCGCTTTCGCCGAAAAACGGGCGTGGAAGTCTGCATCGGCCTCCTGTACAAAGCGAACGACGATATCATCCGGCAGCTGGGCGTTCAACGCCTTTTTCCACTGCTCCGAGGAAAGGGAAAGCGGCGTATCAAAGTGGATCACTTGCCCATAGGCATGAACGCCGGCATCCGTCCTTCCGGAAGCCGCCACACGCACTTTTGTCCCTTTATGCATCCGCCGAAGCACTTCCTCAAACTCGCCTTGCACCGTCCGCTTTCCCGGCTGGATTTGGTAGCCGGAAAAGTGGGTGCCATCATAGGCGATGATGCATTTGATCCGTTGTGTCATGGCCTTCCTCCGCTATGAGCGTAATAAACAAAGCAATACGGCCAGCAGCGCCACAGCCGCTAAAAACGCGATGTCCACCGGCTTCCAAGCGAGCTGGCGGAATTTCGTCCGCCCTTCCCCGCCGCGGTAGCCGCGCGCCTCCATGGCTGTCGCCAGCTCATCGGCTCGTTTGAACGAGCTGATAAACAGGGGCACAAGCAGTGAGACAATGGCTTTCATCCGTTCGGAAAAACGGCCGCCAGAAAAATCAACACCACGAGCCGCCTGTGCTTTCATAATTTTTTCCGTCTCTTCCATCAATGTTGGAATGAATCGAAGCGAAATGGCCATCATCAAGGCGAGCTCATGGACAGGAACGCGCATCTTTTTGAGCGGCCCGAGCAAACTTTCGACGCCGTCGGTCACTTCAATCGGCGTCGTCGTCAACGTCAACATCGTCGTCATCAATACAAGGAGCAAAAACCTTAGGGAAATAAAGACCCCTTGCTTGATGCCGCCTTCATATACAGAGAGCGCACCGATTTGGTAGATGACGTCTCCTTCTTTCGTCATGAATAGATGCAACAGCAATGTAAACAAAACGACCCATAAAATCGGTTTCAAGCCGCGGGCAATGAACGAAAACGGGATGCGAGACAGAGCTGCAAAGGCAAACGCAAACAGCGACAGCAGTGCATACGTCGCCGCATTGTTCGCCAAAAAGACGATCAGGACGTAAGCAAACACGATCAATAGTTTGGCGCGCGGGTCTAAGCGATGAATGACGGAATGACCAGGCACATATTGCCCGATAATCAAATGATTAGTCATGGACGCTCACCTTGGAGAACAATTGCTGGATGGCTTCCGCTGTCTGTTCCAACGTCAAGCATGGCGACGGAATGACAACGCCGAACCGCTTTTCGAGCTGCTGTTTCAATTTGACCGTTTCCGGCACACTCAAACCGATGGCAGCCAGTTTGTCAGCGTCGCGAAACATCTCTTCCGGCGTTCCGTGGCCCCATACCGTTCCTTCATGCATGACGATGATTTCATCAGCGTACCGAGCTGCATCTTCCATGCTGTGGGTGACGAGAACGGTTGTCAACTGCTTCTCACGATGGAGGCGATAAAACATCTCCATCATCTCTTTGCGCCCGCGCGGATCAAGGCCCGCGGTCGGTTCATCGAGCACGAGCACTTCTGGTTCAAGCGCGAGCACGCCGGCGATGGCGACGCGCCGCATTTGCCCTCCGCTCAAATCAAACGGCGATTTCGCCAATACGTCTTCACTCAATCCGACGAGCTTAATGAGCTCCCGCGCCTTCCGCTTCGCCTCGTCTTCCGGCACGCCAAAATTGAGCGGGCCAAAACAAATATCTTTCTCCACCGTTTCTTCAAACAACTGGTGCTCCGGGAACTGGAAGACGACCCCGACCTTTTTGCGCAGCGGTTTCAGCTGCTTTGGCCGCTTATGGCTCGTGATCGTCTCTTCGCCGATCTTCACCGCGCCGCTTGTCGGCTGCAGCAACCCGTTTAAATGCTGAAGGAGGGTCGATTTTCCTGAGCCCGTATGCCCAACCACGGCAACGTACGCCCCGCTTCGGATTGCGACATTGACATCATAGAGCGCCCGACGGGCAAGCGGTGAACGGGCGTTGTACACATGCTCTACTTTTTCGAATACAATGTCCATAGCTCCTCGACCAACTCCTCTGTCGTGAAATATCCAGCCCGAAGCGGAATGCCTTGTTCCCGCAAGCGACTGCCCATTTTCACGGCAAACGGCAAATCAAGACCGATGCGCTCGAGCTTGCTTCCGAGCCGAAAGATTTGCTCCGGCGTCCCTTCTGCCATCACTTCGCCTTTGTTCATCACAATGAGACGGTCCGCCTTCGCTGCCTCTTCCAAATCATGGGTAATTGACAAGACGGTAATGCGCTGCTGGCGGTTCAGGCGGCGCACCGTCTCAAGCACTTCTTCCCTTCCACGCGGGTCAAGCATCGATGTCGCTTCGTCCAAAATGATCATATCGGGGCGGAGCGCCAAAATGCCAGCGATGGCGACGCGCTGTTTTTGCCCCCCAGACAACCGGTGCGGCTCATAATGGAGAAACGGCTCCATATGGACTTGGCGAATGGCCTCGCGAATGCGCTCGACCATTTCCAAGCGCGGAATGCCGTTGTTTTCAAGGGCAAAAGCGATGTCGTCTTCCACGGTCGCACCGACAAACTGGTTGTCCGGGTTCTGGAACACAAGGCCGACGCGGCGGCGCACCTCCCAAACGGTTGCGTCGTTCAAAAGGCGTCCAAACAAGCGAATGGCGCCCCGCTCCGGCCGAAGCAAGCCGATCAGCATCCGAGCGATGGTCGATTTGCCGGATCCGTTATGGCCGACGATCGCTAACCACTCCCCGCGCTCGGCCGTGAAGCTGACGTTTTGCACCGCATAGTCGGATTGATTTGGATAGCGAAAGGACACTCCCTCGATCGACAAGATTGGTTCGGCCATGATCGTTTCCCCTTGCTTCGCCGCGTTGCAAACGCAGCCTGCTAAATGATGGTAAACAAAAAAAGGGCATAGATCCAGTTCAAACGAAACTGTCTCGCCCTTGTTGAAATGAAACCGTTACACGAGTTCAATAATGACCATCGGCGCCCCGTCACCGCGGCGAGGACCAAGTTTCATAATGCGCGTATAGCCGCCTTGGCGATCTTGGTAGCGCGGCGCAATGTCGCTGAACAGCTTTTGCAACGCATCCTGGCCGGTTTCGCTGTTGGCGACCTCCTTGCGGATGAATGCCGCTGCTTGGCGGCGGGCATGCAAATCGCCGCGTTTGCCGAGCGTAATCATTTTTTCCATGACCGAGCGCAGTTCTTTCGCCCGCGCTTCCGTCGTTTCAATGCGTTCGTTGATGATTAAGTCTGTTGCCAAGTCGCGAAGCAGTGCTTTTCGTTGCGAAGTCGTGCGTCCTAATTTTCTGTACGACATCAAATGTCCCTCCCTTTTAAAGTGATGTGTTCCTCATGGTGGCCATCATCAAAGCAATATGGTGAAAGTGTGTTTCCGGCTTGCCGGCGGAGGCCGGCACTTAGTCGTCTTTGCGCAGGCTGAGGCCAAGCTCAGCCAGTTTCGCTTTTACTTCCTCAAGCGACTTGCGGCCGAGGTTGCGCACTTTCATCATATCTTCTTCCGTTTTTTGCGTCAGTTCTTGAACAGTGTTGATGCCGGCCCGCTTCAAGCAATTGTAGGAACGAACCGAAAGATCGAGTTCCTCGATCGTCATTTCGAGCACTTTTTCTTTTTGATCGTCCTCTTTCTCGACCATGATCTCCGCATTTTGCGCCTCATCCGTCAAGCCGACAAAAATGTTCAAGTGCTCCGTTAAAATTTTCGCTCCAAGGGAAATGGCCTCTTTCGGCCCAATGCTTCCATCCGTCCACACATCAATGGTCAGCTTGTCATAGTCCGTCACTTGGCCGACCCTTGTATTCTCGACTTGATAGGAAACTCGGGAGACCGGCGTATAAATGGAATCGATCGGAATGACGCCGATGGGCTGGTCTTCGCGCTTATTCGCCTCAGCAGGAACATATCCGCGCCCCCGCTTGGCAGTCATGCGCATGCGCAGGCGGCCGCCTTCCGCCAGCGTCGCGATATGAAGGTCCGGGTTTAAAATTTCTACATCGCTGTCGTGAGTGATATCGGCAGCCGTGACAACTCCTTCACCCTGCACATCAATCTCCAACGTTTTCTCTTCGTCTGAATAAATTTTCAACGCTAGTTTTTTGATATTCAAAATGATGGCTGTCACATCTTCAACGACGCCGTCAATCGTTGAAAACTCATGCAAGACGCCGTCGATTTGCACCGATGTTACAGCTGCACCAGGGAGTGAAGACAATAGGATACGACGCAAGGAGTTCCCTAAGGTTGTACCATATCCACGCTCAAGCGGTTCGACGACGAATTTGCCATATTTGGCATCTTCGCTCAGTTCGACCGTTTCAATTTTCGGCTTTTCAATTTCAATCATCGATTATTATACCCTCCTTCAAAACGTCGAGACCCCGATCAAACGGTACACGCCTAACAACATTCCCCCATGAATCTCTCTTTATGCTTGCCTGCCATGGTCTTTATCATATCCCATTATTGACAATGGTGCAAATTCTATACAGGGGCGTTACACACGGCGACGTTTTGGCGGACGGCATCCATTGTGCGGGATTGGAGTGACGTCTTTGATCGCCGTAATTTCCAACCCGGCTGCTTGCAATGCACGGATCGCTGCCTCGCGGCCAGCCCCCGGACCTTTGACGTTCACTTCGACCGTTTTCATGCCATGCTCCATCGACGCTTTCGCTGCTGCTTCAGCCGCCATTTGCGCCGCAAACGGCGTTGATTTGCGCGAACCTTTGAACCCCAGCGAACCAGCGCTCGCCCAAGCAATGGCGTTGCCATGAACATCCGTAATCGTCACGATCGTGTTGTTGAACGTTGAACGGATATGGGCGATGCCTGTATCAATATTTTTTCTTACCCGGCGTTTACGAGTGTTTGTTCTGCGTGCCATTCGTCAAATGACCTCCTTTGCGTGATTATTTTTTCTTGTTCGCTACCGTGCGGCGCGGACCTTTGCGCGTGCGGGCATTGTTTTTCGTGTTTTGGCCGCGAACCGGCAATCCGCGGCGATGGCGAAGACCACGATAGCAGCCGATCTCCATCAACCGTTTAATATTTAACGATACTTCACGCCGCAAATCGCCTTCCACTTTTAAGCGGCCGACGATTTCACGAATGCGGCCAAGCTCTTCTTCCGTTAAGTCGCGAACGCGTGTGTCTTCCGATACGCCGGCTTCTTTTAAGATTTTTTGTGCTGTCGGTTTGCCGATCCCATAAATGTATGTTAACGAAATGACTACCCGTTTATCACGCGGAATATCGACACCTGCAATGCGTGCCATATGATACACCTCCTTGAAAATTACCCTTGGCGTTGTTTATGCTTCGGATTTTCACAAATGATCATAACTTTGCCGCGTCTGCGAATAACTTTGCACTTTTCGCAAATCGGTTTGACAGATGGTCTTACTTTCATGTTGTTTACCTCCCTAATTGAACGGAGTGCATTCCTTTATTTATATCGATACGTGATCCGTCCACGCGTCAAATCATACGGCGACAGCTCCACCGTCACCCGGTCGCCAGGCAAAATGCGAATGAAATGCATGCGGATCTTGCCGGATACATGAGCCAACACCGTGTGCCCATTTTCTAATTCTACACGAAACATCGCATTTGGCAATGTTTCGATGACGGTGCCTTCCACTTCAATTACATCATCTTTCGCCATCGAGCGGCTCTCCCTCCTTCGAATGAGTAACATTGTGTTACGCAAAACCGAACGTGATATCCATGATGATCGAGAAGACGTTTACCCCTTCCCACTTATGAAGTGGGAGACTCATTTCCACAATGTGTTAAAATTTCGCAGCCATCTTCTGTAATGACAATCGTATGTTCGAAATGGGCGCACCGTTTTCCATCGGCCGTGACGACGGTCCAATCGTCGGCCAACGTTTTCACGTAACGGCTGCCGGCATTGACCATCGGTTCGATGCACAGCGCCATCCCTGGCCGCAAAATCGGGCCTTTGTTCGGCGGCCCATAATGTGGGATTTGTGGGTCTTCATGTAAGTGTTGACCAATTCCATGCCCGACATACTCGCGAACAACGGAAAAGTGATGCGCTTCGACATACGTTTGAATCGCATGGGAGATGTTCGTTAAACGAGCACCCGGTTTTGCCTCGGCGAGCCCGACGTACAGCGATTGCTCTGTCACGTCAAGCAACCGTTTCGTCTCGGCGTCGATCTCCCCGACCGGATACGTCCAGGCCGAGTCGGCGTGATAGCCTTCATACTGCGCGCCGACATCGATCGTAATAATATCGCCTTCCCGCAATGCGCGGCTGCTGGGAATCCCGTGCACAAGCTCTTCATTCACCGAGGCGCAAATGCTCCCTGGAAACCCTTGATACCCTTTAAACGACGGAATGGCGCCATGGGAACGAATCACTTCCTCCGCGATGGCGTCCAGTTCCTTTGTTGTGATCCCGGGACGAATGTGCTTTTGCAATTCTTTCAATGTAAGGGAAACGATTTTTCCCGCCTCGCGCATCAAAGCAATTTCCTGCGCGGTTTTGCAACGAATCATCGAGCAAGTCCCCCGAGCACTTCACAAATATCAGCAAACACCTTTTCCATTTCCTGTTCGCCGTTAATGTGGCGCAAATAGCCTTTTTGCTCGTAAAAATCGAGGAGCGGCTTCATTTGTTTCATATTCACCTCAAGCCGATTGGCCACCGTTGCTTCATTATCATCGGGGCGCTGGTACAGATCGCCACCGCATTTATCGCATACGCCCGGTTTCGCCGGCGGATGAAAAACGAGATGGTACGTTGCTCCGCAGTTGCGGCAAATACGTCTGCCGGTCAGGCGCTCCATTAAGACCTCTTGGCGAACGTCGATATGGATGACATAGTCAAGCTTGCGCCCGATTTCCGAAAGCAACGTTTCAAGCGCTTCTGCTTGGGCGACCGTGCGCGGGAATCCATCGAGCAAAAAACCATTTTGGCAATCCTCTTTGCTCAGCCGTTCGCGGACGATGCCGATCGTCACCTCATCCGGCACAAGATCGCCGCGGTCCATATACTGCTTTGCCTGCAACCCTAACGGCGTCCCTTCTTTGATCGCCGCTCGAAACATATCTCCCGTTGAAATATGCGGAATTCCGTAAGCCTCGACAATTTTCCCGGCCTGCGTGCCTTTGCCGGCACCCGGCAGCCCCATCAGCACTAAATTCATCCTAACTCCCCCTATCGGCAAGGGACGTCCGTTCTTGCCTTCTTTATTTGATGAATCCACGGTAATGGCGTTTCACCAGCTGGCTCTCAAGCTGTTTCATCGTCTCAAGCGCCACGCCGACGACAATAAGCAAGCTCGTACCGCCGATTCGTGCGGAAGACGGCAAGTTGGCAAAGTTCACAAAGAACACCGGCAGCACAGCGACAACCGCCAAAAAGATTGATCCGACCAGCGTCAGCCGGTATAAAATTCTCGTCACGTACTCTTGTGTGTTTTTCCCAGGGCGAATACCTGGGATGTAGCCGCCTTGTTTTTTCAAGTTGTCCGCCATCTGCTCCGGATTGACTTGAACAAACGCATAAAAGTACGTAAACGCGATGATGAGCACGACGTAAATGATCATCCCAACCGGGTGCGTATAATCAAACGTTCGGCGAATCCACAATGTTACATCATTCGTGCCAAAAAACGATGCAATGGTCGGTGGTGCAATCAAAAACGATACAGCGAAAATGACCGGAATGACTCCCGCTGGGTTCACTTTGAGCGGCAAATGAGTCGAGTGGCCGCCCACCGGGCTTCGGCCCTCAAGCCGCTTCGCGTATTGAATCGGAATTTTCCGGAACGCCTGCTGGATGTAAATGACACCAACGATGACGGCAACGACCGCCAACGCCACAAGCAGGAGCCGGACGATGCGCAAAAACACATCTTCCCCGACATTTTCAAACTGTTGGGCGTAAATTTGGTTCAAGACCGTCGGAATGCCTGAGACAATCCCGGCGAAAATAATGATCGAAATGCCATTGCCCACGCCTTTCGCGGTGATCTGTTCGCCGAGCCACATTAAAAATGCGGTGCCGGCCGTCAAGACGACCGCGATCAGCAAATACGTGCCGATGCCCGGATTTCGAATGAGCATCCCGCCGGCTAAATTGTTGAAGCCGTACGACATGCCAAGCGCTTGGATAAACCCGAGCACGACCGTGAAATAGCGGGTAAACTGAGCTAATTTACGCCGGCCAACCTCGCCTTGCTTCGACCACTCCGTAAATTTTGGAACGACGTCCATTTGCAGCAGCTGGACGATAATCGACGCGGTGATGTAGGGCATAACCCCCATGGCAAAAATTGAAAAGTTTTGCAGCGCCCCGCCGCCGAAAATGTTCAGGACGCCGAATGCATTCAATTCATCTTGCAGTTTTAACACATCCGCGTTCACGCCTGGAACAGGGATGAACGTTCCAATGCGGAACACGATCAACATAAGAAGAGTGAAAATAATTTTGTTTCGAATATCACTGACGCGCATAAAGTTGGAGATTGTCCGAAACATTAAATCACCTCAGTTTTACCGCCAGCCGCCTCAATGGCCTCTTTCGCCGATGCCGAGAACTTATGCGCTTTGACCGTCAGCTTTTTCTCGATTTGGCCTTTGCCCAAAATTTTCACACCCGATTTCAACTTGCTGATGACGCCCGTCTCAAGAAGCAATTCCGGCGTCACTTCCGTTCCGTCTTCAAAACGATTCAGTTTTTCCAGATTCACAACAGCATACTCTTTCCGATTGATGTTCGTAAATCCTCGTTTCGGCAAACGGCGGAACAGCGGAGTTTGACCGCCTTCAAACCCAAGACGAACTCCTCCACCCGAGCGGGCATTTTGACCTTTTTGACCGCGGCCGGACGTTTTGCCGTTGCCCGAACCGATCCCGCGGCCGACGCGCACAGCTTTCTTTCGAGATCCCGGCGCTGGTTGCAATTCATGAAGTTTCATGGCAAAGCACCTCCTTATGATTCATTATTCTTCAATTTCTTTGACTTTGACAAGGTGGGCCACTTTGTTGATCATCCCGCGGATTGCAGGATTGTCATTGTGGACGACCGTTTGGTGCATTTTTCGCAGGCCGAGCGTTCTGACGGTAACGCGTTGGTCTTCCGGACGGCCAATCACGCTGCGCGTGAGGGTAATCGCCAGTTTTTTTGCCATGATCGTTCCCTCCTTATCCTAACAGTTCCTCGACTGTTTTGCCGCGCAATCTCGCTACGTCTTCGGCGCGTTTTAATTGTTTCAGTCCATCAAACGTTGCGCGCACCATGTTGATTGGCGTGTTTGAACCGATCGATTTCGACAAGATGTCGCTGATGCCCGCCAGCTCTAATACAGCACGCGCCGGACCCCCAGCGATGACCCCGGTACCTTCGGAAGCGGGTTTCAAAATGATTTCCCCGGCACCGAAATGGCCGATGACTTCATGCGGAATCGTTGTGCCGACGATCGGCACTTCAATTAAGTTTTTCTTCGCATCTTCAATCGCTTTGCGGATCGCTTCTGGAACCTCTTGTGCTTTTCCGGTGCCAAATCCGACATGGCCGTTTTTATCGCCGACGACGACGAGAGCTGAAAAGCGCAGGCGACGTCCGCCTTTTACGACTTTTGCTACACGGTTGACCGCGACTACACGCTCTTCCAATTCAAGTTTGTTTGGATCGATACGACGCATCGTTGTCCCTCCTTTGTAATTAGAATTCCAAGCCGGCTTCGCGGGCGGCGTCTGCCAATGCTTTTACCCGTCCGTGATATAAATACCCGCCACGGTCGAACACGACTTTTTTAATGCCTTTTTCCAATGCACGTTTGGCGACAAGTTCGCCGACTTTTTTCGCTGCCTCAATGTTGTTCGTCGAATCTAAGCCAAACTCTTTGTCCAACGTCGAGGCGCTGACGATCGTTGACGATTTTGTATCATCGATAATTTGCGCGTAAATATGTTTATTTGAACGGAACACGCTCAACCGCGGACGTTCAGCCGTGCCGAAGATTTTTTTGCGGATGCGCGCGTGTCTTTTCTTCCGAACCGCGTTTCGGTCCACTTTCGTGATCATCGAATGTCACTCCTTTCGCTTCGCTATGCCGCGTTATTTACCAGTTTTGCCTTCTTTCAGGCGCACAAGCTCACCTTCGTAGCGGATGCCTTTGCCTTTATACGGCTCTGGCGGACGAACCGCGCGAATGTTGGCGGCCAGTTCGCCGACGCGCTGTTTGTCTGCCCCTTTGACGATGATTTTCGTTTGGGATGGCACTTCAATTTCAAGCCCTTCTTCCGGCTCAATTTCTACCGGATGAGAATAACCGACGCTCAATACAAGCTTTTTCCCTTGTTTCGACGCCCGGTACCCGACACCAACGAGTTCGAGCGCTTTTTCATAACCTTTCGAAACGCCTTCGACCATGTTGGCAAGCAAGCTGCGCGTCGTGCCATGGAGCGCGCGATGATGTTTTTCATCGCTTGGACGCGTAACCGTGATGACATTGCCCTCAACCGTGATCGTCATATCTGGATGGAACGTGCGGGTCAGCTCCCCTTTCGGCCCTTTGACCGTAACCGTGTTGCCGTTGACCGTAACGGTGACACCGGCAGGAATTTCAATTGGTTTTTTGCCGACACGTGACATGTCAAAAACACCTCCATTCTTGAGCAGATAGATTACCAAACGTAGGCGATTACTTCGCCGCCCGTGCCTTTTTGCCGTGCTTCTTTGTCTGTTAAGATGCCCTGCGATGTCGAAAGAATCGCGATCCCTAAGCCGTTCAGGACGCGCGGCACTTCATGGGCTTTGACGTAAACGCGCAACCCCGGTTTGCTGATGCGTTTCAGCCCGGTAATGACACGTTCGTTGTTCGGACCGTATTTCAAGAAGATGCGGAGAATGCCTTGTTTGTTGTCTTCGATATATTCATAATCACGAATAAACCCTTCGCGCTTTAAAATTTCCGCGATTTCCCGCTTGATTTTCGAAGCCGGGACTTCGAGCTTTTCGTGACGCACCATATTCGCATTGCGGATGCGAGTCAGCATATCAGCAATTGGATCTGTCATCACCATTATGTTTTACCTCCTTCCCAATCAATGGGTTGATTACCAGCTGGCTTTTTTGATGCCTGGAAGTTGACCTTTGTATGCGAGCTCACGGAAACAAATACGGCACAATTTGAATTTTCGATAGACCGAGTGCGGGCGGCCGCAGCGCTCGCAACGGGTGTACGCTCTCACTTTAAACTTCGGCGTCCGTTTTTGTTTCGCGATCATCGATTTTTTAGCCACGATTTCGCCTCCCTTGCGTTATGGGATCATTATTTTTGGAATGGCATGCCGAGCAACGCCAGCAGTTCACGAGCTTCTTCATCCGTGTTGGCCGTTGTGACGATCACGATGTCCATGCCGCGCACTTTGTTCACTTTATCGTAGTCAATCTCAGGGAAAATGAGCTGTTCTTTAATGCCGAGCGTATAGTTGCCGCGGCCGTCAAACGACTTTTTCGATACGCCGCGGAAGTCGCGCACGCGCGGAAGCGAGACCGAAATCAACTTATCGAGAAACTCATACATCCGTTCGCCGCGCAGCGTCACTTTCGCACCGATCGGCATCCCTTGGCGAAGACGGAAGCCGGCGATCGATTTTTTCGCACGCGTTACCACCGGACGCTGACCGGCGATCAGCGTCAGCTCTTCAACGGCGCTGTCTAATGCTTTCGGGTTTTGCACCGCATCGCCGACACCCATGTTGATGACGATTTTTTCGATTTTTGGCACTTGCATGATCGATTTATAGTTGAACTTGCTCATGAGAGCAGGTACGACTTCGTTTAAATACTTCTCTTTCAGGCGGTTCATAAAAGTACCTCCCTTCCTGCGTCACGGTTATTTATCCAAAATCTCGCCGGATTTTTTCGCATAGCGCACTTTTTTGCCATCGACAATTTTATAGCCGATGCGCGTCGGTTCACCCGTTTTCGGGTCGAGCGGCATGACTTTCGAAACGTGGATCGGCGCTTCCTTCTCAATGATGCCGCCTTGCGGGTTCGCTTGCGACGGTTTCGCATGCTTTTTCACAATATTGACGCCCTCGACGATGACGCGGTTTTTCTTCGGAAACGCCGCTAGAATGACGCCTTGCTTGCCTTTGTCTTTGCCGGAGATTACTTGCACTTTATCGCCTTTTTTTACATGCATCGCATTCGCACCTCCTTGAAACG
>NZ_LDPD01000002.1:116717-117261 GCF_001026865.1 Geobacillus sp. ZGt-1 | reverse complement strand
TAACTTCCGGAGCTAAAGAAATGATTTTCATGAAGTCTTTATCGCGCAATTCACGGGCAACCGGTCCGAAAATCCGCGTGCCGCGCGGGCTTTTGTCATCACGGATGATGACGCAGGCGTTTTCGTCAAAGCGGATGTACGAGCCGTCCGGACGGCGCACCCCGCGTTTCGTACGAACAACAACTGCTTTCACGACTTGACCTTTTTTAACAACGCCACCTGGTGTCGCATCTTTGACCGTCGCCACAACGACGTCGCCGATGTTCGCATAGCGGCGACCCGAGCCTCCGAGCACTTTAATGACAAGCACTTCGCGTGCACCAGAGTTATCAGCTACTTTCAAGCGAGATTCTTGTTGAATCATCGACGAAACCTCCTTTCGGAATTATCTCTCCGAACTAAGTGAAGAACGATTACAGAACAACCGCTTTTTCGATGACTTCCACTAAGCGGAAGCGTTTTGTGGCCGACAGCGGGCGAGTTTCCATAATTTTCACGATATCGCCGACTTTAGCGATGTTATGTTCATCATGCGCCTTATATT
>NZ_LDPD01000002.1:78932-116705 GCF_001026865.1 Geobacillus sp. ZGt-1 | reverse complement strand
TCACGCGTTTGCCGTACAGCGGATGTTTTTTGTACGTTTCGACCAACACGGTGATCGTTTTGTCCATTTTGTCCGATACAACCCGCCCGACGTACACTTTGCGTTGATTGCGTTGGCTCATTCCACAAACCTCCTCTCAAACACATTATTTATTGGCAGCGAGCTCACGTTCGCGAATAATCGTTTTCATGCGGGCGATGTCTTTGCGCACTTGGCGGATGCGCGCCGTGTTTTCCAATTGACCTGTGGCCAGTTGGAAGCGAAGGTTGAACAATTCTTCCTTCAACGCTTTAATTTTTTGTTCGATCTCGGCAGTGGTCAACTCACGGATTTCTTTCGCTTTCATTACGCTTCACCACCAGTTTCTTCACGTTTTACAAATTTGCATTTGATCGGAAGTTTGTGAGAAGCGAGACGCAATGCTTCACGTGCCACTTCCTCAGAAACACCGCCCACTTCAAACATCACTTTGCCTGGTTTGACAACGGCGACCCAGCCTTCCGGCGCCCCTTTACCAGAACCCATCCGCACTTCAAGCGGTTTTGCCGTATACGGTTTGGATGGGAAAATGCGGATCCATACCTTCCCGCCCCGTCTCATGTAACGGGTCATCGCCCGACGGGCTGCTTCGATTTGCCGGTTCGTAATCCAAGCTGATTCTAATGCTTGCAACCCAAATTCACCGAAATGAACTTCCGTGCCGCCTTTCGCCCGGCCTTTCATCCGTCCGCGATGTTCACGGCGATATTTGACGCGTTTTGGCATTAACATGATTATTTTCCTCCTTCCTCAGCTTTTTTCTTGGTCGGAAGGACTTCTCCACGATAAATCCATACTTTCACGCCGATTTTTCCGTACGTCGTATCGGCTTCTGCTGTTCCATAGTCAATGTCAGCGCGCAGCGTATGGAGTGGAACCGTCCCTTCGCTGTAATGCTCCGAACGAGCGATGTCAGCCCCGCCCAAACGGCCGGATACCATCGTTTTGATCCCTTTCGCCCCAGCGCGCATCGCACGTTGGATCGCTTGTTTTTGCGCCCGGCGGAACGATACGCGGTTTTCAAGCTGACGAGCGATATTTTCAGCAACAAGACGTGCATCCAAGTCCGGTTTTTTGATTTCTACAATGTTGATATGGACGCGTTTACCGGTCAATTGCGCGAGCGCTTTGCGGAGTGCTTCCACTTCCGAACCGCCTTTCCCGATGACCATGCCCGGTTTGGCGGTATGGATCGTTACGTTGACGCGGTTGGCTGCCCGTTCAATCTCCACGCGGGAGACGGCCGCGTCTTGCAGGCGTTTGCTAATGTATTCACGGATTTTCAAGTCTTCGTGCAACAGATCTGCATAGTCTTTTTCCGCATACCATCTCGATTCCCAGTCACGAATGATGCCGATGCGCAGACCGATCGGGTTGACCTTTTGACCCACGGATTATCCCTCCTTCTTTTCTGAAACGACGATCGTAATATGGCTTGTGCGTTTGTTAATGGCGCTTGCCCGTCCCATGGCGCGCGGACGGAACCGTTTCAGCGTCGGGCCTTCGTCGACATACGCTTGAGTAATGACCAAGTTGTTGACGTCCATGTCATAGTTGTGTTCAGCGTTGGCGACTGCTGATTTCAACACTTTCTCAATGATCGGGGAAGCTGCTTTTGGTGTATGGCGCAAAATAGCGAACGCTTCGCCCACTTCTTTCCCGCGAATCAAGTCAATGACTAAGCGCGCTTTACGAGGAGCGATGCGAACGGTTCTTGCAACAGCTTTGGCTTGCATATCTAGAACCTCCTCTCATTACCGTTTCGTTTTCTTGTCATCGCCAGCATGGCCGCGGAACGTGCGCGTCGGCGCAAATTCGCCGAGTTTGTGCCCGACCATGTCTTCCGTGATGTAGACCGGAACATGTTTGCGGCCATCGTACACCGCGATCGTATGCCCAACAAACTGCGGGAAGATCGTCGAACGGCGAGACCACGTTTTGATCACTTGTTTTTGCCCTGTTGCATTCAGTTTTTCGATTTTTTTCATCAAATGCTCATCGCAAAACGGACCTTTTTTCAAGCTGCGACCCATAAGTGAACCTCCCTTCTGAATTGCGCTCGTTCATTATTTCTTGCGGCGACGGATGATGAATTTATCCGATTTGTTTTTCTTTTTGCGTGTTTTGTATCCAAGCGTCGGTTTGCCCCATGGCGTCATCGGCGATTTGCGTCCGATTGGCGCTTTCCCTTCACCACCGCCGTGCGGATGGTCAACCGGGTTCATAACCGAACCGCGAACTGTCGGGCGAATCCCCAACCAGCGGGCGCGTCCTGCTTTCCCGATGTTGACAAGTTCGTGTTGCTCGTTGCCGACTTCACCAACCGTTGCACGGCATTTGCCTAAAATCATGCGCACTTCGCCGGAAGCCAAACGAACGATGACGTATTTTCCTTCTTTCCCGAGCACTTGCGCCGACGTACCAGCTGCACGCACCAATTGTCCGCCGCGGCCCGGTTTCAGCTCAATATTGTGGACGAGCGTACCGACTGGGATGTTCTCAAGCGGAAGCGCATTGCCGATTTTAATGTCCGCATCCGGACCGGACATGATTTCCATGCCGACTTTCAAGTTTTTCGGCGCGATAATGTAGCGTTTTTCACCGTCTGCATAGTTGATGAGCGCGATATTGGCAGAACGGTTCGGATCGTATTCAATCGTAGCAACGCGTCCTGGAATTCCGTCTTTGTCGCGTTTAAAGTCGATAATCCGATATTGGCGTTTATGGCCGCCGCCTTGATGGCGCACCGTAATTTTCCCTTGATTGTTGCGGCCCGCCTTTTTCTTTAACGGAGCAAGCAGCGATTTTTCCGGCTGATCCGTCGTAATTTCCGAGAAATCAAGCACCGTCATGCCGCGACGGCCGTTCGATGTCGGTTTGTACTTCTTGATCGCCATCGGAATGTCCCTCCTTCATCGTTTATGTTACACTTCAAACAGTTCGATCTCTTTGCTGTCCGGCGTCAGCGTGACGATCGCTTTGCGGCGGCGGTTCGTATAGCCGCTGTAGCGGCCGACGCGTTTAAATTTCCCTTTATAGTTCATGATGTTCACTTTGGCTACTTTAACGCCAAAAATTTTCTCGACGGCGTCTTTCACTTCCGTCTTGTTCGCTTTGACGTCGACCTCAAACGTATATTTTTTTTGCCCGATCAAATTCATTGTATTTTCCGTGATGATGGGGCGCTTAATAATGTCGCGGGGGTCTTTCATTATGCAAGCACCTCCTCTACTTTCTCCACGGCCGCCTTCGTAATGACGAGTTTGTCATGGTTGAGCACATCGAGCACATTGATGCCGTTGGCTGCCACCACTTTGACGCCTGGAATGTTGCGCGCCGACAGATATACATTCTCATTCAGCTCGTCGGTCACAATGAGTGCTTTCCGATCCACTGAGAGATTGTTTAAAATTTTGACCATTTCCTTCGTCTTCGGTGCTTCAAGCGACAATTGATCCAATACAACGATGTCGTTTTCGAGCACTTTCGAAGACAATGCCGATTTGATCGCTAAACGGCGAACTTTTTTCGGAAGTTTGTAGCTGTAGCTGCGCGGAACTGGACCAAAGACCGTACCGCCGCCGCGCCATTGCGGAGCGCGAATCGAACCTTGACGGGCGCGTCCTGTCCCTTTTTGGCGCCATGGCTTGCGGCCGCCGCCGCTCACTTCAGCGCGGTTTTTCGTTTTATGCGTTCCTTGACGCATCGAGGCGCGTTGCATAATCACTGCTTCAAACAACACATGCTTATTCGGTTCAATCCCAAAAACGGCGTCGTTCAACTCGATTTCGCCGACCGTCTGACCGTTTTGGTTGTATAATGCTACTTTTGGCATTACGTAGTTCCTCCTTTCTTGGCCGGATGTTATTTCGCCTTCTTCGCCGCTTTCACGGCGCTTTTGACGATGACTAAGCCTTTTCTCGGACCCGGCACATTGCCTTTAATGAGCAGCAAGTTGCGCTCCGGATCCACTTTCACGATTTTCAAGTTTTGGATCGTCACGCGCTCACCGCCCATGCGGCCCGGCAAGTTTTTCGTTTTGAAAACGCGGTTTGGCGCGATGGACCCCATCGAACCCGGACGGCGATGATAACGGGAACCGTGAGCCATTGGTCCGCGTGATTGACCGTGGCGTTTGATCGCCCCTTGGAAACCTTTCCCTTTCGAAATGCCCGTGACATCGACAATTTCGCCTTCGCTGAAAATGTCAACTTTCACTTCTTGGCCAACTTCATATTCATCGATGTTGGCGCCGCGGATTTCACGAATGAAGCGCTTAGGTGCCGTGTTAGCTTTGGCAGCATGGCCAATTTGCGGTTTATTGGCGCGTTTTTCACTAATATCTTCAAAACCTAATTGGATCGCTTCGTAACCGTCGTTTTCGATCGTTTTCTTTTGCAGGACGACATTCGGCGTCGCATGGATGACGGTTACCGGAATCAAATCGCCATTTTCCGCAAATATTTGCGTCATACCGATCTTTCTTCCTAAGATTCCTTTCGTCATGTGTCACACCTCCCAGTCGATCAAAGTTTAATTTCAATATCAACGCCCGACGGCAAATCGAGACGCATTAACGAATCAACCGTTTGCGGAGTCGGGTTGATGATGTCGATCAAACGTTTATGCGTCCGCATTTCGAATTGTTCACGGGAGTCTTTGTACTTATGAACGGCGCGCAAGATCGTATACACCGTTCTTTCCGTCGGCAGCGGGATCGGCCCCGACACTTTTGCCCCGGAACGTTTTGCGGTTTCCACAATTTTCTCCGCCGATTGGTCTAAAATTCGATGATCGTAAGCTTTTAAACGAATGCGAATTTTTTCTTTTGCCATTTGGTTTCCCTCCTTCTTCGCCTATTTTGAAAATAGACTTCTCCACGGAAATTTCCTGCACACCGCCGTGGCAAAGCGGCCGGGTGTGTCAGCAACCTTCCGCTTCATCGCAGTCAAAGACCAACATTTGATATTATACTGGTATGTAAGCAAGATTGCAAGTGATTTCTTTGCTTTTCCCACACTTCTTCTATTATACATAGCCGCCATCCCGTTTTCAACACAGCCGCCAATCTGACGGTCAAGATGGCATCAAAAAAAGGATGTCCATTGCTGGACACCCTTTTTTGCCGTGATTACTCGATGATTTCCGATACAGAGCCAGCGCCGACCGTACGGCCGCCTTCGCGGATCGAGAATTTCGTACCTTCTTCGATCGCGATCGGGGCGATCAGTTCCACCGTCATTTCAACGTTGTCGCCAGGCATAACCATTTCGACGCCTTCCGGAAGCGTGATAATGCCCGTTACGTCCGTCGTACGGAAGTAGAATTGCGGACGGTAGTTCGAGAAGAACGGAGTATGGCGTCCGCCTTCTTCTTTCGTCAGGACGTATACTTGCGCTTTGAATTTCGTGTGCGGCGTGATCGAACCAGGTTTCGCCAATACTTGGCCGCGCTCGACTTCATCACGAGATACGCCGCGGAGAAGCGCACCGATGTTGTCGCCAGCTTCCGCTTGATCGAGAAGTTTGCGGAACATTTCTACACCCGTAACGGTCGTCGTTTTCGGCTCATCCGACAAACCGATGATTTCAACCGGGTCGCCAACTTTCAACGTACCGCGTTCAACACGGCCTGTTGCAACCGTACCGCGGCCCGTGATCGAGAAGACGTCCTCGATTGGCATCATGAACGGTTTGTCCACTTCACGTTGCGGCGTCGGGATGTATTCGTCAACCGCATTCATCAGTTCAATGATTTTTTCTTCCCATTGCGGGTCGCCTTCAAGCGCTTTTAATGCCGAACCTTTGATGACCGGCACTTCATCGCCTGGGAAGTCGTATTCAGAGAGAAGATCGCGAACTTCCATTTCAACAAGTTCAAGCAATTCTTCGTCGTCCACCATGTCGCATTTGTTCAAGAATACAACGATGTACGGAACACCGACTTGGCGGGAGAGAAGAATGTGTTCGCGCGTTTGCGGCATCGGACCGTCAGCCGCCGAGACAACAAGGATCGCGCCGTCCATTTGCGCCGCGCCCGTGATCATGTTTTTGACGTAGTCAGCGTGGCCCGGGCAGTCAACGTGCGCATAGTGGCGAGCATCTGTTTCATACTCGACGTGCGCCGTCGAAATCGTAATCCCGCGTTCACGCTCTTCCGGAGCAGCGTCGATTTGGTCGTACGCTTTTGCTTCGGCTTTCCCTTGTTTCGCCAAAACCGTCGTGATCGCAGCTGTCAACGTCGTTTTCCCGTGGTCAACGTGGCCGATCGTGCCAATGTTGACGTGCGGTTTCGTGCGCTCAAATTTCGCTTTAGCCATGAGAGATATCCTCCTTAAAAGTAAGATATGAATTTATATGGTTGGGTAAGTATAGGATGCTTGGGAACAAAATGTTCCCAAGTCTTACTTACATAAGTATTTATAGCGAAACTAGCAAGAGAAATCAATTATTCGCCTTTATTTTTTTTGATAATTTCATCGGCGATGTTTTTCGGAACTTCTTCATAGTGGTCAAACACCATCGAGAACGTTCCGCGTCCTTGCGTGTTCGAACGGAGCGATGTCGCATAACCGAACATTTCAGCCAACGGCACCATCGCCCGGACGACTTGGGCGTTGCCGCGCGCTTCCATCCCCTCGATGCGGCCGCGACGGGACGTGATGTCGCCCATGATGTCACCGAGGTACTCTTCAGGGATGACGACTTCGACTTTCATGATCGGTTCCAAAAGAACCGGATCGCACTTCGTCGCGGCGTTTTTCAATGCCAAGGAAGCAGCGATTTTGAATGCCATTTCGCTCGAGTCGACATCGTGGTACGATCCGTCAAACAGTTTCGCTTTAATGTCGACAACCGGATAGCCGGCTAAGACGCCGTTTTGCATCGCTTCTTCCAATCCAGCTTGGACGGCCGGCACATACTCTTTCGGAACAACCCCACCGACGATGGCGTTCTCGAATTCGAAGCCTTTGCCGCGCTCGTTCGGCGAGAATTCGATCCAAACGTGGCCGTATTGACCGCGGCCGCCGGATTGACGGATGAATTTGCCTTCGACTTGCGCCGATTTGCGGAACGTTTCGCGGTAGGCAACTTGCGGCGCCCCGACGTTCGCTTCGACTTTGAACTCGCGGCGCATCCGGTCGACGATGATGTCAAGATGCAACTCGCCCATTCCGGAGATGATCGTTTGTCCCGTTTCCGGGTCGGTGTGAGCGCGGAAAGTCGGGTCTTCTTCTTGCAATTTTTGCAGCGCTTGGCTCATTTTGTCTTGATCGGCTTTCGACTTCGGCTCGATTGCCACCGAAATGACCGGTTCTGGGAATTGCATCGACTCTAAAATGACAGGATGCTTCTCATCACATAGAGTATCACCGGTCGTCGTATCTTTTAAACCTACCGCTGCGGCAATATCACCGGCATAGACTTTCGAAATTTCTTGACGGTGGTTCGCGTGCATTTGCAACAAGCGGCCGATCCGTTCGCGCTTCCCTTTGGTCGTGTTCATCACATATGAACCGGAATCAAGCGTTCCAGAGTAGACGCGAATAAACGTCAATTTCCCGACATACGGGTCAGTCATGATTTTAAATGCCAAAGCGGCAAACGGAGCGTCATCGCTTGCTTCACGTGTCACTTCTTCTTCGGTATCCGGAACGACGCCGCGAATCGCCGGGATGTCAACCGGAGACGGCAAGTAGTCGACAACGCCGTCAAGAAGCAGCTGAACACCTTTGTTTTTGAATGCCGAACCGCAGAAGACCGGGAAGAATTCAACGCTGATCGTCGCTTTGCGGATCGCGGCCTTCAGCTCTTCCGTCGTGATTTCTTCCCCTTCCAAATATTTCATCATTAATTCTTCGTCCAGCTCAGCGACCGCCTCAATCAGCTTGTTATGGTACTCTTCTGCCATATCGCGGTATTCTTCCGGAATGTCAATGCGCTCAATGTTTTTGCCAAGCTCATCATGGTAATGGTACGCGCACATTTCAACCAAGTCGATAATGCCGGAGAATTGATCTTCAGCGCCGATCGGCAGTTGCACCGGATGGGCATTTGCTTGCAGGCGGTCATGGAGCGTTTTCACCGAATACAAGAAATCGGCGCCGATTTTATCCATTTTGTTGACGAACACGATCCGTGGGACGCCATATGTCGTCGCTTGGCGCCAAACGGTTTCCGTTTGCGGTTCAACACCCGATTGCGCGTCTAAGACTGTGATGGCCCCGTCCAATACGCGCAACGAACGCTCAACCTCGACCGTAAAGTCGACGTGCCCCGGCGTGTCGATGATGTTGATGCGATGGCCTTTCCATTGCGCCGTTGTCGCCGCCGACGTGATCGTAATTCCGCGCTCTTGTTCTTGTTCCATCCAGTCCATCGTTGCCGCACCTTCATGCACTTCCCCGATTTTATGAACGCGGCCGGTATAGAACAAGATCCGTTCAGTCGTCGTCGTTTTCCCGGCGTCAATGTGCGCCATGATCCCTATGTTGCGAGTGTTTTCTAAGGAGAACTCTCTTGCCATAGTGGTTATTTTCTCCTTCCTTCAAATATGAAATATAAGTAGATGGCGCCGCCATCGATGGCGCAATCCCCTTGTCTTTGAAGTTGTCCCACGCGCGACCGGAAAGGCCGCAATATATAGGAAGATAGGTGAATAGGCAACCGCAGTGCCTCCTCACCTATTTCCTTTAGGCGACGCTCCTTACCAGCGGTAATGGGCAAACGCGCGGTTCGCTTCAGCCATTTTATGTGTATCTTCGCGTTTTTTCACCGCTGCACCCGTGTTGTTGGCAGCGTCCATAATTTCATTTGCCAAGCGCTCTTCCATCGTTTTTTCGTTGCGAAGACGTGCATATTGCACGAGCCAGCGCAAACCGAGAGAAACGCGGCGGTCCGGACGAACCTCGACCGGAACTTGGTAGTTCGCCCCACCAACGCGGCGAGCGCGCACTTCCAACACCGGCATAACGTTTTTCAACGCTTGCTCAAACACTTCCATTGGATCTTTACCCGTGCGCTCACGGATAATATCAAACGCGGTGTAAAGAATTTTTTGCGCTTTTGATTTTTTGCCGTCGATCATAATTTTATTGATCAAACGGGTAACAAGCTTCGAATTGTAAATTGGATCTGGCAGTACGTCACGTTTAGCAACAGGGCCTCTACGTGGCATAGTGTTTCCTCCCTTCAGGAAAACATTCTCTTCATTTCATTATTTTTTCGCTGCTTTTGGTTTTTTCGCGCCGTATTTCGAACGACCTTGCATCCGGTTCGCTACGCCTGCAGCATCCAGCGCCCCACGGATGATATGGTAGCGTACCCCCGGCAAGTCTTTGACACGTCCGCCGCGGATGAGCACAACGCTGTGTTCTTGCAAGTTATGGCCGATCCCCGGAATGTACGCCGTAACTTCAATCCCATTTGTCAAGCGGACACGGGCGTATTTCCGCAACGCCGAGTTCGGTTTTTTCGGCGTCATCGTGCCGACACGCGTGCAAACGCCGCGTTTTTGCGGAGACGACACATTCGTTTGCTCTTTTTTGAAGCTGTTATACCCTTTGTTCAACGCAGGGGATTTCGATTTAACGACTTTTTTCTCGCGTCCTTTGCGGACCAATTGGTTGATTGTAGGCATGAAAAGATCCTCCTTTCGCATGCATCGTTTAAGCCCACATATCCAGGTGGTTCATCGTTTATGCAAATAAAGGTTTTAGGGGAGAAAGGCAAAACGTTACCGAAGGATCGCCACCGCGGCCGCACCGACTTGGATTTTGCACGCCTTGCCAAGCTTTTTCATCGAATCGACTTTTGTGACCGGCACGTTTGCCTCATTGGCGGCGGCGGTCACTTTTTCGATGATCGGCAAGTCGGCATCCTCCGCCACGATCACTTCCGCTGCTTTCCCTTCCTTTAAAGCCCTTATCGTTTGTTTGGTTCCAATGACAATTTTTCCAGCCTGTAATACTTTTTCATAAGACATGTAACATATCCTCCAAAGTACCAGGTTGTTGGAACACCTTTATTAGACTACCATTTTCTTTGTCAATTGTCAACTGGATTTTTAATTAGATGATGGCCGGCCAAGGAGCGCCTTAGCCGGCCACTTGGTTCGCGTTATTTGGACGACACCGTGTCGCTAGCCGTTTCCTTTTTGACGGCCGGCTTCACTTTCCGGTAGCGGGCCATACCGGTTCCAGCCGGGACGAGTTTGCCGATAATGACGTTTTCCTTCAAGCCAAGCAGTTCATCACGTTTTCCTTTGATGGCCGCATCCGTCAAGACGCGCGTCGTTTCTTGGAACGAAGCAGCCGACAAGAACGAATCCGTCTCAAGCGACGCTTTCGTGATGCCGAGCAACACCTGGCGGGCCGTCGCCGGCCGTTTCCCTTCGCGAAGAGCTTTGGCGTTGACATCCGTAAACTGGTGGACATCCAACAGCGTGCCCGGCAGCACATCGGTGTCGCCGGCATCGATGACGCGCACTTTGCGCAGCATTTGCCGCACCATGACCTCGATATGCTTATCGCTGATTTCCACCCCTTGCATCCGGTACACTTTTTGCACTTCACGAAGCAAGTACTCTTGAACGGATGTAATATCGCGCACGCGCAACAACTGTTTCGGGTCGACCGAGCCTTCTGTCAGCTCTTGGCCGCGTTCGACGCGCTGACCTTCTTCGACTTTCAGCCGCGCGTTGTACGGCGCTACATACGTACGCGTTTCGACCTCGCTTTGCACGACGATTTCATATTGGTTGTCGCGCGTTTCATTAATCGAAATAACCGTGCCGTCGATTTCAGAAATGACCGCTTGCCCTTTCGGGTTGCGCGCTTCAAACAGCTCTTGCACCCGCGGCAAACCTTGAGTGATATCGTCGCCGGCGACGCCGCCTGTATGGAACGTCCGCATTGTCAGCTGCGTGCCCGGCTCGCCGATCGACTGAGCGGCGATAATGCCGACGGCTTCGCCAACTTCGACGTCCATGCCGGTCGCCATGTTGCGGCCGTAACATTTTTTGCAGACGCCATGGCGCGTGTTGCAGGCGAATACGGAGCGAATCCATACTTCCGTAATGCCGGCTTTAATGATCTCATTGGCGATATCTTCGGTGATCATCTCGTCTTTGCGGACGATCACTTCGCCCGTTTCCGGATGGCGCACCGTTTTGTGCGCATAGCGGCCGACAAGCCGCTCTTCAAGCTTGACGACAACTTCCGTGCCATCCGTCAGCGCCCGCGCCAAAATGCCGCGGTCGGTGCCGCAATCTTCTTCGCGGACGATGACGTCTTGGGCCACGTCGACAAGGCGGCGCGTGAGATAGCCTGAGTCGGCCGTTTTGAGCGCCGTATCCGCCAATCCTTTTCGCGCGCCGTGCGTCGAGATAAAGTATTCCAACACCGTCAAGCCTTCGCGGAACGACGACTTGATCGGCAGCTCAATGATCCGGCCGGCCGGGTTGGCCATCAAACCGCGCATCCCCGCAAGCTGCGTAAAGTTCGACGCGTTCCCGCGCGCTCCGGAATCGCTCATCATAAAGATCGGGTTGCGTTTATCAAGCGACTTCATCAACCGGTCTTGAATTTTGTCTTTCGCCGCGCTCCAGATGGAGATGACGCGCTCGTACCGCTCTTCGTCGGTAATCAACCCGCGGCGGAACTGCTTCAAAACCGTATCAACTTTCGCTTGCGCTTCATCCAAAATTTCTTGTTTTTCCGGCAGGACGACGATATCGGCCACGCCGATCGTGATGCCGGCCTTCGTCGAATATTGGAAGCCAAGGTCTTTCATGCGGTCGAGCATCTTCGATGTTTCGGTGATTTTGAACCGTTTGAACACTTCAGCGATAATTTGCCCGAGCACTTTTTTCTTAAACGGCGGCACGAGTTCGCGCTTGCGAATTTCTTCGCGCACGTTGACCCCTTTGTCAAGGAAGTACTTGTCCGGCGTCCGCCCTTCAATGTTTTCCGTCGTCGGCTCGTTGATGTACGGGAACGAATTCGGCAAAATTTCGTTGAAAATGAGCTTGCCGACGGTCGTTAAGAGCAACTTGTTGTTTTGCTCTTCGGTAAACGTTTCGTTTTTCAGCGAACCGGCATGAATGGCAATGCGCGAATGGAGATGGACGTAGCCGTTATGGTAAGCAAGCAGCGCCTCGTCCGTGTCTTTGAACACCATGCCTTCGCCGATGGCTCCCTCGCGCTCCATCGTCAAGTAGTAGTTGCCCAACACCATGTCTTGTGATGGTGTCACGACCGGCTTCCCATCTTTCGGGTTCAAAATGTTTTGCGCCGCCAACATCAACAAGCGCGCTTCGGCTTGCGCCTCAGCTGACAGTGGCACGTGCACCGCCATTTGGTCGCCGTCAAAGTCAGCGTTGTACGCCGTGCAAACAAGCGGATGAAGACGGATCGCCCGCCCTTCCACAAGCGTTGGTTCAAACGCCTGAATGCCGAGACGGTGCAGCGTCGGGGCGCGGTTTAACAGCACCGGATGTTCTTTAATGACATCTTCCAGCACATCCCATACTTCCGGATGGACGCGCTCGATTTTCCGTTTCGCGCTTTTAATGTTGTGCGCCAAGCCCCGCTCGACAAGCTCCTTCATAACAAACGGCTTGAACAACTCTAGCGCCATTTCTTTCGGCAAGCCGCATTGGTACATTTTCAAGTTCGGGCCGACGACGATGACGGAACGGCCGGAATAGTCCACGCGCTTGCCGAGCAAGTTTTGCCGGAAGCGGCCTTGCTTCCCTTTCAGCATATGAGAAAGCGATTTTAACGGACGGTTCCCCGGACCGGTCACCGGACGGCCGCGGCGGCCGTTATCGATCAAAGCATCAACCGCCTCTTGCAGCATTCGCTTCTCATTTTGGACGATAATGTTCGGCGCACCGAGATCAAGCAGCCGTTTCAGCCGGTTGTTGCGGTTGATGACGCGGCGGTACAAATCGTTCAAATCCGATGTTGCAAACCGCCCGCCGTCAAGCTGAACCATCGGGCGCAACTCCGGTGGAATGACCGGCAGTACATCAAGCACCATCCATGCCGGATCGTTCCCTGAACTGCGGAACGCTTCAAGCACTTCAAGCCGCTTAATGATGCGGGCGCGCCGTTGCCCTTGCGCTGTTTTCAGCTCTTCTTTCAGCGCGGCCACCTCTTTATCCAAATCAATGTCTTGGAGCAGCTTTTTGATCGCCTCCGCCCCCATCGACGCTTGGAACGATTGACCGTACTTCTCGCGATAGGCGCGGTATTCCTTTTCCGACAACAGCTGCTTTTTCTCAAGCGGCGTATCACCCGGGTCGGTGACGACATAGGATGCAAAATAAATGACCTCTTCGAGCGCCCGCGGCGACATGTCAAGAACCAATCCCATCCGGCTCGGGATGCCTTTGAAATACCAGATGTGCGAAACCGGGGCGGCGAGCTCAATATGGCCCATCCGTTCGCGGCGGACTTTCGAGCGCGTCACTTCGACGCCGCAGCGGTCGCAGACGACGCCTTTGTAGCGAACGCGTTTATATTTGCCGCAATGGCATTCCCAGTCTTTCGTCGGACCGAAAATGCGCTCGCAAAACAAGCCGTCTTTTTCCGGCTTTAACGTCCGATAGTTGATTGTCTCCGGCTTTTTGACTTCGCCATATGACCAAGAACGAATTTTCTCCGGGGAAGCGAGCCCAATTTTCATGTACTCAAACTTATTGACATCTAGCAAGGGGTATACCTCCCTTTTTGATCCGTCGGTTTTCCGTTCGCTCAAGCGGCCAATGGCGGGGAACAACTCCCCGCCTGGCCGTTATGGCCGGTTTATTCTTTCGTCACCGCATCTTTCTCTTCGCCGGCTTCTTCCCGTTCGGCCGGTTTGACGTCCACCATGATGGCATCCGGTGCATGGTCATCATCATCATCAAAGTTTTCCATGTTCACTTCTTGTTCATCGCTCGTCAAAATCGTGACGTCCATGCCCAAGCTTTGCAACTCTTTGATCAACACTTTAAACGACTCCGGCACACCCGGCTCCGGAATGTTTTCCCCTTTGACGATCGCCTCGTACGTTTTGACACGGCCGACGACATCGTCGGACTTGACGGTCAAAATTTCTTGCAGCGTGTATGCCGCCCCATACGCCTCAAGCGCCCATACTTCCATCTCACCAAAGCGCTGGCCGCCGAACTGCGCCTTGCCGCCGAGCGGCTGTTGAGTGACGAGTGAGTACGGGCCGGTGGAACGGGCATGAAGCTTGTCGTCGACCATGTGGGCGAGCTTGATCATGTACATGATCCCAACCGACACGCGGTTATCAAACGGTTCACCCGTCCGTCCGTCATACAGCACCGTTTTTGCATCGCGCGCTAGACCTGCCTCTTCGAGGATGTTCCAAACGTCTTCCTCCGTCGCCCCGTCAAAGACCGGGGAGGCGATGTGCAGGCCGAGTTTTTTCGCCGCCATGCCAAGGTGCAGCTCAAATACTTGCCCGATGTTCATCCGCGACGGAACGCCGAGTGGGTTTAACATGATGTCAATCGGCGTGCCATCCGGCAAGAAGGGCATATCTTCCTCCGGCAAAATGCGGGAAATAACCCCTTTGTTTCCGTGGCGGCCTGCCATTTTGTCGCCCTCGGAAATTTTCCGCTTTTGCACAATATAGACGCGCACCAGTTGATTGACACCCGGCGGAAGCTCGTCGCCGTCTTCGCGGTTGAACACTTTCACGTCAAGGACGATGCCGCCGCCGCCGTGCGGGACGCGCAACGACGTATCACGCACCTCGCGCGCTTTTTCGCCGAAGATCGCGTGCAAAAGCCGCTCTTCCGCCGTCAGCTCGGTCATTCCTTTTGGCGTCACTTTGCCGACGAGCAAGTCGCCGTCTTTGACTTCTGCGCCGATGCGGACGATGCCGCGTTCATCCAAGTTTTTCAGCGCATCCTCGCCGACGTTTGGAATGTCGCGCGTAATTTCTTCCGGACCGAGTTTCGTATCGCGCGATTCGGCTTCATACTCTTCAATATGAATTGATGTATACACGTCTTCTTTGACGAGCCGTTCGCTCATGATGATCGCGTCTTCGTAGTTGTAACCGTCCCATGTCATAAAAGCGACAAGCACATTGCGGCCAAGCGCCAATTCGCCCTTATCCATCGACGGGCCATCGGCCAAAATTTCGCCCTTCTCAACGATATCGCCTTTTTTCACGATCGGCCGCTGGTTGTAGCACGTGCCTTGGTTCGAACGAACGAATTTCAGCAACCGATATTTATCTAGATCACCCTTGACTTCTTTGCCGTCCACTTCAATCAGCCGACGCACCCAAATTTCCTTTGCTTCGACGCGCTCGACGATGCCGCGGTGCTTGCAAATGACCGCTGCGCCCGAGTCTTTCGCCGAAACATACTCCATCCCCGTGCCAACGATCGGCGCTTCGGGTTCCAACAGCGGCACGGCTTGCCGCTGCATGTTCGCTCCCATCAGCGCGCGGTTCGAGTCGTCGTTTTCCAAAAATGGGATGCACGCCGTCGCTGCCGAGACGACTTGCTTCGGCGAAACGTCCATGTAGTCGACGCGATCGCGCTTGACGACGATGTTCTCGCCGCGGAAACGGGCGACAACGTTTTCTTCAAGGAACGTGCCGTCCTCCGCAAGCGGTACGTTCGCCTGCGCTACAACGTAATTGTCCTCTTCATCGGCTGTCAAATAATCGATTTGGTCCGTCACCCGCCCTGTTTCCGGATCGACGCGCCGGTATGGCGTTTCAATAAAGCCGAACTTGTTCACTTTCGCGTAAGTGGACAGCGAGTTGATGAGTCCGATGTTCGGACCTTCCGGCGTTTCAATCGGACACATCCGCCCGTAGTGCGAATAGTGAACGTCGCGCACCTCAAACCCAGCGCGCTCACGTGTCAATCCGCCAGGGCCAAGCGCGGACAGACGCCGCTTGTGCGTCAGTTCGGCCAATGGGTTCGTTTGATCCATGAACTGTGACAGCTGCGAGCTGCCGAAAAACTCTTTGATCGCCGCGATCACTGGGCGGATGTTGATCAGCTGCTGCGGCGTAATCGTGTTCGTATCTTGGATCGACATGCGCTCGCGCACGACGCGCTCCATGCGCGACAGGCCGATGCGGAATTGGTTTTGCAATAGTTCGCCGACCGAACGGAGGCGGCGGTTGCCTAAATGGTCGATGTCATCCGTATCGCCGACGCCGTGGAGCAAGTTGAAGAAATAGCTGATCGACGCAATGATGTCAGCCGGTGTAATATGTTTGACATCCTCGGCGATGAAGCCGTTGCCGATGACGTTGATCACTTTTTCGCCATCCGGGTCATTCGGGGCATAAATTTTGATCGTTTGCACCGAAATGTCCCCGTCCACCACCCCTTCGGCCGGGCGGTATGTCTGTAAGCCGACCCCTTTTTCCAAATACGGGAGCAGGCGATTCAGCGTTCGGCGGTCGATCATCGCTCCAGCTTCGGCGATGACTTCCTTGGTTTCGGGATCAATGATCGTTTCCGCGAGCCGCTGATTGAACAGGCGGTTTTTAATATGAAGTTTTTTATTGATTTTATAACGGCCTACGCTCGCCAAGTCATAGCGCTTCGGATCAAAAAAGCGCGACGCCAGCAAATTTTTCGCATTCTCAAGCGTCGGCGGCTCTCCCGGACGAAGACGCTCGTAAATTTCAATCAACGCTTTTTCCGTGCTGTCGGTATTATCTTTTTCAAGCGTATTGCGCAAGTATTCGTTGTCGCCGAGCAGATCGATGATTTCTTGGTCGGAGCTGAACCCAAGCGCACGGAGAAGCACCGTAACGGGCAGTTTACGGGTGCGGTCGATGCGAACGTAAACGACGTCTTTCGCATCGGTTTCATATTCAAGCCATGCGCCGCGGTTCGGAATCACTGTCGCCGAGTAGCCGCGTTTGCCGTTTTTATCAACTTTGTCGCTGTAATAGACGCTTGGCGAACGGACGAGCTGGGAAACAATGACGCGTTCCGCCCCATTGATAATAAACGTTCCGGTTTCCGTCATGAGCGGAAAATCGCCCATAAACACGTCTTGTTCTTTCACTTCGCCCGTTTCTTTATTAATCAAGCGAACTTTGACGCGAAGCGGCGCCGCATATGTAACGTCGCGTTCTTTCGCCTCTTCGACCGTATATTTCGGTTCTCCTAAACTATAGTCGATAAATTCAAGCGAGAGATTGCCGGAAAAGTCTTCAATCGGGGAAATTTCCCTAAACATTTCCCGCAGCCCTTCATCGAGAAACCATTGGTAGGAGGACGTTTGAATTTCGATCAAGTTCGGCAATTCCAGCACTTCGCTGATGCGTGCATAGCTTCTGCGTTGGCGGTGTCGCCCGTATTGAACTAGTCGGCCTGTCAAGAGTGATTCACCCCTCAAATGTAGACATTAGTGAAAACCGGAACCGGAACAGCTCCATCATCCGCTCTGCTCAGCAATCAATGCCTTCAAGGCGGACTGGCCGCTCCGTCATTCCGGGGCAAAGCACTAGGCATGCATGCGGCCGGCCCCCGCCATCCGGGCGGAAACGGCTTCGTTGCGTGCACCACCGTTTCATTTAGGGGATTTAACACGCTCCCGGCGCGAGGAAACCAGGCGTTGAGTTGAATGGAGAAAAAAAGAAAATGGTTTCTATTCCAATAGAAAACCATATGGTTCGTTGTTTATTGATTTTATCATTGTTTCCATTGCGTCCAAAATTATACGTCATCCCCTCTGCACGGGAAATGTGCATATTTAGCATTTTATAATGCTACCACAATAAAAAAACGGTGTCAACATTTTTTCGCCTTTATGATATAATATCCTTTTTTCTTCGCGACGACTTCTACAGCAGGAAAGCATTCGTTCAGCTTTTGCAAGGCCGATGGGGCGCCTTGCTTTTTTTGAATGACGACCCATAGCTCGCCATGATCGAGCAGATGATCGCGGCTTTGTTCAAAAATCGCGTAAACGACCCGTTTGCCAGCCCGGATCGGCGGATTGGTGACGACCGCTGCAAATCGCTGTTCTCCGACTTCCGAAAAAAGATCGCTTTTGTAAATCACCGCATTGTCAATCCCGTTTGCCTGCTTGTTTTCCTGCGCCAGTTCGAGCGCCCGCTCGTTGACATCAATCATGTGAACGCGCCGGTTTGGAAACGATTTGGCCAAGGCAAGCCCGATCGGCCCATATCCGCAGCCGACATCCAACAAATCCCCAGCCACTCCCGGCTCCTCGAACGTTTCAATTAACAGGCGTGTGCCAAAGTCGACTTCGCGCTTTGAAAACACTCCGCTGTCGGTCGTAAAGCGGAATTCATGCCCCCGCAACACGTACGTCCACGTTTGCGGGTTTCGCTCCGACGTCGGATTGACTGAGTAATAATGCTCGCTCATCATCATCCCCTCCTCCTTGTCGACAGGCTGCACTGCCTTCCGTTATATAGTGTAACAAAAAAGAGGCCGTCCCTTGCTTCGGGCAAGCCTCTTTTTTCAATGGCGCAGCCATTACTTGATTTCGACTTTCGCGCCAGCTTCTTCGAGTTTTGCTTTGATTTCTTCTGCTTCTTCTTTCGCAATGCCTTCTTTGATCGGCTTCGGGGTGTTGTCGACCAAGTCTTTCGCTTCTTTCAGGCCGAGGCCAGTGATTTCGCGAACGACTTTGATGACTTTGATTTTTTGCGCGCCGGCGTCGGCAAGAATGACGTCGAATTCCGTTTTTTCTGCCGCTGCTTCAGCGCCAGCTGCTGCGCCGCCCGCGACAACAACCGGAGCCGCAGCTGTTACGCCGAATTCTTCCTCGATCGCTTTCACCAATTCGTTTAATTCCAATACGGTCATATTTTTCACTGCTTCAATGATTTGTTCTTTCGTCATCACAACTTCCTCCTTTGTTTTCTGAATGATTGTTAAGCACATATCGATGCGCCATTACGCGCCTTGTTCCTCTTGCTTGTCAGCCACCGCTTTAATCGCAAGCGCAAAGTTGCGGATCGGGGCTTGAAGAACGCTAAGCAACATCGAAAGCAACCCTTCGCGGGACGGGAGTTTCGCCAACGCATCGATTTCTTCTTTGCTGGCGATGTTCCCTTCGATGACGCCGCCTTTGATTTCCAATGCTTCATGCGTTTTCGCAAACTCGCTTAAAATTTTTGCCGGCGCCACGACATCTTCATTGCTGAAGGCGATGGCATTTGGACCGGTGAACACTTCATCCAGTCCTTCCAAGCCGACTTCCGCGAGCGCCCGGCGGGTCAAGGTGTTTTTGTACACTTTAAACTCGACGCCTGCCTCGCGCAGCTGTTTGCGCAACTCGGTCATTTCCGCCACGTTCAAGCCGCGGTAATCAACGATGACGGTTGCCTTGCTGGCCCGGAATTTGTCTGCGATTTCCGCGACCACTTGTTTTTTCAGTTCAATCGCGCTCGACACGTCCTGCACCTCCTGTAAGGAAAATGAGAGAATACCACTTATACCGTCTGCTCAATAAAAAACCTCCATGCCGCGTAGACATGGAGGTGTCGTTCAACGCACCGCCGCTCGTCCCCGACGCAGGGCGCGCTGTTCTATCGTCCACATACCTCGGTAGGAAATTAAGCCTCAAACAGGCACCTACTGTCTACGGTACAAATGATATTCATTTGTTCAGCCAAATGGCATTTTAACAGACGGACAAACAAAAGTCAACGGTTATTGTGCAACAGCAACCGTGGACGGGTCAACCTTGATGCCAGGGCCCATTGTCGATGTAATCGTGACGTTTTTCACGTACGTCCCTTTTGCCGCCGCCGGTTTGGCTTTCAAAATTGCTTCATAGACGGCCGCGAAGTTTTCAGCCAATTTCTCGTTGTCAAACGACACTTTGCCGATCGGAACATGGATGTTGCCCGCTTTGTCGACGCGGTATTCCACTTTACCAGCCTTGATTTCCTGCACCGCTTTTGCTACGTCAAACGTGACTGTTCCGGTTTTCGGGTTTGGCATCAACCCTTTCGGCCCTAAAATGCGGCCGAGTTTCCCGACTTCACCCATCATGTCCGGCGTAGCAACAACGACATCAAAGTCAAACCAACCTTGCTGGATTTTGTTGATATATTCTGCATCGCCGACATAGTCAGCGCCAGCCGCTTCTGCTTCTTTCGCTTTTTCCCCTTTCGCGAACACCAACACGCGCGCCACTTTCCCTGTGCCGTGCGGCAGGACGACGGCGCCGCGAATTTGTTGGTCCGCTTTTTTCGGGTCGACGCCCAAACGGAACGCCACTTCCACCGTGGCATCGAATTTCGCGATGTTCGTTTTTTTCACGAGCTCGATTGCTTCAGCAATCGGGTATGCTTTGGAGCGGTCGACGAGCTTCAATGCTTCTAAGTATTTCTTTCCTCTTTTCGGCATGTGAAAAATCCTCCTCGATTGTGGTTTTAGCGGAAAAACCTCCCACATTGAACGTTCTTCGCTTCTTTCGAAAACGAAGAAGCGGACGGATGCCCATTCATCGGGCCCGTCTTGCTGTTTTTGTTCATGGAGAGAGAGGTTGCCCAATGACGCAACCTCCCCTACAAACGACGCACCGGCTTTAGTCTTCAATCACAATGCCCATGCTGCGGGCCGTGCCTTCGATCATGCGCATGGCCGCCTCAATGCTCGCCGCATTCAAATCCGGCATTTTCAGCTCAGCGATCTCACGTACTTTGTCGCGTTTAATTGTCGCCACTTTGTTGCGGTTCGGTTCGCCGGAGCCCGATTCAATGCCCGCCGCTTTTTTCAGCAATACAGCGGCTGGCGGCGTTTTCGTGATGAATGTAAATGAACGGTCTTCAAAAACCGTAATTTCAACCGGAATGATCAACCCTGCTTGGTCCGCCGTGCGGGCATTAAACTCTTTGCAAAACGCCATAATATTGACACCGGCTTGACCCAACGCAGGACCTACTGGCGGCGCCGGATTCGCTTTCCCTGCAGGAATTTGCAGTTTGACGACCTTGATTACTTTTTTCGCCACGAGACACACCTCCTTAAGTCCGTGATGTGGTATTAGGGATTGCCCCTCCCACTCATCCGGCTCCGGTCTACTGAGCCGTTTTCCTATCTCCCGTTCAGTTGAGAGGATCAGCGTAAAAACAAAACGGCTCCCTTATACAAGTGTATAAGTTCACCGCCATATGTCTCCGTTTAAGAGACATACTGACTTTAAAATAGTATCACTTTTCCCTATCAATTGCAAGTTCTTTATCCATTAGATTTTTTCTATTTGCGAAAACTCAAGCTCCACCCGTGTTTCGCGCCCAAACATATCGACAAGCAGCTTCACTTTATGTTTATCCGGGTCAATCGCTTCAATTTTCCCTGTAAAGTTCGCAAACGGACCTTCTTTGATCCGCACCGTTTCATTTACCTCATAGTCTACGTCAACCTCGGCAAGCGGCATGCCCATCCGCTTCAAGATCATTTTTACTTCTTCCTCCATAAGCGGCGTCGGTTTCGAACCAGCTCCGCTTGAGCCGACAAATCCAGTGACGCCCGGCGTGTTGCGCACGACATACCATGAGTCATCCGTCATGACCATCTCAACGAGCACATAGCCAGGGAACACTTTCTTTTTCGTCGTTTTCCGTTTTCCGTTTTTGACGTCCGTCTCCGTCTCTTCCGGAACGACGACGCGAAAAATTTTATCTTGCATTCCCATCGATTCGACGCGTTTTTCCAAATTGGCTTTCACTTTGTTTTCATATCCCGAATATGTATGGACAACATACCAGTTTTTCTCCATCAACAAGCCTCCCCAAGGCGGTTTTCGTTTTGTTTTTTGCGCAAAACAAAAACCCGTTGCCGGGTTCCATACGCGCACGATTATCTTTCATTATAACATATCCTTTGTCCGCTTATTCAAACACGAGGCGAATCAACTCAGAAATGCCGAGGTCCACAACGGCAAAAAAGACGGTGAAAAACGCCACCGTGGCCAACACGACCGCCGTGTAGTTCACTAACTCCTTCCGGTTTGGCCAACTCACTTTTTTCAGCTCGCGTACGACTTCTTTTAAAAAGTTGATTACTCGCTGCATCACTCGTACCTCCATCATCGTTCAAAACTATCTCCACCGTCTATTTCGTTTCACGATGGATTGTATGTTTGTTGCATGTTGAGCAAAACTTGTTGGCCATAAGGCGCTCACCAAGGCGACGTATTTGTTTTGCTGCCGTATAGTTTCGGCTTGCGCACTGCACGCAAGCCAGCGTCACTTTTTGGCGCATCAGCATTCCACCGTTCCTGCGAGATGTCCATAAAAATTTATCATATTGGCTGTTTCGCTGTCAATGACATCTTTTGATGCGGCGTTGCGATGCTATAAACTGATCTCGCGGTATTCCAAATATTTCTCGAGCTTCCGCTTGACGCGTTGCAACGCGTTGTCGATCGACTTGACATGGCGGTTCAGCTCTTCGGAAATTTCCTGGTATGAGCGTCCATCCAAATACAAAGCGAGCACTTTCCGCTCGAGGTCGCTGAGCAGTTCCGCCATCTTTAGTTCAATATCATCGACTTCCTCGCGGTTGACAATCAATTGTTCCGGGTCCGTCACCTGCGTGCCGGACAACACATCCATCAGCGTCCGGTCAGATTCATCGTCATAAATCGGCTTATCCAAGGAAACGTAAGAGTTGAGCGGAATATGCTTTTGGCGGGTCGCCGTTTTAATCGCGGTAATCATTTGCCTTGTGATGCAAAGTTCTGCAAACGCTTTAAATGAGGAAAGCTTGTCCCCCTTAAAATCACGGACGGCCTTATACAGACCGATCATTCCTTCCTGCACGATATCTTCCCGATCAGCTCCGACTAAAAAATAGGAGCGAGCTTTGGCGCGCACAAAGTTTTGATATTTATGGATTAAAAAATCAAGTGCTTCCCCATCCCCTTCGTGAACGAGCGCAACAAGCTGCTCATCGTCCAGCTGATGATAACCTTTCCCTTTCATTGCTTTCAAGCATTCCCCCACGCTGATCCCCCCGACCGCATCAATCGCTAACATGTATTATACAGGACAAATTTTTACAGCGTCAACCGCTCATTTTTCTCCTCTTCGCCATTTTTCAAAAATTTCAGCAATTCTATCATTTAGCGGGACTTTGGAGATCGGAGTGCGTTGCCGCATCGCTTTTACTTTTTGGGAAATGTCCCGCTCAACCGTCTCGACTTCATCCAATAGCTCGCGCGCCGACTTGCGCAGGGCGCCTTGGCCGAACACCGTCCATTGTTCGGTGTAGTCGGAGGTAGCGACATACACTTTTGTGCGCGCATTCATCAATGTTTTCGCCAACCGTTCAATTCGCTCATCGGCCGTCTCATGTTCCTTTGTAAAAATGACATCGACGTCGTAATGTTTATACTTTTTCTCGTTTCCTTGCACGAGGTGGGCATCGAATACGATCACGACATGGTCCCCGGTGAATCCTTTGTAGTCAGCCATTTTTTCAATCAATAAATCCCTTGCCGCTGCCAGATCGCCCTCTTCTTTCAGCCGGCGCAGCTCCGGCCAAGCACCGATCATGTTATAGCCGTCGACAATCAAAATGTTCATTCGCTATTCTCCCAACGGATACCGCTTCCGGTACACCTCGTACATGAGCAGGCTGGCGGCGACAGAGGCATTGAGTGAGGTGACATGGCCGCGCATCGGCAACCGGAACAAGAAATCGCACTTTTCAAGCACTAGGCGGCTGATCCCTTTTCCTTCGCTCCCGATTACGAGCGCCAACGGCATCGTGCCATCGAGCGAGCGGTAGTCGTCTTGAGCCGATGCATCCGTTCCGGCTACCCACACTCCGCGCTCTTTCAGCTCGTCAATCGTCCGCGCCAAGTTTGTCACACGCGCGACCGGAACGTGCTCAATCGCCCCGGTCGACGCCTTCGCCACCGTTTGGGTCAGCCCGACCGAACGCCGCTTCGGAATAATGAGGCCGTGCGCCCCGACCGCATCAGCGGTGCGCATGATGGCCCCTAAATTATGCGGATCCTCAAGCTCATCCAAGATGAGAAAAAACGGCGCCTCGCCCCGCTCGGCGGCGCGAGCGAACAAGTCATCAATTTCATAGTAGCGGTAAGCCGCCGCCTGAGCGATCACCCCTTGATGAGCTCCTTCAGCCATCTGATCAAGCTTGCGCTTCGGGACATATTGGACGAGCACGCCCCGCCGCTTTGCCCATTCAAGCACAGGTTCGACGGTATGGCGCTGCGCCCCTTCCGCGATCCAAATTTTATTGATGTCGCGCCCGGCTTTGAGCGCTTCAATGACCGGATTTTTGCCGATAATGTAGTCCATCATTCCAACGCCCTTTCTTCCCTTTCAATAATGGCAAACGAACGGCCGATCAGCTCATCAACCCGCTTTTCATTATTAACCAAAAAATGATAACCGATGAGCGCCTCAAAGGCCGTGCTATGCCGGTATGTTTGCACATCCGTATTTTTCGGGATTGTGCCTGATTTGGCATTGCGGCCGCGGCGGACGATGTCCTTTTCCTCCTCGGTCAGGACGCCCTCGTCAAGCAACGCCAAAATCACTCGCGCTTGCGCCCGCGCCGACACATAGCGGACCGCCCGCCGATGCAGCTCATGCGGCCGCACGCTGCCGCCAGCAAGCAAATGGCGTCGCACATACACCTCGTACACGGCGTCGCCAATATAGGCAAGCGCCAGTCCATTTAACTGCTTCACATCGTTGACCGTTTCAAACTCCGCCATCATCGCGTGCTATCCCCGTTTCCATCTCGTTCCTTGCGGCGTGTCTTCCAAAATAATGTTTTTCGCTCTCAACTCGTCGCGAATGCGGTCGGCCAGCGCAAAATCGCGGTTTTTCCGCGCTTCATTGCGCTTTTGGATCAACGCCTCGATTTCCTCATCAAGCAGCTCATCCTGCTTCAAGGTGAGTCCAAGTACGTCCGCCAGCTGTTCGAACTCGCGCAAAAACGCGTGAATGACCTTCTCGGATGTCGTTTTTTCCTGCAAGTACAAGTTGGCCTGCTTCGCCAGTTCAAACAATACGGCAATGCCGTTCGCCGTGTTGAAATCGTCGTCCATTTCACGGATGAACGAGGCGCGGATGTCGGCAATGCGCGAAACCCATTCCTCGTCATTGTCCGTTAAGTTCGTGCTTGCCTGCAGGCGATGCTGCAAATTGCTGTACGCCGTCTTCAGGCGCTCGAGTCCGCGCCGCGCACTCTCAAGCAGTTCCTCGCTGTAGTTGATCGGATGGCGGTAATGCACCGACAGCATGAAAAAACGCAGCACTTGCGGGTCGATCTCCCGGATGATATCGTGAACGAGCACGAAATTGCCAAGCGACTTCGACATTTTTTCGTTGTTAATATTTAAATACCCATTGTGCAGCCAATATTTCGCGAACGGTTTGCCGGTCAGCGCCTCCGACTGGGCGATTTCGTTTTCATGGTGCGGGAATGTCAAGTCCTGGCCGCCGGCGTGGATATCGATCGTATCGCCCAAATATTTGCGCGCCATCGCCGAGCATTCGATATGCCAACCAGGCCGCCCTTTCCCCCATGGACTGTCCCAACAAATTTCTCCTTCCTTCGCTGCTTTCCAAAGGGCGAAATCAAGTGGATCGTCTTTTTTCTCCCCAATTTCGATGCGCGCCCCAGCTTGCAGCTCATCGATCGATTGATGAGACAGCTTGCCGTATTCACGGAACTTGCGCGTCCGGTAATACACGTCGCCGTCGACTTCGTAGGCATATCCTTTGTCAATGAGCGCCTGAATGAATTCGATAATCGTATCAATGTTTTCGGTCACCCGCGGATGGATGTCCGCTTTTTTGCAGCCAAGCGCCTGAATGTCTTCAAAATACGCCTCAATAAACCGCTCAGCGATCGCCGGCACGCTCTCGCCGAGCTCGCGGGCCGCTTTGATCAGCTTGTCATCGACGTCGGTAAAGTTCGATACATACGTCACATCATAGCCGCGGAACTCCAAATAGCGGCGGATCGTGTCAAAAACGATGGCGGCCCGAGCATTGCCGATGTGAATATAATTATAGACGGTCGGGCCGCACACATACATTTTCACTTTATTCGGCTCCAGCGGCTCAAACGGTTCTTTTTTTCGCGTCAGTGTATTATAAAGCCGGATGCTGCTCATACTCGTTCTTCCTTTCTTGTTGTTTCAATGCCTCAAGCTCGCTTTTCAGCCGGGCGATTTCCTCTTCAAGCTCCCGAAACCGGTCGGCGATCGGGTCAGGAAGGTCGGTATGGTTTAAATCTTTCTTCACTTTCACCCCGTCGCGCACAACGACGCGGCCCGGAATGCCAACGACGGTCGAATTGGGCGGTACGTCTTTTAACACGACCGACCCAGCGCCGATTTTCGAGTTTTCCCCGATCGTAATCGAACCGAGCACTTTCGCGCCGGCAGCGATCAAACAGTTGTCTTTGATCGTCGGGTGCCGCTTCCCTTTTTCTTTCCCTGTCCCGCCTAATGTGACCCCTTGATAGACAGTGACATTGTCGCCGATTTCGCACGTTTCGCCGATCACCACGCCCATGCCGTGGTCGATGAAAAAGCGGCGGCCGATTTTCGCGCCCGGATGGATTTCAATGCCAGTGAAAAAGCGGCTGATTTGCGAAATCAAGCGGGCAAGAAAGTAAAATTTCCGCTTGTAAAGCGCATGGGCGATCCGATGCGCCCAGATGGCATGCAGGCCGGAATACGTTAAAATGACTTCCAAATAGCTTCTCGCCGCCGGGTCTTGCTCAAAAATGACCTCAATATCCTCTTTTAACGTTTTAAACATAATGTCCTCCCTCCATCCCTCTAAGTTGTCTTGAATAAAAAAGCGTCCCTGTGCCGCAGACACAGAGACGCTTTTGGCGCGGTTCCACTCTGTTTAGCGAAACGGGGCGCCGTTTCGCTCACTCGATTCCGATAACGGAGATGCTCCGCTCCCCTCTACTGCAGAACGTCTCTGTTCCGGTTCGAAAGGAGACTCCGAGGCGCACTTCAGACAGCACCGAACATAAGCCGCTTCCAGCCAAGGCGGCTCTCTCTGGGATGCCGATGCTTCCTACTTCTCCTCGTCAACGCTTTTTCTTTATGCGCTTGTTCCATCGAAACTTTATATTATTATACCACATCCATCATGCAAACGTGCATAGAGGCCGATTAAAATTTTTCTTGCAACGCCCGCTCCAGCCGCTCGATCACTTTTTCTTTGCCGAGCAACTGAATGGCAAACGGCAGCTCCGGTCCGTGCGTTTGTCCCGTCACCGCCGCGCGGATCGGCATAAACAACTTTTTCCCTTTTTGCCCGGTCGCCTTTTGCACCGCTTTAATGGCCGCTTTAATCTCGTCTGCCGTAAACGGCTCAAGCTCACGCACGCTCTCAAGGAAGGTGGAAAGCACAGCCGGCACTTGCTCTTCAGCAAGCACTTGACGCGCCTCGTCCTCGTAGTCGATTTCTTCTTTAAAGAACAGCTCAGACAGCGGGACGATCTCCGCACCGTAGCTCATTTGCTCTTGATACAAAGCAATTAAATCGCGCGCCCATTGCCGCTGTTCGTCCGTCATATCCGCCGGCAGGCGCCCGGCTTTCACTAAATGCGGCAAGGCCAGCTCGACAAGCCGGTCAAGATCAAGCTTTTTGATATATTGGTTGTTCATCCATGTCAGCTTTTTCGTATCAAACATGGACGGCGATTTTGACAGCCGGGAGACATCGAACATGCGGATCAGTTCGTCTTTCGTAAAAATTTCTTCCTCTCCTTCCGGCGACCAGCCAAGCAAAGCGAAAAAGTTGAACATCGCTTCCGGCAAATAGCCAAGTTCTTTGTATTGCGAGACGAACTGAATGATTGATTCATCGCGCTTCGACAGCTTTTTCCGCTGCTCGTTGACGATCAACGTCAAGTGCGCGAACTGCGGCGGCTCCCAGCCGAAATACTCGTATACCATGAGCTGCTTCGGCGTATTGGACAAATGTTCCTCACCGCGAAACACATGGCTGATTTCCATTAAATGGTCGTCGATGACAACAGCGAAATTGTATGTCGGAATGCCATTCGCCTTGACAATCACCCAATCGCCGCCGACATCTTTCGATTCAAACACCACTTTGCCGCGCACTAAATCGTAAAACTCGTACGTTTTCCCTTCCGGCACCTTCAGGCGGATCGTATACGGCTTCCCTTGCGCCTCGAGCTCCGCGACCTGCTCCGGCGTCAAATGGCGGCATTTGCCGCTGTACTGCGGAGCGGCGATGCCGGCCGCCCGCTGCGCCTCCCGCTCGCGCTCGAGCTCTTCCGGCGTGCAAAAACATTTGTACGCATGCCCTTGCTCAAGCAATTCATTCACATATTTTCGGTAAATATCGAGCCGCTCCGTTTGCCGGTACGGCCCGTAGCCGCCATCTTGATCAATCGATTCATCATAATCAATGCCGAGCCATTTTAAGTTTTCGAGCTGCGACTTTTCGCCGCCTTCGACGTTCCGTTCAATATCCGTATCCTCGATGCGGACGATCATTTTTCCACCGTGATGGCGGGCAAACAAATAGTTAAACAGCGCTGNNNGCGCCCCGCCGATATGCAAATGGCCGGTTGGGCTCGGCGCATAGCGCACGCGCACCTCTTTTGCCATCATCCAAACCCTCCACTTCCATCAAAGCTTGTGCTATTATTGTACCGTTTATCGCGGCAAAGTTCAAAACAGACAGCTCTCGCCTAAGCCGCACCACGCCGCCGACGCCCCCCCTTTACACCTCCTAGCCAGGACGGCGAACAAAGCGCTTATGTATTAAAGAACGAGGCCTTCCCAAATGATGCTGCCAAAGGCCGCTCCATTAGCTTTTTTGCAGCAAGACGACCGCCTGGGCGGCAATGCCTTCCCCCCGCCCAGTGAATCCAAGCTTCTCCGTCGTCGTTGCCTTCACATTGACTTGCGAGCGCTCGGCTTCCAGCAACCGAGCGATCACCGCCCTCATTTCTTCAATATATGGCGCCAGCTTCGGCTTTTGTGCGATGATCGTGCAGTCGGCGTTCACGAGCCTATACCCTTCCTGCCGAGCGAGCGCCCATACGTGCGCCAACAGCTCAGCCGAGTCGGCATCTTTAAAGCGCGGATCTGTGTCTGGAAAATGCCGGCCGATATCGCCGGCGCCGATCGCCCCAAGGCATGCGTCCGCCACCGCATGAAGCAGCACGTCGGCATCTGAGTGGCCGAGCAGCCCCTTTTCATACGGAATAGTAACGCCGCCAATGATCAGCGGACGCCCTTCAACAAGCTGATGGACGTCAAACCCTTGTCCAATGCGAAACATCTCTCCACCCCCATCTATTCGGCCATCCGGCTTGCCAAAATCGCTTCAGCAAACAAAAGGTCCTCCGGCGTCGTCAGCTTAATATTGCGATAATCCCCCTCAATGATCTTCACCGGCTTGCCGATTCGCTCCACAAGGCTGGCGTCATCCGTGCCGAGATAGCCAGCCTGTTTCGCCGCTTCGTGCGCTTCCATGATCAAAGACAGACGAAAAGCTTGTGGCGTCTGCACCGCCCACAAGCTGGAACGATCAATCGTCTGTTCGACAAACAAACCGTTCGCTTTTTTGATCGTATCTTTCACCCGCACTGCCGGGATCGCCGCCCCGTACTGAACAGCGGCGTTCACTAGCTCGTGCAAATGATGGACGCGGACAAACGGGCGGGCGCCGTCATGGATGAGAACAATCTCCTCCCCCGCGAGCGCCTGCAATCCGTTATAGACGCTATGCTGCCGCTCCTCGCCGCCGTCGGTAAGCGCGGCGACTTTTTGAATGCGAAAGCGGGCGAGCAGCTGCTCAAATCGGCTTCGCTCGGCTGGGTTGACGACGAGCACGATGCGGGTGCACCGCTCATCGCGCTCAAACACGTTCAGCGTCCGAACGATGAGCGGCTCACCGCCAAGCTCAAGGAATTGCTTGTTCATGCCGGCGTTCATCCGCTTTCCTCGCCCGGCCGCCAAGACAATCGCTTCGTAATTCATTGGCCGTTTCCCCTATTCGTTTTACAACGCTTTTTGCAGCAGTTTCAATTTGGCAAAAATCATTCTCCCTGCAGATGTTTGTAACACGCTGGTGACTAAAACGTCAACCCGTTTGCCGATATATTCTTTGCCATCTTCAACGACGATCATCGTCCCGTCGTCCAAATAGGCCACGCCTTGGTTATGCTCCTTCCCATCTTTAATGACGTGTACGTTCAGCTCCTCGCCTGGCAACACGACCGGTTTGACGGCATTCGCTAAATCGTTGATATTCAAAACACGCACGTTTTGCAGCTCACATACTTTGTTTAAATTGAAATCGTTCGTCACGACAACGCCTTGAAGCTGCTTCGCCAGCTTGACGAGTTTGCTGTCGACTTCCTGGACGTCGCTGAAATCCGCTTCATGGATTTCCACTTTCATCGCCATTTCTTTTTGGATGCGGTTCAAAATATCCAAGCCGCGGCGGCCGCGGTTCCGCTTCAGCACATCGGACGAATCGGCGATATGCTGCAATTCTTCGAGCACAAACCGCGGAATGACAAGCGGCCCTTCCAAAAACCCGGTTTGGCAAATGTCTGCGATCCGCCCGTCGATGATGACGCTCGTATCCAAAATTTTCACAGCACCGCCCTTTGACGGTTCGTTTTCCGCTTCTCCACCTTTTTTCTTCGCCATGCGATTGGACAAGGAAAATAAGTTCATCAACTCATTCCGTTTCTTTAAACCGACGCGAAACCCTAAGTAGCCAAGCAACACCGTCAAAAAAATCGGCAACACCGTATTCAACACTTGAATGTGAAACGACTGCAACGGCATGACAACGAAAAACGCGATAATAAGACCGAAAATCAGCCCGAGACTGCCAAACAGCACGTCGGCGGCCGGCGCCTTCACGAGCGTTTCCTCCACCCAGCGAATCATGTCGACCACATAATCGACAAGCCAAAACGTCAACAAAAAGAAAACGACTGCCCCCAGCACCGCCAGCGTATAAGAATTATTGAGAAGCGGCATGCCGCTCACATTCATCACCTTAAGCAAGTCAGGAAAAAACATGGCGCCTAACGTTCCGCCCACGGCGAGGAAAAATAATTGCACAATGCGTTTGACCATCAGCCCATCTTCACCTCCCTATTTAACATTATAAACAGTTTCCAATGTTTGAAACCAATTGGAAGGCAATTTTTAATCGTTTTTGAACATTCGACATCTGCTTGTAACAATAGCAGAAAACGCCGGCCAAACGCCGTAGTTGTTTCGGATCTCCCTACTATATTTTTACGTACATCAGAGCGAAAAGGTTCAATCCTTTTAGGCTGTTTATGCCTCTGCTTGAGCACTTAAGAATGAAGAGGCGATGAATTTTTGATCGCTCATATCCCCTTGGACACGAAGAAGCGGGCCGCGCAGGCGAAAGAGCGATTAACACATTGTATGCTCAAGCGCCTCGGCCACATGCGAAACACCGATCACTTGCACACCTTTTGGCGGCTGCCAGCCGGCTAAATTGTTTTTTGGCACAATGATGCGGGAAAAGCCTAATTTTACCGCCTCCTGCACGCGCTGTTCGATGCGCGAGACGCGGCGCACCTCTCCAGTTAAGCCGACTTCGCCGATAATGACATCCGCCGGATTCGTCGGCCGATCGCGAAAGCTCGAGGCGATGCTGACAGCGACCGCCAAGTCAATTGCCGGCTCATCAAGCTTCACGCCGCCCGCCACTTTCAAATAAGCATCTTGGTTTTGCAACAGCAGCCCAACCCGCTTTTCGAGCACGGCCATCAAAAGCGACACACGGTTATGGTCAAGGCCGGTCGCCATCCGTCTCGGGTTGCCGAAGCTCGTCGGCGAGACGAGCGCCTGGATTTCCACGAGCACCGGCCGCGTCCCTTCCATCGCCGCCACGACCGTCGAGCCAGCCGCTCCGCGCGACCGTTCTTCTAAAAACACTTCTGATGGGTTTTCCACTTCCTTCAGCCCAATGTCGCGCATCTCAAAAATGCCGATTTCGTTCGTTGAGCCAAAACGGTTTTTCACCGCTCGCAAAATGCGATACGTATGGTGTCGCTCCCCTTCAAAATAGAGAACGGTGTCCACCATATGTTCGAGCAGGCGCGGCCCGGCGATCGCCCCTTCCTTCGTCACATGACCGACGATAAAAATGGCAATGCCTTTTGTTTTCGCCAGCTTCATCAGCTCGGCCGTGCATTCGCGCACTTGGGCGACGCTGCCCGGTGCAGAGGAAATATCGGTGCGATACACCGTCTGAATCGAATCAATGATGACACAAGCAGGTTGAACCGTTTCAACCGCTGCCACAATGTATTCCAAATCTGCTTCCGCCAACACGTACAGCTGATCGCACTCCGCACGAAGGCGTCCAGCGCGCAGCTTTACTTGTTTGACCGATTCCTCACCGGAGACATACAGCACTTGATGCCCAGCGGCGGCCAGCTGCGCCGATGTTTGCAAAAGCAACGTTGATTTGCCAATGCCAGGGTCGCCGCCGATCAAAACGAGCGAACCTTTGACGATTCCACCGCCCAGCACGCGATCGAGCTCCGCGCTGTTCGTTTTCATGCGCGGCTCTTGCACCGCCTCCACGGCTGTAATCGGGACCGGTTTGGCCGAACCCGCCCGCTCCGAATGAAGAAATGCGCCGCGCACAGTCGGTTTCTCCTGCTCAATTTCCTCAACAAACGAATTCCATGTTTGGCATCCCGGACAGCGTCCAAGCCATTTGGCCGACTCATATCCACACTCTTGGCAAACGAACTTCGTTTTCTTCTTCGCCATCGATCTTAACCCTTTCTGTAACGTTTTCCAACGAAAAAAAGGCATGGGCAGGAAGCTGCCGCATGCCTTTTCTTCCCTCACACGACCGCTTGTTTCGACAATACGACAAACTCCCCGTCTTTGACATCCACGACGACTTTTTGCCCTTTGGCGATCGTGCCTTTTAACAATTCTTCGGACAAACGGTCTTCAACATGCTTTTGCAAGGCGCGGCGCAGCGGGCGGGCACCGTATTCTGGATCGAACCCTTCGGCGGCGATTTTCTCAATGGCGGCCTCCGTCAGCTCAAGATCAATGTCTTGCTCTTTCAGCCGCTTCACGAGCGTATCGGCCATCAATCGGACGATTTGTTTCAGATGGTCTTTTTCGAGCGAATGGAAGACGATGATTTCGTCGATCCGGTTTAAAAACTCTGGACGGAATGCTTTTTTCAGCTCATCCATCACTTTGCTTTTCATATCTTTGTATTGCTGGTTCCCGTCTTGAATGTTGAAGCCAACGTACTTATTCCGTTTCAGCGCATCGGCGCCGACGTTGGACGTCATGATGATGATCGTGTTGCGGAAGTCGACCGTCCGCCCTTTCGAGTCAGTCAGCCGCCCATCTTCCAACACTTGCAGCAAAATATTGAACACGTCCGGATGCGCTTTTTCCATCTCATCTAACAGGACAACCGAATACGGCTTGCGGCGCACTTTTTCCGTCAGCTGGCCGCCTTCTTCATAACCGACATACCCCGGCGGCGACCCGATGAGCCGCGATGTCGAGTGTTTTTCCATATACTCGGACATATCGATGCGAATGAGGGCGTCTTCATCGCCAAACATCGCTTCTGCCAAGGCTCGAGCCAACTCCGTTTTCCCAACCCCGGTCGGACCAAGGAAAATGAACGAACCGATCGGGCGTTTCGGGTCTTTCAGGCCAGCACGGGCGCGGCGCACCGCTTTGGCGACCGCTTTGACCGCCTCGTCTTGGCCGACGACACGCGAATGCAAAATTTCTTCCAGCTTGAGCAGCCGCTCCGTTTCCGTCTCAGCGAGCTTCGATACCGGAATGCCGGTCCAACTCGAGACGACCGCGGCGATGTCTTCGACCGTCACTTCCAAATTTTCTTGGCCTTGTTTTTCTTTCCACGCACGTTTCGTTTCCTCCAGTTCTTCGCGCAGCCGCTGTTCCATATCGCGCAGCGACGCCGCTTTCTCAAACTCTTGGCTTTGCACGGCCGCGTCTTTTTCTTTCCGCACTTCCTCGAGCTTTTGTTCAAGTTCTTTCAATTTCGGCGGTGCGGTGAACGAACGAAGGCGCACTTTCGAGCAAGCCTCGTCGATCAAATCGATCGCCTTATCCGGCAAGAAACGGTCGGTAATGTAGCGGTCGGACAACTTGACGGCTTGCACGATCGCCTCGTCGGAAATCGAAACGCGGTGGTGCGCTTCATACCGATCGCGCAACCCTTTTAAAATTTGGATCGATTCTTCCACTGTCGGTTCATCAACGTAAATCGGCTGAAAGCGGCGTTCAAGCGCGGCGTCTTTTTCAATATATTTCCGGTATTCATCGAGCGTTGTCGCGCCGATGCATTGAAGCTCCCCGCGCGCCAACGCCGGTTTCAAAATGTTCGACGCGTCGATCGCTCCTTCCGCCCCACCGGCGCCAATTAATGTATGCAGCTCATCGATAAACAAGATGATGTTGCCCGCTTGACGAATTTCATCCATCACTTTTTTCAGTCGGTCTTCAAATTCTCCACGGTATTTCGTTCCGGCGACGACTGTCCCCATATCGAGCGTCATGACCCGCTTGTCGCGCAGCGTTTCCGGCACTTCGTTATTGACGATTTGTTGGGCTAACCCTTCAGCAATGGCCGTTTTCCCAACGCCCGGCTCGCCGATCAACACCGGATTATTTTTCGTCCGCCGGCTTAATACTTCAATGACGCGCTGAATTTCTTTACTGCGGCCGATGACCGGGTCCAGCCGCCCTTCGCGGGCAATCGCTGTCAAATCGCGGGCGAGGCTGTCAAGCGTCGGAGTGCTCACGTGCGAAGCACCGCCGCCATGGCCTGACATCGACTCATTGCTGCCAAGCAGCTGCAACACTTGCTGGCGCGCTTTGTTCAAGCTTACTCCCAAGTTGTTCAGCACGCGGGCGGCCACCCCTTCGCCTTCGCGGATCAACCCAAGCAAAATATGTTCTGTGCCGACGTATGAATGGCCGAGCTTCCGCGCTTCATCCATCGACAGCTCAATCACTTTTTTCGCCCGCGGCGTATAGTGGATCGTATGCGACACTTCACTGCCACGGCCGATGAGCGATTCGACTTCTTTTTGAATTTTATCTGGGCCGAGCCCAAGCGCCATGAGCGCCTTAGCCGCGATCCCCTCGCCCTCGCGGATGAGGCCGAGCAAAATATGTTCTGTGCCGATATTGTTATGGCCGAGGCGAATGGCTTCTTCCTGCGCCAGCGCCAGCACTTTTTGCGCCCGTTCCGTAAATCTGCCAAACATCATCGTTCATCACCCTCCATCTTTCTTCGTTCCTCCATCTTTAAACGCTCCCGGATCAGCGCCGCGCGGCGGACGTCCCGTTCTTCAGGGCGAAGCGCCCCGCCGGCATATTGCTGCAAAAATCCCGGCTGCGTCAAAATCATCAGCTCATTTAAAATGTTGCGCGAGATGTTCTTGATATATCCTAGATCAATCCCTAAGCGAACATCGGACAGACATTGCGCCGCTTCTTTCGATTCGATGACGCGGCAGTTGGCCAGTATGCCGTATGAACGGAACACCTTGTCTTCTAATTGTATGCCCAAAGTTTTCACTAATGCCTGACGAGCCGCTCTTTCTTGGGCGATCAGCTGCTGAACGATCGTATGCAAATCAGCAACAATGTCTTCCTCCGATTTCCCAAGCGTGATCTGGTTGGAAATTTGGAATATATTTCCCAACGCTTCACTCCCTTCACCGTATGTTCCACGGACAACAAGCCCAAGCTGGTTGATGGCAGGAATAATACGGTTAATTTGCTGCGTCAGCACAAGCGCCGGAAGATGCATCATCACCGAAGCCCGCAATCCCGTCCCGACATTGGTCGGGCAGCTCGTTAAATAACCAAGCCGCTCGTCAAAGGCATAGTTGACATACCCTTCAATCCAATCGTCCAATTCGCTCGCCGCCTCGAGAGCCTCAGCAAGCTGCAACCCCGGGAATAGGCATTGGATGCGGATATGATCCTCCTCGTTGATCATGATGCTGATTTCTTCATTTTCCGAAAGCAGACAAGCGCCAAACGGCGAATCCTCAGCCAGATGCGGACTAATTAAGTGTTTTTCTACCAATACCCGTTTTTCAATCGGCTGAAGCTCCGACATTTTCAACAACTCGAAGCGGCCTGCCCCTCCGTAAGAACGATGGGCGAACGTCCGTTCAAACAACGCGACGATTTGCATCGCTTCTTCACTGCTAAACAGCGTTGGAAAACGAAAGTCAACGATGTTGCGCGCCAGTCGGATGCGACTGCTTAAGACGATGTCCGAATCCGGCCCCTCTTGGCTCATCCACGCGCNGACCGCCGTATTGAAAAACTTCTCGAACGACATACCGCTTACATATCCCCCTCTCCGCGTCGACGCAGTTCATCCTCCAACGAGCGGATTTGGTCGCGCACCTCGGCCGCCCGCTCGAATTCCTCACGAGCAACGAGCTCCTGAAGCTTTTGTTTCAACATAGCAAGTTGCTTGCGCAAATGGAGAACGCCGCCTTTTCGCTTCGGAATTTTTCCTGAATGAGCGGTATTGCCGCTATGGAGCCGTTTCAAAATCGGCGGCAAGTAGCGTGCAAACGTCCGGTAGCAGTTAGCGCAGCCGAGCCGCCCGATTTGTGTGAATTGATGGTATGTCATTTGGCACGTCTCACATTGAAGTACATCCGGGTTCGGAAACGCGTTCGCCGTCATCTCTTTCATCGGCGCTTGAAAGTTAAGAAGCCCCGCCAACAAGTTGTTGAGTGAAAAATCATCATTGCCGTAGAACGTAAACATATGGCCATGCTCTCTGGCACATTGCTCGCAAAGATGGAACTCCGTTTTCTCTCCGTTTACAATTTTTGTAAAGTGCATCGTGGCCGGCCGCTGCTTGCATTCTTGGCAAATCAATGCCTCCCCCTCCCCCTATTTGTATTTCAGCGACGTCAGCATCGCTTTTAACATGCGGGCCCGCAGTTCGTCCCGCTCGGGCAAATCGATATATAAAACAGAACGATCCATAGCGCTTAACATAATTTTCGCTTCCCGCTCCGAAATTACCTTTTCTTCAACGAGACGTTTTACCACATCTTCGGCATTCGATTGGCTGATGCGGTGGCCGACAAGCTCGAGCAGCTGGTCAATAAGCTGTGCTTCACTCTTTGTCTTCACTTTCATAATGCGGATATACCCACCGCCACCGCGCTTGCTTTCAACGATGTACCCTCTTTCAAGGGTAAACCTCGTATTGATGACATAGTTGATCTGCGACGGAACACATTGGAATTTATTAGCGATTTCGCTTCGTTTAATTTCAACGATATCTTGGTCGCTCATATTGAGCACTTGCTTTAAATATTGCTCAATGATGTCGGAAATGTTCGGCACTCTACCTACCACCTTCCTTACAACCAAGCTGCCTGGCGATGGGCCGTCCGCTGACCAGGACACCCCACTGCCTATTTGTTGACTTTGACTATATTTGACCTTACTCTTACTATACAATGTATTACGGAAAATTTCAAGAGTGACCAAAGAAGGAAAACTAACTATAGAATATCCGTTTTTTTGGACAATAAAACGTCAAGCAGCCGAATAAATGAAAAAGCACGCCTTTTCTTCCAAGGAAAGAAAAGACGTGCTTTCCATTTTGCCTAGCAGCGACCTAC